>JAJDET010000120.1 GCA_029259655.1 Planctomycetota bacterium
GATGGTCCATGGCTCTGGTTCACTCCTCCTCGGGGACGGGGGGAGCGGTGAAGCTCTCGCCCTCGCGGTACCACCACGCGAACCACTGATGGATGGCGCTAGTGCGCCGCTCCTCGGTGGTTCCCAGGGCAGAGCCCACGAAGGCCTGGGGCTGGTATCCGAACGACTGTCCGGTGATCTTTCGAAGGGCGACGACGGCGATGTTCGCCTGGATGGAATCCGCTTGCGTCTCGAGCTCGTTCTCGTAGAGGTGCGTGAGGAGGATCGGAATGGCGGGTTTGCCGATCTCGGCGATCTCCCCGGCCGCACGCGAAGCCTCGACCGTCAGGTCCAGGTCGATCATCGTGGCGAAGAGCTCGTCGATCCGGTCGCGGAGCTCCTGCGGTGTGTCCTCGAGGTGTTCGAGCGGTTCGGGCTCGCGCTCGCGGACCACGGAGCCGTCGCTGAGCTGGACGACCTCGTACCCGCGCTCCCGTCGCCGGCGCTCGGCCTCGCTGAGCCACTCCTCGAACGCGCTGATCCGCCACGCGTCACGGGCCCAGGCCAGGCGCCACTCGACGGTCCGCTTCTCCGCACCGCCCGCGACCGGCGTGACCGAGAGGCGCACGACGGCGCTCGTATCGTCTTCGTCGACGACCTCGCCCTCGTACGGCTCCCAGGCGGCGACCAGACCCTCCGGGTCGGTCAGCACGTCGATCAGGGAATCGCGCTCCTCGCCGGAGAGCGACGGCGCGAGCTCCGCGAGGAGTCCCGTGCGGTCGGCATCCCGGCCCAGTTCGTGGAAGGCTCTCGCCGCGCGCACCGACGTCGACTCCCAGCCGGTCTGTTCTTCCTCGCTCACGACGACGGCGACGGGAGTCGGGGGCGGGGGGGGCGGCGGCTCGTTCGCGCGGGCGACGTCGTCGTCGCCACGGTTGCGCAGGGCGACGATCAGGACGATCGCGAGTCCCCCGGCGAGACCGATCGCGAGCCACGGGGCCGGGGACTTCCCGGTAGAGCCCGCGCCCTTCTCGCGCGCTCGGTACACCTTCTTGCAGCCCCCGCAGCGCACCTGGGCCCCTTCCTGGCTCTCGCTCAGCCGGGCTTGGGTGTGGCAGAAGGGGCACTCGATGCGCATGGGCGGGGAGAGCTCGCGAGCGTGCGATGCAACGCGTCAGGGTACGCGCGCCTTCCGGGGCGCGCAACCCGAGCGGAACGTACAGCTCGGTCGTAACGCACGACCGACAAAGTGGTTCGGACCGGGCGCCGCGCCGAGCCCTCGCTATGCTCGCGGGCGTGAGCGACGCGACCCCGTTCCGCCTCGTCTGCCCCTTCGAGCCGACCGGTGACCAGCCCGCGGCGATCGACGCCCTCGAGGGCTGGATCCGCGAAGGCCAGCCCCACCAGAGCCTGCTCGGCATCACGGGCTCGGGCAAGACCTTCACGATGGCCGCGGTCATCGAGCGGCTGGGCCGGCCGGCGCTGATCCTGTCGCCGAACAAGACGCTGGCGGCGCAGCTCTACTCGGAGTTCCGCGAGCTCTTCCCGGACAACGCGGTCGAGTACTTCGTCAGCTACTACGACTACTACCAGCCCGAGGCCTACGTACCTTCGTCCGACACGTTCATCGAGAAGGACGCGAGCCGCAACGAGAACATCGAGCGCCTGCGCAACAGTGCGACGCGCTCGCTGCTCGAACGCCGCGACGTCTTGATCGTCGCGTCGGTCTCGTGCATCTACGGGCTGGGATCGCCCTCGAACTACGAGGGCATGGCGCTGTCGCTCCAGGTCGGGGACGCCATCGAGCGCGAGGACCTCCTGCGGCGCCTGACCCAGCTCCAGTACCCGCGCAACAACCTCGACTTCCGCCGCGGGACCTTTCGCGCACGCGGCGACGTGATCGAGGTCTTTCCGGCCTACGAGCAGAACCGCGTCACCCGCATCGAGCTCTTCGGCAACGAGATCGAGAGCCTGCTCCAGGTCGATCCGCTGCGCGGGGAGATCCTGGGCGAGCTGGAGGAGACCGTGCTCTATCCGGCCAGTCACTACGTGACGCCGCGCGAGCGCGTGCTCGCCGCGTGCGAGGGAATCGAGGAGGAGCTCACCGGTCGGCTTCACGAGCTGCGGCGGGCGGACAAGCTGCTCGAGGCTCAGCGTCTGGAGCAGCGCACGCGCTACGACCTGGAGATGCTGCGCGAGGTGGGCATGTGCCCCGGCATCGAGAACTACTCGCGCTGGATGGACGGGCGCGAAGCGGGGGAGCCGCCGTTCACCCTGCTCAACTACTTCCCCGAGGACTGGGTCGTCTTCGTCGACGAGAGCCACGTCGCCATCCCGCAGGTGGGCGGGATGTACCGAGGCGACCGCTCGCGCAAGCAGACCCTGGTCGAGTTCGGCTTCCGCCTGCCGAGCGCACTCGACAACCGTCCCCTGCGGTTCGAGGAGTGGGAGAAGCTCGCGAAGCAGGTGGTCCACGTCTCGGCGACTCCCGGGCCCTACGAGCGCAAGCTGTGCGAGGGCCACGTGGCCGAGCAGATCGTGCGGCCGACCGGGCTGCTCGATCCCGCGATCGACGTCCGCCCCGCGCGCACGCAGGTGGACGACCTCCTGGCAGAGATCCGCTCGACGACGAAGGCGGGCTGGCGCACGCTCGTGACGACGCTGACGAAGCGCTCGGCAGAGGAGCTCACGACCTACTACTCCGAGCTCGGGCTGCGCGTCCGCTACCTGCACTCGGAGATCGACACGATCGAGCGCGCGCAGATCCTGCGAGACCTCCGGATGGGGGAGTTCGACGTCCTGGTCGGCATCAACCTCCTGCGCGAAGGGCTCGACCTGCCGGAGGTCGCGCTGGTCGGTGTGCTCGACGCGGACAAGGAGGGCTTCCTGCGCTCGGCGACGTCTCTGATCCAGACCTGCGGCCGAGCTGCGCGAAACGTCGAGGGGCGGGTCCTCTTCTACGCCGACAAGAGCACGGACTCGATCGAGGCGACGGTCTCCGAGGTGAAGCGTCGTCGCGAGCTCCAGCTGGCCTACAACGAAGAGCACGGGATCGTTCCCCAGACGATCATCAAGCCGATCCGCGACAGCATCGAGGCCATCTACGACATGGACTACTCGGGGCCGGACCTCCCCGAGGAGCGCGGCAAGGCCGTGGCCGAGGATCCGGCCGCGTCCTGGGACGCGGATCGCTTGCGCGGCGAGCTCGTGAAGCTGCGCGAGGACATGCGGAACGCGGCCGAGCAGATGCGCTTCGAGGCGGCTGCCGAGCTCCGCGACCGGATCCGCGCGCTGGAGGAGCTGGAGCTCAGGCGGTGACCGAGCCCGCCTGGTCGATGGAGGGCGTCCCGGCACGGCCGGGGGTCTACCTCTTCAAGGCCGCGGACGGGAAGGTGCTCTACATAGGCAAGGCGCGCAGCCTGCGCGCGCGCC
>JAJDET010000013.1 GCA_029259655.1 Planctomycetota bacterium
AGCCAGAACGCCTCGAGTCGGTTCCTGCTGGTGCTTTGCGCGTGCCGGCCCCGCAGTCGACCTTGAACAGGTCGTCGAGGACGCCGGTGCGCGCAAAGTGCCGGCAGGAGCCGAGAGGCCGGCGCAGCCGGCCGTTCGTGGGGTTCTGGCCGCGAACCCGTGAGGGATGCGGGCTAGAATCGCGAGCTCGCCATGGACATCTACGAAGAGGCGCTGGCGCGCCACGAGGAAACCCGGGGCAAGATCGAGGTGCGGTCGAGAATGCGTCTGGAGACGCAGCACGACCTGAGCCTGGCTTACACGCCGGGGGTCGCACGGCCCTGCGAGGTGATCGCCGCGGACCCCTCACGATCGTGGGACCTGACCTGGAGGGGACGCACCGTCGCCGTCGTGTCCGACGGGTCGGCCGTCCTCGGGCTCGGCGACATCGGACCGATGGCCTCGCTGCCCGTGATGGAGGGCAAGGCGGCGCTGTTCCACGAGTTCGCCGGAATCGATGCCGTCCCGATAGTCATCGATGCGCACGAGCCCGACGAGATCGTCTCGATCGTGAAGGCGATCGCGCCGACCTTCGGTGGAATCAACCTCGAGGACATCTCCGCACCGCGCTGCTTCGAGATCGAGGATCGGCTGCAGGACATCGGCATCCCGGTGCTGCACGACGATCAACACGGAACGGCGATCGTCTTGCTCGCGGCGGTGGTGAACGCGGCCCGCGTGCTCAAGACGACGCTCGGAAACATGTCGGTGGTCCTCAACGGTGCGGGTGCCGCGGGTCGAGCGATCTGCAACCTGCTCCTCTGCAAGGACACGGACGAAGCCTGCATTCCGGTCGGGAAGCTGCGCGTTTGCGACTCCAAGGGAATCCTCTGGCCCGGACGACCGGGCAACACGCCGGTGAAGGACGAGATCGGTGAGCTCACGAACCCCGACGCGCAGCGCGGCGACCTACGCGACGCCCTGCGCGGCGCAAACGTCTTCATCGGTGTCAGCCGCGGCAACCTGCTCGCTGCCGAGGACGTGCGGGCAATGGGCTCGAATCCGATCGTGCTCGCGATGGCGAATCCGACGCCCGAGATCCTGCCCGAGGAGGCGAAGGCCGGAGGCGCGGTGATCGTCGGAACGGGGCGCAGCGACTTCCCCAACCAGGTCAACAACGTGCTGGCCTTCCCCGGCCTCTTCCGAGGCGCGCTCGAGGCGCGAGCCAAGCGCTTCACCAACTCGATGAAGTTCGCCGCGATCCAGGCCATCACGGGTTGTGTCGAGGAGCCGACGCCGAACCACATCCTGCCGACGCCCTTCGACCGCTCCGTCGCGGTGCGCGTCGCGGACGAAGTCGCCGCGGCTGCGCGGCGCGCCGGCGTCTGCTACGAGCCCGCGAAGTAGTCGCGGTCCTCGAGCAACGGGGGCAGGCACGTCATCTCGTCGACCGCCGCCGGATCGTCGTGGGCTGAGCTATAGCCCTTCCCGTAGCCGACCTCGCGCATCAGGCCCGTCGAGGCGTTGCGAAGGTGGAGCGGGACGGGCTCGGCCGACGTCTCCTCGACGTCGCGCGTCGCGGCCCCGTATGCCCGGTACACGGCGTTGCTCTTCGGCGCGCGCGCGAGATAGACGGCCGCCTGGACCAGCGCGAGCTCTCCCTCGGGATCACCGAGCCGCCGCCAGGTCTCGTCGGCATCGAGCGTCACGCGCAGCGCCCCGACGTCGGCGATCCCGACGTCCTCGATCGCCATCCGGATGAGCCGGCGCAGCAGGTAGCGACGGTCCTCCCCCGAGCGCAGCATGCGCGTGATCCAGTAGACGGTGGCGGAGTCATCGGAGTTGCGCACGCTCTTGTGGAGCGCAGAGATCAGGTTGTAGTGCTCCTCCCCGCTCTTGTCGTAGGCGAGCTGCTTCGCCTGGAGCGCCTCGGCCAGCGTCTTCTCGTCGATCTCCCCGCCGTCCGGCAAGAGGCTTGCCACGGTCTCGAGCGCGACGAGCGCTCGGCGCGCGTCCCCGTCGGCGGCGTTGGCGAGCTTCGTGAGCACCTCGTCCGTCGCGCCCAGGCGTCCCGCGAGACCGCGCTCGGCCTCCAGCGCGCGGCGCAGGATGCGGCCGAGATCCTCCGCGCCCAGCGGTTTCAGGACGAGGGTTCGCGCGCGAGAGAGGAGCGGGCTCACGACCTCGAACGACGGGTTCTCCGTCGTCGCGCCGATGAGGAGAATGTCGCCGCGCTCGACGTAGGGCAGGAACGCGTCCTGCTGCGCCTTGTTGAAGCGGTGGATCTCGTCGACGAAGAGCAGCGTTCGCTTCCCGGTGCGCTTCTGCAGCGCCTCGGATTCGGCCATCACGGCGCGCACTTCCTTGATCCCGGACACGACGGCCGAGAACGGGACGAACCGCATGCCCGACTCGGCTGCGACGAGGCGCGCGAGCGTCGTCTTGCCGGTCCCGGGCGGGCCCCAGAGGATCAGGCTCTGGCGCAGCTCGCCGGAGAGGAGCTTCGAGAGGATGCGCTCGCCGCCGACCAGGTGCTGTTGTCCGACGAAGTCACGGAAGCTCCGCGGGCGCATGCGCTCGGCGAGCGGCGCGGTCTCGGAAGCCTCCTCGAGCGGATCGCCGCCGTACTCGTCGTCCGACCCGAACAGGTCCGTCATTTCCGTTCCCGCCATCTGCCTGCCGCGTAGAGCAGGATGGACGCCGCCGCCGCAACGTTGAGCGACTCCGCCTCTCCGCGCATCGGGATCGTGACTGCCTCGTGCGCGCTCGCGACCGCGGGGAGCTCGCCCGTCTCCGACGCGACCCACAGCGCGAGCGGCCCCGGGGCGGCCAGCTCGGTGTAGTCCGCGCCCCCGCGCGTCTCGGCGCGGACCTGTCGGAAGCCCGCGCGAGCGAGCTCCTCGCTGACGCGCGCCGCGTCGGCACGGTCGACGACGGGGAGTCTCAGGAGGCTTCCCATGGAACCGCGCAGCGACTTCGCGTTCCACGGGTTGGCGCAACCCTCGAGCGCGACCAGCGCCGTCGCCCCTGCGGCCTCGGCCGAGCGCGCGAGGGCCCCCAGGTTGCCCGGGTCACCGACGCCGCACGCGACCAGGATCAGCGCATGCTCGTCCAGGGAGAGCTCGGCGAGCTCGCGTCGCGGAGGGCGAGCCGCGATCGCAACCGCGCCGGGAGGGGTAACGAGACTGCTCGCCTTCGCGATCAGGGCGGGCGCCACGGTTCGGACCGGAAGTCCGGCCTCGCGCCAGGTGCGCGCCCGCTCGTCCCGGCTCTCGTCGACGAAGACGTCGTCGAGGACGATACGCGCACGCACGGCGTCCTCGATGAGGCGATCGCCCTCGAGCAGCATGTGCTCGCGATCCGCTCCGGCGAGAACGGCGCCGACGCGTTTCCACCGCGAGTTCGAGGTCGAGCGAATGGTGGAGAGCTCGTCCATCCCGTTTTGTGTTATAGCACGCCTGGATCCCGCGACGGCGGGACCGCGAACCTACGAATGCAAGTGCGCACGGGACGCGTCATCCGCGGCGATGCGAAGGTCTACCACGTCGACTTCGACGGCGAGGTGCAGATCTGTTCGCCGCGTGGGAAGCTCTTCGAGGACCTCCAGCACGAGAAGAACCCGATCGCCGTCGGCGACCAGGTTCGCGTGACGCTCGAGGGAGATCCGCCGGGCATCGAGGAAGTGCTACCGCGAAAGAACTACTTGCCGCGCGTCGCGTCGTCGCACGATCCGCGCGCGCAGGTCCTGTTCGCGAACGTCGATCAGCTCTTCGTCGTCGGTTCCCTGATGGCGCCCTCCCTCTCGACGAACCGCACCGATCGCATCCTCGCCGCCTGTTCCTACCACGAGATCCCCGCACGCCTGATCCTGAACAAGATCGACCTGGACCGGATGGGAGATGCCGAGGAGCTGGCCGCGACCTACCGCACGGCCGGCGTGGAGGTCTTGCTCACGAGCGCGACGGAAGGGAAGGGCGTCGACGAGGTCGCGGCGCGCCTCGCGGGAAAGGTCTCGGTGCTCTACGGCGCGTCGGGGGCAGGGAAGTCGACGCTCCTCAACTCGATCCAACCCGACCTCGACCTCAAGACGGCCAGGATCAGCAAGTACTGGGACGCGGGCAAGCACACGACGAGCTTCTCCCAGATGTTCTACCTGGACGCCGTCGAGGGCTGGATCATCGACACGCCGGGGATCCGCGTCTTCCGCCTGTACGACATCAACAAGGCCGAGCTACGCGACCTCTTCTCCGAGTTCGCCGGGTTCCAGGAGGGCTGCCGCTTCCCCGACTGCTCGCACGATCACGAGCCGGAGTGTGCGGTCTTCGATGCCGTCGAGCGCGGCGAGATCGCGATGACGCGCTACGAGAGCTACACCCAGATCCTCGACGAGCTCGCCCCGCCGCCTGAGGACGACGGAACCGTCGAGCCCCCCGGCGGGGACTGACGACGCGGCTCGCAGCCGCGCCGCGTCAACCCCAGAAGTATTCCTTCAGGCGCCGGTCGCTCGGCCGCTGGCGTCTTCCGCCGAAGCCGCCGCGGCCTTCACTGCGGTTGCGAGCATCGAGCCGAGGGTGCCGGCCGGAGCCGCCGTGAACGCGTCCCTTCTTGCCGAAGCCTCGCTTGCCGCGCTGCTTCTTGGCCTCGCGTTTCTTCTCGGCCCGCTCGGCGAGCGCGCGCGGGGGGGCGATGCGCCAGCGTTCCGCCTCGGAGTACTGGCGCGCTTCACCGCGACGCCAGTAGGGCTTCCTGATCTTGCCGCGGTAGGCGTCTCCGGCCCCGCTGCGTCGCTGCTTCGTCCGGTCCTCGAGGCGCTTGCGCGTCTGGCCGGGTCGGTCCGCGTCGCTGTCCCTCTCCTGGAGTCGCTCCTCGATTCTCTCGCGGATCCCGCGCCCGCCGTCGGCGTCGCGGAACGGAGCGGCGCGTTGGGCCGCGAGCGGAACCGAGAAGGCCAGCAGAGCGAGTCCACGGACGAGGTGCTTCATCGATCGGGTCTTCATGCCTTCTACAACCCTGGCGGGAGTGTGCGGTTCCGCGCGAGTCAGACGGTGATCGCGATCTTGTAGATCCACGACAGGAGGAGAGCCGTCCCCACGATAGCCGCCCCCCGGCCCAGCCGCTGCCCGCGGAGCCGAATCCAGAGGTCGCGCCCTCTCAGGTGCTCCACCAGGGCCCAGGTCGAGAGCCCGAGCCCGAGCAGGGCGGCGACGATCCCGAACGGCTGCGTGGCCAGGGACTCGCCCACCCGACCGTGCGCCGCGAGGGTCACCGCCGTCGTCACGCCGCACCCCGGGCACGGCACTTCCCAGAGATCCATGAGCATGCAGGCCGGCAACCCCAGCTGCTCGTGCGTCCCGTGCCCCCGCTCATCCGGCTCGAGGAACACCCGCGCCACGACCAGCAACACCGGCACCAACCCCGCGCCCACGAGCAGGACCCAGTGCTCGGCCGACCGTCCCCCGACTCCTTCGGACCCATCCACGCCCCCCATTCTGGACCAGCCCGAGCGAAGCCACAAACAACGCTCGCTCACCCGCGATTCCGAAGGAATCGCCCGGCGCGCCAGGCGCGCCGTGCGCCGCAGGCATCCTTGGCGCGCGCTGATGCGCGCCAAGTCATTCAGTTGAAGTCGTAGATGTAGGAGACGCGCGTCTTATTGAGGATCGCGTACGGCATCCCCTTCAGGAGCTTGAGGTCCTGGTCGCCCTTGAACTTCAGCCCACGCACCTCGGGGTTCGTCATCACGAAGAACCGGCGCGAGGAGCGGTCGTCGGCCTCGTAGCAGCCGGGGCGAACGTTCCCGGCGACCTCGACGTTGAGATTCCCCGTGTAGAAGATGCGCACACGGTGGCTGTCGCGATCCGACGTGAGCTGCGCAGCGAAGGGGTCACCCGCGTTGTCCAGGAACTCGTGCGCGAGCAAGATCTCGTCGACGTTGATGTGCAGGAGCGGCGTCTGGATGCGGTCCTGCGTACCGAGATCGATCAGCGTCGCGTTGCGGATCTTCAGGTGGAACTTGCGGTACTCGTCGAGGAGTTGGCTGAGTCGGGTGTACTTGTTCTCGACCTGACCCTTGATCAGAAACGAGTCGGTCAGGAACAGGTCCGAGACGATCGTCAGCATCGGGGTTCCTCGGAAATGTGGGGCTTGATCGCGCCGATGAGGTGCAGGGATCCGGTGACCAGGATCCATCCACGATCGTATGCGAGGTTGAGTCCGCGTTGAATCGCACCCCGGGGCGTGACAGCCGTTTCAGCCGCCAGATCGATCCGCTCCGCCGCGCTCCGGATTTCTTCCGGCGAGCGGGCCAGACCGACGCCCACGGATGTGCAGATGACCCTATCGACCCTGCCACGGAGCACCTTGAGGAGCCCCGGGAGGTCCTTGTCTCGACCGAGTCCGAGAACGCAGGCGGCGGCGGGAGGGGACAGGCCCTCTCGCCGGAGGTCCTCGAGCACGCGCTCCAGGCTCGCGGGTACGTGGGCGCCGTCCAGAGCCACCGTCACGCCGCCCGACCGGATGAGCTCCAGGCGCCCCGGGAGCCGCGCGGCCCGCACGGTCTCGTCGTCGAGGAGCCTCCCGCCGACGGGCACGCCTCGCCCGCCGAGGAGGTCGAGGACGGCCTTGGCCACGGCCACGTTCTCGGCCTCGAGAGAGCCTCCGTCGAGCTCAGGGCGGATCACAGGCACCCCGAGCTCGCGAGCGCGGGCGGAGATCTCGGCGTCGGCCTCGTCCCCTTCCGGCACCGCACACACGAGGACCGCGCCGGGATGGAGGATGCCCGCCTTCTCCCGGGCGATCGCCGCGCGCGTACTTCCGAGGACCTCGGTGTGCTCGAGGTCGATTCCGGTCACCACGCAGACGGCGCCCTCGAGCGCGTTGGTGGAGTCGAGCCGGCCTCCGAGCCCGCACTCGACCACGGCCCACTCCACCCCGGCCTCGTGGAAGGCGAGCACGGCGGCGGCCGTCATCACGTCGAACCAGCTCGCTTCTCGAGCGGCGGTTCCCTCGCGCTCGGCATCGTCGAGGGCGTCGAGCGCCGCGGCGAGCACGCGCGCCAGCGAGTCGTCGTCGATCTCCGCACCGTCGATCCGGATGCGCTCGTTCACGCGCGAGACGTGCGGAGATGCGTAGCACCCGGTTCGCACGCCGGCCCGCGCGAGTGCATGGTGCACGAGGGACGACACCGACCCCTTGCCCTTGGTTCCCGCGACGTGCACGACGCCCATGTCCCGGTCGGGTGAGCCCAGGCGGGCGAGCAGGTCGCGGGCGGGCTCGATCGTGACGCGCATGCCCGAGCCCTGGGTCCCGCGCGCTCGCCGCTCCCAGTCGACCCGGCGGTCGAGTCGGGCCAGGGCCGCAGCGAGGGCGGGCGTGGCTCCGGCTGCCCCGGACGAGAACGCGATCCCCGCCGGGGGACGCCCTCCGGTGCCGCGCGCGGTAGGATATTCCAAATTCACCTCAGGCTGAGCGAGCCGGGTACGATACTTCGGGACAGCGTCTTTTTCGGTTCTGCCGCCTCCCGGGCCCCGCTCCGGGAGAGCGTGAGCGCCGCAAGCGCCGAGACATGATCGACTTCGCCCATCGCGTCCGCGTGTTCGTCTTCGACTTCGTCGAGCGGGCCCCGAACTACCTGCTCCTGCGCGGGCGCCAGGGCATCGAGAGCTGCTGGAGCCCCATCTCCGCCGCGATCGGGCTGGGCGAGAAGATGGAGACGGCGATCCGGCGCTCGGTGATGGAGGACCTGGGTATCGGACGTCCGGCCGAGCTCATCGACCTGCAGATGCCCGCGCGCTGGGTCCTGGGGGACGAAGAGGTGATCGAGTGGAACTTCGGCTTCCGCGTGTCCCCCGAGCGGCGCGAGCTGCGGGTCGACGATCGCTTCGCGGACTTCCGCTGGGCGCAGTTCGGCGAGGCCTACCCCTCGCTCGTGCTCGAGCCCGACCGCGCCGCGATCCTGCGGTTGCACACGCTGATCGCGAGCAACTGACTCAGCCGCCCCGAGCCTGGTCACCCGGAGCGCCGGCGAGGGTCAGAGCTACGCGAGAACGGGGAGGGTCTCGTAGCGAGCGCCGAGCACGCGCTCGTGCTCCACGCCGAACACTCCCTCGACGACGCTGGCGTAGACGGCGCGGAAATCGGTCGTGAAGGAGAGGTCTCCCGAGTCGAGGTCTTCGAGCGAGGGTGCGTCGCCGTGGAAGCCGCCGCGCACCGGTGCACCGAGTAGCAGCATGGGGCCGGCCTTCCCGTGATCGGTTCCGCGGGAGCCGTTCTCGGCGACGCGTCGCCCGAACTCGCTGAAGACCATCACGGTCGTCGTCTCCTCGGCAGCGCTGCCGGCGAGGTCCCCGAGGAAGGCCGAGAGCGCGCCGTCGAGCTCCTCCATCAGGCGATCGTGCCGTCCGCGCTGGTCCCCGTGCGTGTCGTAGCCCGTCTGCTCGAGGGAGACGACGCGACAGCCGGCGTCGCTCTTGAGCAGTGCGGCCGTCGTGCGCATCGACTCCGCGAGATCGGTCTTCGGGTAGTCGACGTCGGTGCGGTAGGCGCTGGTTGTCTCGCGGATCCCGGCCGAGGAGCGGGCGGCGTCGCGAAAGACCGCCCGAAGCCGCTTCAGACTCGGAGAACCCGAGGTGGTCTCCTGCTCGCGCGCGAGCTCCTCGAGATCGGCCGCAGCGAACCGGTAGGCGGCGGGGTCCTCGAAGCTCGCGGCGGGGTGAGTCGGCGAGTACACGGAGAACGGCACGCGCGATCCGACGTGGACGATCCGGTTCGGGTGACGGTCCACACCGAACGCGACCTCGGCGAGCCGCCCGATCCACCCGCTCGCCGTCGCTCGACGGTCGCTCGACGCGCCGTGCCAGATTCCGAGCGACTCGAAGTGGGAGCGATTGGGGCTCGGGTAGCCGACTCCTCGAACGATCGCGAGGCGCCCCTCGTCGAACCGATCGCGAAGCCCGCCGAGCGCCGGGTGCAGTCCGATCCCGTCTGCCAGCGGCAGGATCTCGTCTTCGTCGATCCGCGTGCTCGCCCGCGCAGCCTGGTAGGCGCGGTCGCGGAACGGAACGACCGTCGAGAGCCCGTCGTTGCCGCCCGAGAGCTGCAGCACCACGAGGGTCTTCTCCCTAACGGGCCGGACCGGGAGCGCGCCGTCGGCGAGCGCCAACCCCGACAGCGCGAGACTGCCCTGGAGGAATCGGCGTCGATCGAGAGGGTGCATGGCCATCAGTGGAGGTGAGCGTCCGGGAGCGTGAGGATCAGGTGCGCGGCGCGACGCAGGACCGGCTCGGCCCGCGGGCCGCCCTCGAGCAGCGCGCCGTCGAGGAGCCCGAGCTCCTCGCGCTCGGCGGCCAGGAACGCCGTGACCTGCGCCAGAGCTTCCGGGCTCGGCTCGACCGCGAGCAACTCGACGAGTAGCCGCTCCGCGATCTCCCCGTCGCGGGCGGCGCCGGTCCTCCGCACGCGGTGGTGCAGGTTCAGGAAGGGCCCCCCGAGCCGCGCGAGGAGCTTCAGCGACGACCCGGACCTCTCCGTCTCGACGACGCCGAGCAGCGCGCCGACCAGGTTGCTGCGCGCCATGAAGCTGGAGGTCGTGATCCAGGCCTCGCCCTCCTCCCAGCCCTTCACGTTCGGCGGCTCGAACAGGTGCTGGCCGGCGAGCGCGGACGCCTGCGCCAGCATGCGGCCCGGCGCCCGGACCCCGAGCCGGCGGGCGCAACCCACGATGTAGTCGATCGGGCTCGTCACGCGCGTCCCCACGACCTCGTCGCGATAGAAGCGCGGGTCGAGGAAGAGCTTCTCGAGGAGCGCCGCGATCGAGTAGTCGTGCTCGCTCAGGAACGCCCCGTACTCGACGGCCCGATCCGGCTCGGGCTCGATGCCCTCGAGGTAGGTGATCAGCCGCCGCGCCACGTGCTCCCCGCAGGTCTTCTGCCTCAGCACGACGTCGATCACGTCGTCTCCGTCGAACCGTCCGGTAGCGCCGAGGAAGGTCTTCTTCCCGCGATCGTGCCGGTTCTCGGCGAACTGGAACTCCCCGTTCTTGTCGGTCCACCCCGTGAACGCGCGCGCGGCCTCCGCGACGTCTCGCTCGGTGTAGTTCCCCTCCCCCAGTGCGAACAGCTCCAGGAGCTCGCGAGCGAAGTTCTCGTTCGGGCTCCTCTTCCGGTTCGAGTCGTTGTCCAGGTACTCGAGCATCGCGGGGTCGCGCGCGATCCCGTGCAGCAGGTCCGCGAAGCTCCCGAGGGCGTTCGCGCGCAGGAGCTCGTTCTGCGCGACCATCTCGTAGGAGCTCTTCACGTCCCGGAACGAGCTCGTGAAGTGACCGTGCCAGAAGAGCGTCATGCGCTCGCGCAGCGGGTCCTCGTCGTCGAGGATCCGCTGGAGCCAGAACGCGCGAAAGCGGTCGAGCTGGTCCTTGTCCGCGGCTCGCGATCCTCGCTTGCTCGCGCCCTCCATGCGCTGCTCGACGATGTCCATCGAGCCCGCCCCCATGGCCTCGTCCTTCATGTCGCGGGGCCCCAGGCGCTCGGCGAAGAACGGGTCGCGATCCTCCGCAGGAGACTCGAGGAGCGCTCGGACGAAGGCCTCGGCCCCCATCTCCGCCGCGGCCTCGAGGCGCCGTCTCGACGCGCCGAAGCCGGCGCGGTTGAGAAGGTGGCGGGCCGCTCTCGCGTCCCACACCAGTCCATCGGGCGCAGCGGGCTCCGCGGAGCCCATGGGCGCACTCGCGATCAGGGTCAGAGCCAGGAACGGTACGAGGAGAGGGCGGCAAGGCATCGGTCGAGCTTGGAGTAACCCGCGCGGCCCTGCTCGGTTTCGGTCGAGCGGGCGCTCGCGCGCTCCCTCACGATAGCGCGCGGGCGTGAAGGCCGCCGCTCGGGAGGCCCTGGGCGTTACGCTCCGCGCCATGGCGCCGCTGCAAGCCAGGGAACGAGCTCCGCGGGACGTGCGGAGCTTCCTCGACCTGCTCCGGCGCGAGGACCGGCTCGCACGGGTCTGGGCGGAGGTGGATCCGGAGCTCGAGCTGGCCGAGATCCACCGGAGGGTGATCGCAGCCGGGGGTCCGGCGCTCCTGTTCGAGAACGTCCGCGGACGCGACTTCCCCGTCGCGACGAACCTCTTCGGAAGCGCGCGGCGCGTCGAGCTCGCCTTCGGACGGCGGCCCGGGGAGCTGATCGAGCGCGCCGCCGGCCTGCCCGAGGAGCTCTTCCCACCCAGCGTCGGCAAGCTCTGGAAGACGCGCGATCTCGTCGGGCCCCTCCTGCGCGCCGGAGTGCGCCGGCGCTCGAGGGGTCGCGTGACCGAGGTGGTCGAGAACCCGCCGCGCCTCACACGCCTGCCGGCGTTGCGCACCTGGCCGCGGGACGGCGGTCCGTTCGTGACGCTCCCGCTCGTGTACACCGAGCCGCCCGGCGGCGGCCCCTCGAACCTCGGGATGTACCGGATCCAGGTCTACGACGACACGTCGACCGGACTCCACATGCAGATCGGGAAGGGCGGCGGCTTCCACCTCGCGGAGGCCGAGCGCCTCGGCCAAGCGCTTCCGGTGAACGTGCACGTCGGAGGCCCCCCGGCGGCGATCCTGGCCGCGATCGCTCCCCTGCCGGAGAACGTCCCGGAGCTCCTGCTCGCGAGCCTCGTCCTCGGCGAGAAGCTGGCTCTGTGCTCGAACCCCGCCGGCCCGCTGCCGCTGATCGCGGACGCGGACTTCGCGCTGGTGGGCGAGGTCCAGCCCGGCGCGCGGCGTCCCGAAGGCCCGTTCGGGGACCACTACGGATACTACTCGGAGGTCCACGAGTACCCGCTGTTCACGTGTCGCACGCTCCTGCGGAGGAAGGACGCCGTGTTCCCCGCGACCGTCGTCGGGAAGCCGCGCCAGGAGGACTTCTACCTGGGCGACTACCTGCAGGAGCTCCTCGGGCCGATCCTCCCGCGCGTGATGCCGGGCGTGAAGGCGCTCTGGAGCTACGGCGAGACGGGCTATCACTCGCTCTCCGCGGCGATCGTGCGCGAGCGGTACGCGCGAGAGTGCATGGCGCACGCGTTCCGCATCCTGGGCGAGGGACAGCTCTCGCTCACGAAGTTCCTCCTGCTCACGGACGGCGACGTCGACCTGCGCGACTTCCGCGCGACGCTCGAGCACGTGCTCGCGCGGGCCGACTTCCGGACCGACCTCTTCCTGCTGGCGAACCTCTCGATGGACTCGCTCGACTACGCGGGTCCGGTGATCGACCGCGGGAGCAAGGGCGTGCTGCTCGGGACGGGTGATCCGATCCGCGAGCTCCCGCGCGAGCTCACGAGCGAGCCGCGGCGTCCGGTGCGCGATGCGCGCGTCTTCTGCCCGGGGTGTCTCGTGGTGGAGGCGCCCCCCTTCTCGGACGACGCGGGTTGTCGCGAGGAGATCGCTCGCGACCCGGCGCTCGCCGACTGGCCCCTCGTCATCCTCACGGACGATGCGCGGCGCGCAACGCGCAGCACGGCGAACTTCCTGTGGACGACCTTCACGCGCTTCGACCCGGCGAGCGACGTCACGTCCAGGTCCGTCGAGCTGGTCTCCAACCATCCCGCGCACTCCCCGCCGATCGTGATCGACGCGCGCATGAAGCCCAGCTACCCGGAAGAGCTCTTCTGCGACGAGGCGACCTCGCGCCGGGTCGAGCAGCGCTGGAGCGAGTACTTCCCCGACGGCGGAGTCGAGATGGGCGACTCCGACAAGGGGCACCTGGACTGAACCCTCGGGGTCACGTGCTCGAACACACCCCGTAGGGCGGCCGCACCTCTAGAATGGAGACCGCCATGCTCGACCTCGTCCTCGCCGCCGCACTCGCCTCTACACCGGTCGCTACGCCCGACACTCACATCTTGTACCGGGTGCTCTTCGACCACTCCCACGCGCTCCTCGACGAGGTTCTGAGCACACACGTCCAGGGCGACCGGCTCGACTACGAGGGAGTCCTCGGCGAGCGCGAGAAGCTCGACCGATACCTGACGGCGATGCACGCGGTGACTCCCGAGGAGATCGAGGACTGGACCAGTGACCAGCGGTTCGCGTTCTGGATCAACGCGTACAACGCGCACGTGATCCAGATCGTCCTCGACAACTATCCGCTGCGCAGCATCAAGGACATCGGCGGAATGCTGTTCAACAAGGTGTGGGACAAGGAGTTCATCCCGATGCGGGCCCACCACCCGGACGGCAAGAACGACGACCTCTCGCTCAACGACATCGAGCACGGGATCCTCCGGCCGCAGTTCGAGGACGCGCGGGTCCACGCGGCGATCAACTGCGCCTCCTACAGCTGTCCGCCGCTCCTGGACGCCGCGTTCGTCGCCGACCGGCTCGACGAGCAGCTCGATGCCCAGATGCGCGCGTTCGTGATGGACGAGCTCCGGGTGCGCTTCGACGAGAAGAAGGGTGTCCTCTACCTCTCCAAGATCTTCGACTGGTTCGAGGACGACTTCGAGCGCGATGCCGGATCGGTCCGCGAGTACGTGATTCGATACGCCCCGACGGAGAAGGCGGCGTTCATCCGCGACGCGCGGATCCGACACCTCGACTACGACTGGAGCCTCAACGACGTCGAGGAGAACCGGGGCTGACGAACGGCTCGTAGAGGAGCTTGCGCATCGCACGTGTGCTGAGTCGCGGTGCCACCAGTCCGGCCGCCGCCGCGACCCGGTTCGCTGCTCCGGGGATCAACGTCGCGTCGCCTGCATCGAGTGCGACGCGGATGCGCCGGGCGAGCTCCGCGGGTGACATGCGTCGGGCCTCGCGAGTCGAGTCGTCGCCGGGCGGCGCGTACCGCCGCGCGTGCTCCGTCCGCGTCGGACCGGGGAAGACGCACAGTACGCGCGAACGCCGCCCCCCGAGAGCCAGTCGCAGGCTCCGCGCGTAGGAAGCGAGGCCGTCCTTGGTCGCGGCGTAGACGGTCGCACCGGGATAGCCCGTGAAGTGCGAGAGCGACGAGACGAAGACGAACCGGCCGTCCTGTGCGAGAACGTTCCGCGCGAGGAGGCCGGCCGTCAGGAGCATCGGCGCGAGGAGATTGAGGCGCACGACCTCGAGCTGACGCGACAGGTCGTGCTCCTCGAAGGCGCCCGTGCAGCTGGTGCCGGCGTTGTGCACGACCAGGTCGAGCGGTCCGCAGTCGGCGAGGCTTGCGACGGCCTCGCGGACGGAACGCGGGCGGGCGAGGTCCGCCTCGAGGAAGCGCGCGTCGGCGCCGAGCGCACGGACCTCCTCCGCGGTCCGGGCCGCGCGTGCCGTGTCGAGGTCGATCCCGACGACGTCCCAGCCGTGGCCGGCGAGCTCGAGCGCGAGGGCCCGACCGATTCCGTCGGCCGCGCCGGTGATCGCGCAGCGCGGCCGCCCGGATCCCGCCGGCCCCCGCCCTCCTCCCTGGAGGACCTCGGTGGACGCGCGACGGTTGCGCACGAAGCGCCTCAAACCGTCGACCGGTCGGGCCGCGTGGCGGCCGAGAAAGTCCATCGCTCCGCCGGCGGCGCCGAGGACACGTCGACGGGGCGGCGAACCCTCGAGCAGGTCCGCCATCCGCGTCGCCACCTCCTCGGCCGGGGGGAAGCGCTCCCAGTCGATCCGATCGCGGGAGAGTCCGCTCTTCTCGTGGATCCCCGTTCGCGTCGGGCCGGGATGCAGGATCGAGACCTCGACGCGTCCGTGGAGCTCGGACGCGAGGCTGCGCGCGAAACCGTCGAGCGCGGCCTTCGTCGCTGCGTACACGGCGTACTCGGGGGCGGCCTGGCAGGCCACGACGGATCCCACGAACACGAGCTTGCCGCGCCGCTCCTCGAGGAGAGGAATCAACCCGTGGGCGAGCGAGATCGACGCCTCCAGGTTGACGGCGACGAGCTCCTCGATGCTCGCTGCATCTTGACCCTCGAGGTCCCCGACCCACCCGGCGCCCGCACACAGGAGGGCGAGGTCGAGCTCGGGCACGCTCCGATCCCCGAGAGCACGGATCAGGAGCCCCGCACCCTCGGGCCGAGCGAGGTCCGCCTCCAGGTACACGGCTCCAGGAGGGAGCTCGACCGAGACCCTCGGCTCGGGGCGACGGCCGGTGAGGACGAGCCGGGCCCCCCGCTCGGCCTGGACACGTGCGAAGGCGGCGCCGATCCCGTCGGTGGCGCCGGTAACGAAGACGTCTCGTCCGGGACCCACGCCGGCCATTGGACAGCGGTCGGCCGAGCGGAGCCCCCGCCCCGATCCAAGAATCGCCGATTGCGGGCGTCTTGCCCGGTGCCCTGCCCGTATTTAAGGGCCCCCGCGCCGCCCGGCGGCGCGCCCTTACACGTGATCCCCCAGCAATCCGTACGCGACCTGATCCCGGGCGCCGTCCCGGTCGAGATCGACCCCCAGGCCTTCGCCACGGACCTCGTCCTGGCCGGGGTCCTCTCCTGGGCGCTGGGCCTCACCTACGTCTTCTGCGGGACCTCGCTTTCGAACCGGCGCTCGTTCGCGCGGAACTTCGTCCTGCTCTCGATGACGACGTGCCTCATCATCTACGTCGTCAAGGCGAACCTCGCCCTCTCGCTCGGGCTGGTCGGCGCGCTCTCGATCGTCCGGTTCCGGTCCGCGATCAAGGAGCCGGAGGAGCTCGCCTATCTCTTCCTCGCGATCGCGATCGGGCTCGGTCTGGGAGCCAATCAGCGCCTCGTCACGTTCCTGGCCTTCGGGGTGATCCTGGGAGTGATGTGGCTCAGACGCAGCTCCACGCGCCGTGAGCAGAACCAGAACCTCGTGCTCACGGTGACGAGTCGCGGCCCGGATCGCGTGAAGCTCGAGGATCTCGTCGAGACGCTGCGAGACGCGACGACCGCCCTGAACATCCGACGCTTCGACGAAGAAGGAGATCTCCTCGAGGCATCCTTCCTCGTGGACTTCGACGACTTCGAAACGCTCACGCGTGGCAAGGAGGCACTCCAAGAGCTGAGTCCGTCCCTCCGGATCAGCTTCCTGGAGAACAAGGGGCTCTCCTGATGGAGATCCACCGGAGCCGCCGTCGCCATCCCGTCTTCGAGCTGGCCGGGGGGAGGCGCAGATCGGTGGTCTTCGTCCTCTACACGGTCGCGGTCCTCTTCGCCGGAGCGTGGCTGTACCGGTCGGGCATCGTCGGATCGGTGATCTTCACGGGACGCGCGGCGATCTCGAACCAGCTCCGCAAGGTCTCCGCACGCCTGGGATCCGACCCCGTCGAGCTGCGCCTCGACATCAAGCTCGAGAACCTGCTCGCCATCGCGGCCAAGCGTGAAGAGGCGTTGCGGCGCAACCTGCTCGTTTCCGGCCCCGAGGACTTCGTTTCCGCGGAGATCCGGAGCGGGGAAGAGAACGTGCGCGTCGACGTCCGGTTGAAGGGCGACCTGCGCGATCACTGGGACAGCGAGAAGTGGTCCCTGCGCGTGCGAGTGAAGGGTGGCGAGACCCTGCGCGGGATGCGGCAGTTCTCGCTCCAGCACCCGCGGACGCGCGGCTACCTGTCCGAGTGGGTCTATCACGAGGCACTTCGCCGCGAGGACCTCATCACGCTGCGCTACGAGTTCGTGCGCGTGATCCTCAACGGCAAGGACATGGGGATCTACGCGCTCGAGGAGCACTTCGAGAAACGGCTGGTCGAGAACAACAAGCTGCGCGAGGGACCGATCGTCCGCTTCAGCGAGGACCTCTCCTTCACCGAGGCGTCGCGCCAGGGCTGGCTGAGGTACAGCCAGCGGAAGGTCTTCGGAGGAGCGGGTGGCTTCCTCGCGACGGACGTCGACGGGTTCCAGACCTCGCGCTGGGCGGAGGACGAGGCCGGGTACGCCATGTACCGGCGCGCACTCGGTCTCCTGGACGGGTTCCGCAACGGCGAGCTCCGGACGAGCGAGGCGTTCGACGAGGAGAAGCTCGCGCGGTTCCTGGCAGTGACTGACCTGCTGGGCTCGGCCCACGCGGCGGGCTGGCGCAACGTTCGCTTCTACTTCAACCCCGTCACGGCGCAGCTCGAACCGATCGGCTTCGATGCGGGCGGGCACGGCGTGCTGCCGACGCCGGCGATCGTCTTCACGATGCCGCGCGTGTTCTCACCGGACAAGGACAGCGACTACTTCTACTACTCGTCCTGGTTCGACGCGCTCTTCGCGGACCCCGACTTCTACACGAAGTACATCGCCGAGCTCGATCGGGTCAGCGCGCCCAAGTACGTCCGCGAGTTCCTGGACTACCTCGCGCCGGGAATGGAGGAGGCGCTCGAGATCCTGCACACGGAGTTCCCCGAGCAGGGGTTCGCGCCGAATCACCTGTGGGGGAACCGCGCGTACATTCGTTCGATCCTGGAACCGGAACGAGCGCTCTCCGCATATCTCGTCGAGCAGCGCGACAGACGATTGCTCGTCGCCGTGGGCAGCCTGCAGTTCTTGCCCGTCGAGGTCCTCGGTGTAGAGCTCGACGGGAAGATCGTCGCACATCCCGTCGGTGGTGCTTTCGCCCTCGAGGGGCGGGATCCGAAGCGCCCCGTCGCCCTCGAGACGAAGCCCTTCCGCATGGTGGATGACTTCGCGCCGAGCCCCGAGGAGCTCGCGCGTCTCACGCTGCGACACCGCATGCTCGGGTTGAAGCCGGTCCGAGGCGTGCCGGTCATCCCGGAACGCCCCCTGCGTGCGGAGGTCGCGACCTACGCCCCGCCGAAGCCGACCCTCGATCGGTTCGAGTTCGTCGTCGCGAACGAAGAGCAGGCGAGCGTCTCCATCCTCCCGGGAAGCTGGACCCTCTCGGAGGATCTCGTGGTCCCCGCGGGCTGGACGCTCCACTGCGGGGAGGGGACCACGCTCGACCTCGTTGCCGGCGCGGCGATCATCTCGCGCTCTCCCGTCCAGTTCATCGGCACGGCCGACGCTCCGATCGTCGTGCGCTCGTCCGACGGACGCGGGGAAGGCCTGGTCGTGATCGGGAGCAAGCGCGCCTCGACGCTCTCGTACGTGCACTTCGAGGGGCTCTCGACGCCCTCGCGACCGGGGTGGCAGCTGACGGGGGCCGTCACGTTCTACGAATCGGAGGTCACGGCCGAGCACTGCGTGTTCCGCGGGAACACGTGCGAGGACGGACTGAACGTCATCCGGACGCGCTTCGACCTCGTGTCCTGCCTCTTCGAGGGAGCGTTCTCGGACGCGTTCGACTCCGACTTCTGCGAGGGAGCCATCACCGATTGTTCGTTCCTCGAGCTCGGCAACGACGGCATCGACGTGTCGGGCAGCTACGTCGAGGTCGTTCGCACGTTCATCAGCGGTGCCGGTGACAAGGGGCTCTCCGCCGGCGAGGACAGCGACGTCCGGGTCGTGGACGTGGAGGTAGCGAACTCGATGATCGGGCTCGCCAGCAAGGACGCCTCGACGCTGATCGTCGCCGGCGCCCGGATCTCCGGGTGCCGCTACGGCCTTGCGGCCTACCAGAAGAAGCCCGAGTTCGGACCGAGCCGCATCGAGATCGTGAGGCTCGAGCTCACCTCGGTCGAGCAGACGTCGATCCTCGAGAAGGGCTCCACGCTGAAGCTCGAGGGCGAGGAGATCGAGGGCGACCGGCGCAACGTCGTCCAGATGCTCTACGGAGCGGCGGGATGATCGACGGACGGTTCGAGCGCAAGTTCCTCGTGGAAGACCTGGAGCTCGCGGAGATCGAGTCCCTCGTACACCTCCATCCCGCGCACTTCACCCGGCCGTACGCGCCGCGCCACGTCAACAACGTCTACTTCGACTCGGCGGATTTCTCGAGCTTCCGCGCGAACGTCGACGGAGTCGCCGCGCGGACCAAGCTCCGGATCCGGTGGTACGGCGACCTCTTCGGACGGATCGAGCGGCCCGTGCTCGAGCGCAAGTCGAAGGCCGGACTGCTCGGGACCAAGGACTCGTTTCGCCTGCCGCCGCTCGACATGGCCCCCGGAGTTTCGGCGGCAGACATGCGCTCTGCCCTGACGGACGCCGGACTCCCCGACGAGCTCCTGGACTACGTCCGGGTGATGGAACCGGCCCTGCTGAACCGCTACCGACGCTCCTACCACCTCTCCGGCGACGGGAAGTTCCGCCTGACGATCGACAGCGAGCTGGAGTTCCGCCCGTTCGATCGCCTCGGGAGCTCGTTCCTGCACACGTTCACGGAGCCGGTCGTCGTCGTCGAGATCAAGTACGACCAGCGCCACGATCGGGAGGCCGAGCACATCTCGAGCGCCTTCCCCTTCCGGCTGACGAAGAGCTCGAAGTACGTGTCGGGTATCGAGAGACTCCTGGCCTGACGATGTCCGGTCGAGACTCCGTGGGGCGCGGTGGACTTCGCCGCGCCCTCGTCTTGGCGCTCGCGACGATCGTCCTCAACGCGCCGTTCGTCGGCTGGGGTGCTCCGCATGCGACGGGCCCCGACCGGACGCTCACGTTCGCCACGGACGACGTGCTGCCGCTCGGGCCGCTGGCGGAGATGCACAACACGTTCGTCGAATCGAAGCCCGACCGGAACTACGCCTACCCGTGGTGGCACTACTTCGTCCTGGCCGGGGCCCAATCGCCCTATCTCGGCTGGCTCCTCGCGACGGGCGGGATGGACTCCCCGACACCCGAGTACCCGTTCGGGCTGGCGGATCCCGTCACGGCGCTGTTCGTGCTGACGGTGATCGGACGCCTCGTCTCCGTGGTCATGGCGGGCGGGATCGTCGCCTGCGCGTACTCGTTCTCACGCACGTTGTGGGGCGAGACCGCCGGGTGGATCGCCGGGCTCCTCGCCCTGTCGAACCCGTGGATCGCGTACTACGCGCGGACCGGGAACCTGGACGTCCCCGCGCTCTTCTGGACGGCGCTCGGCCTGGTGGCCTTCGCGCACGTCCTGCGGAGCGGGTTCTCGCCGCGCCGGGCGGCCTGGCTCGGAGCCTTCGCAGGGATCGCGATGGCGACCAAGGACCAGGCGCTCGCGATCTTCCTCCCGCTGGCGGTCGTGTTACTCCTGCCGCGGTTCTCGCGTGACCCGGGCGGGCGGTACTCGCCGCGTCCGGTACTCGTGGGGCTCCTCGTCTCGCTGGGAGCCTTCGCGGTGTGCACCGGAATGCTCGTCGATCCGATGCGGCAGATCACGCACATCGAGCGCCTCTTCTTCGACCAGAGGTCGCTGACGGCATCGCACCTGTACTGGAACCACGTCGAGCTCTCCCCCGCCGGGGTCGTGGGACTCGCCGTGGGGTTCTGCCGCGCGCTCGCCGAGGCGCTGACCCCGCTCGGCCTCGCGGCGAGCGTCATCGGTCTCTTGCTCCTGCTGCGCGGGCCATCGAGGGGGAGCGTCGTGCAGGCGAGCATCGCGCTCCCCGTGCTCGTGACGTTCGTCCTGCTGACGCTCGCGACGGGTATCGTGGTGCGCCGCTACCTCGTCCCGCTCGTGTTTCCCCTGGACGCTCTCGCCGCTTTCGCGCTCGCCACCGTCATCGCTGGCCGCCGACGTCTCCTCGGGCTCGGCGTCGTGGCGGGCGTGGTGATCCTGCGCGGATCACAGACGGTGGACCTCACCTTTGGTCAGGTCCGTGAGACGCGAACGGCGGCTGCGGCGTGGATCGCGGAGAACGCGCGCGACGGCGACCGACTCGAGTACTTCGGTCACAACCAGAAGCTCCCCGCGCTCCCGGCCGAGATCTCCTCGCGGCGCATTCTCGGACGGGGCGCGGAGTGGGAAGGGGAGACGGGCCACGGACCTTCGGTGCTGGCGTACCTCGCGAGCAGTGACGGGCCGGAGCTCGTGATCGTCGTCCCGGACTGGACCAGCAGGCCCGGAATGCTGCGCAGCCAGGACTGCCCGCCGGAGGTGTTCACGGCGCTCGAGGAAGGCACGACCGGCTATCGGCGTGTCGCGGAGTTCCCTGCGCGCCACCTGTTCTCCGGCCCGTTCTCGAGGCCCGTGCTCGACAGCCCTTCCGTGGGGCCGCCCGTCCGGATCTACGCGCGTGATGACGTGGCGGAAGGCCGATGAGCGCGCGCAAGGTCCTGTTCGGCGCGATGCGCTTCGCGATCGGCTTCGCACTGCTCGCGTTCGTGCTCTCGAGGGGCGGAGCGCTCGAGTCCGTGGGCGTGCTCTTCCGGCACGCCTGGCTCCTCCCCACGGCGGCGCTCCTGATGGCGCTGGGCGCCGCCGTCGAGGCGTACCGGCTGGCCCTGCTCTTCCAGAGCCAGGCGCTCCGGCTGCCCTGGCTCGACGGCTTCCGCGTCGTCTCGATCGGAGCGCTCTTCAACTTCTGCATTCCGGGCGGGACGGGCGGCGACGTGATGAAGCTCTACTACCTCGCCTCGGGGAACCCCGGGCGCAAGGTGGAGGTGGTGACGTTGCTCTTCGTCGACCGGGTCGTGTCCCTGGTCTCCATCCTCGCCGTGGCTCTCGGCTGCGCCGCCCTGAGCGCGGACCTCCTCTCGGCTCATCCGCCGATCCTGTCCCTGGCCCTCGTCATGCTGGCGGGCTTCGTCGCGATCTGCGCCTTCGCGACGCTGGCCGTCTCCGAGAAGCTGCGCGCGAGCCGGCTCTACACCGGGACGCTGAACAAGCTCCCGTTCGGGGGCTACGTGCGCCGGGGGATGGACGCGATGTACGCCCTGCGCCGGCACGGCGGGACGCTGGCGCTCGCGATCGGCGTCTCGCTCATCGGACACGGGCTCCTGCTCGTCCTGATCGTGCTCACGGGCCACATCGTCCTGCCCGAAGTGCCGATCGCCCCGCTCTGCTTGCTGACGGTCCTGGGGATGATCGCGAACGTGTTGCCGGTCACGCCCGCGGGACTCGGCGTCGGAGAGGCGGTGATCGACTGGCTCTTCCGGACCGCGGGCTACGGCGCGGGCTCGGCGATCATCGTCGCGTGGCGCATCGCGCAGCTGCCCTTGCTCGTGCTGGGTGCCATCTTCTACGCGACGGGAACGAGGAAGGGCGCGGACCTCCTGCAGGCCGTCGAGGGCGCGAGGACGGACGGCGGATGAACGCGGCCGTCGAGCGTCACGAATCGGAGCTGGCGAACGCCGTCGGGGTGCAGCACGCGGTCACCTTCGCGTTCGCTCGCCAGGCGCTCGCCGCGATCCTCGAGGCAGCGGGTCTCGAGTCCGGCGACGCCGTGGTCCTCCCTCCCCTGACCTGCAAGGTCGTCCCGCTCGCGCTCCTGTCCCTGAACCTGCGACCGGTGTACGCGGACGTCGATCGCGCGACCCTGAACATGGAGAGCGGTGCGCTCGAGCGCGCGGCGCAGGAAGCCGGAGTCCGCGCGATCCTCTTCCAGCACACCTACGGGCAGGGAGCCGGGCTCGAGGCGGCCGAGCGGATCGCCCGTGAGCGGGAGCTCTTCCTGCTCGAGGACTGCGCGCAGTGCCTCCCCGTGCGCGCCGCGGCGGTGTCGGCGGGGGGTGCGGTGCCTCCGCGCCGCGCCGCGATCTTCAGCAACAACGTGATGAAGCCGATGCCGGCCGGGAGCGGCGGCGTCGCGGTGACCGCGGACGATGCGCTCGCCGCTCGCATCCGCGGTGTGCGCGACGGGCTGCGTCGACCGAGCTTGCTGGAGGCCTTCATGCTCGGGGTCGAGAGGAACCTGCACGGGCTCCTCCTCCGACCGTCCACGTACTGGGCGCTCTACGCCGTCGCGAAGCGCTTCGGCTCGCACTACGAGCACCGCTCGGCCGACGACGAGGTGCGGCGCGAGATCAGGGAGCAGCCGGGGTGGATCGCGCCCTCACAGGCGCGCGTGGGCTCGCGCTGGCTGGCGCGCGTCG
Source organism: Planctomycetota bacterium (assembly GCA_029259655.1). Classification (GTDB taxonomy): domain Bacteria; phylum Planctomycetota; class UBA1135; order UBA1135; genus OFTM220. The sequence continues at coordinate 22,735 of JAJDET010000013.1, forward strand.
AGAGTCACGCGGCGCACCGCCGTGCGGTGTGCGCCGCGTACGCGGAGGCCCTCTCCGGCACGCCGGCGGTCGAGCTGCCGTGTGGGGACGCCGACCTCCCCCTGTGCTACTTTCCGATCCTCGTGCCCGCGAAGCACGAGCTCCTGGAACACGCGCGGAAGGCGCGCGTCGAGATGGTCCCCTGGCCGATCCGCACGCCGATCTACCCCGTCGAGGACGAGCGCGAGCTCGCGACCTACGGCTACCGGTCCGGCTCGTGTCCGGTCGCCGAGGACGTCGCCGGCTCCCTCGTGGGACTCCCGACGCACGAGCGCATCCGGGCGCGCGAGCGCGAAGCGATCGTGCAACTCGTCGGCCAGCACTGCGGCGGCCGATGAGGAGCGCGACGACGGAGGTTCGCGCGCTCTCGACGGCGGAGGCGGGAGCGCCCGAGGTGACCGCGTTCCTCGACACGCACCCGGGCTCGACGATCTTCTATCGCCCCGAGTGGAATCGCGTCATCGAGGAGACCTACGGCCACGAGTGCGTCTCCTACGCGGCCTACGCCGGAGGCGAGCTGGTCGGGCTCTTCCCCGTCACTCGCGTCCGGCACCCCCTCTTCGGGTCGAAGTGGGTCGCGCAGCCCTACCAGTTCGACAGCGGGGCGCCGCTGGTGCGCGATGACGACGAGGGCAACTCGAAGACCCTGATCGAGCGGGTCGCCCGGGACGCGCGTGCGGCACGCGCGCACTTCCTCGAGATCCGGCACACGGCCGAGCTCGAAGGGGTCGGCGAGCTCGGCTTCGAGAGCCCGGACGCGGGGCTCGTGACGACGATCGTGGACATCGCGGGCATCGAGCTCTCGAGCGTCCGCCGCGGCCACCGACGGAACATCCGGCACGCGTTCGACGCGGGGCTCGAGCTCGAGGAGACCGACGAGCTCGACGACCTGCGCCGGTTCCGGCGGATGTACCTGGCCGAGAACCGCGACCTCGCCGCACCCCAGGCCGGCTGGTCCTACTTCGAGGCCATGCGCAGGAACCTGGGCGAACGAATGCGGCTCTTCCTCTCGCGGCTCGGAGGCGAGCTCGTCGGGGGAATCCTCACGATCGACGACGGGCGAACGTGTTTCGCGCGCTGCGGCGTGCAGAACGACGAGCGCGCGAAGTCGGTCTACCTCGGCAAGGCGCAGATCTTCCACACGATGCAGGCCGCCGCCGCGCGCGGCTGCACGCGCTACAACCTCGGGATCTCGTGGACCGGGGACGCGGGGCTGCTCGCGAACAAGGACGGGTGGTACGGGGAGACCGTGCCGGTGCGGCTCCACGTGCTGCCGATCGCGAAGGCGGCACCGTCGCCGGGCGAGTACTTCGAGAAGTTCGGGCTGGCGAAGGCCGTGTGGCGGCGCCTGCCGCTTTCCGTGGCGGACTGGGCGGGGGCACGGGTCACGCGCTGGGTCTGCTGATTGATTCGGGCACGGGCACGGGAGCCGGCCTTCGGCCGGCTGCGGAAACAGGGGCGGGGTTTTCCTAACCTCCCCCCATGTCCGAGCTCTTCACGACCGAGAACCTGGTCGCCTTCGCCACGCTCGCCGCGCTCGAGATCGTGCTGGGGATCGACAACCTCGTCTTCATCTCGATCCTCACGGCGCGTGTCGAGGAAGCCCGTCAGTCCCTGGCCCGGAGGCTAGGGCTGTTCCTGGCGATGTTCATGCGCATCGGCCTCTTGATGGCCATCGGATGGGTGATGCGGCTCGATCAGACGCTCTTCTCCGTCCTCGAGAAGGACATCTCGGGGAAGAGCCTGATCCTGGTCATCGGCGGTCTGTTCCTGATCGCCAAGGCGACCTGGGAGATCCACGACAAGCTCCAGGGCGAGCACGAGGGCCGGGCCAAGGACGGGAAGCCCGCCCCGTTCGGCACGACGATCCTGCAGATCGTCCTGCTCGACGCCGTCTTCTCGCTCGACTCGGTCATCACGGCCGTGGGAATGGCGCGCTCGATCACCGTGATGGTCGCGGCCGTCGTCGTCGCGATGATCGTGATGATCATCTTCGCGAACAAGGTCAGCGACTTCATCCAGAAGAACCCGACGCTCAAGGTGCTCGCGCTGGCCTTCCTGATCCTGATCGGCGTCCTGCTCGTCGCCGAGGGGATGCACCAGCACCTCGACAAGGGCTACGTCTACTTCGCGATGGCGTTCTCGCTCCTGGTGGAGCTGGTCAACATGAAGATCCGTTCGAAGCGGATGTTGAAGCTGCACCACACCGAGCTGTAGCCGGCCGCTAGCCCGCATACCGCACGGGGTCGTGAGCCAGAACGCCTCGAGTCGGTTCCTGCTGGTGCTTTGCGCGTGCCGGCCCCGCAGTCGACCTTGAACAGGTCGTCGAGGACGCCGGTGCGCGCAAAGTGCCGGCAGGAGCCGAGAGGCCGGCGCAGCC
>JAJDET010000121.1 GCA_029259655.1 Planctomycetota bacterium
CGGATGTTCGACGCCTCGACGGGTGGGCTCGTGGGCGAGCTTGCTCCGGCGGGCGAAGAACCCGTGCTCGGCATGCACTTCGATCGGCGGGATCGACTCGCAATCGCAAGGGGGGCGGCCTTCGTCTGGGACGGCACGGCGCGACCCATGCTCTTGCGGCCCCACGTAGGCGTGGTCACCGGACCGCTCGTGGATGTCTTCCGCGGCTTCGGCACCGGGCCGGTCCGGAGACAGGCCTGTCTAAGCCCCGATGGGATCCACGCGGTCTCGGTCTCCTCGACGTCGGACGGATACGTCCTCCGCGTGTGGGATCTCCGGACCGGGGAGACGGTCCGGGAAGAACGAGCACCGGATTGGATCAACGCGCAGTTCCTCGAGAACGGCGAGCTCTTCGTCGCGGGACGAGAGACTCTCACGATCGGTGCCTTGGCGCCGGGCGGCGTGGCCGACCGCGCCGGTCTACGCGTGGGCGACCGGCTCCTGCGACTGGGCGGTGTCCCGGTCCTCGACATGCGCACCGTCGACCGAGCGAGGGACGCGGCTCCGGTGAACACGACGGTCACCCTGCTGCGAGACGGCACGGAGATCGAGCTCCCGCTCGAGCTCGGCCCGAGGCCGCAGCGCAACCTGGATCTGTGGGCGGGTCGGCCCACCGTGCTCGAGATCCAGGACGCAGAGAGCGGCGTCGTCCCGTGGTCGATCGAGCTGGAGCCCACTTCCGTTCTCTTTCGGCCAGTTCCGCACTTCGCCGCGTCCCGCGTGTTGCTGGAGTCGAGGGGGGGGACCGTTCTCTACGACCTGGAGAGCGGGCGTCTTCAGGCCATCCTCGGAGAGGCCGTGGCGGTGAGCCCGGCGGGAGACCTCGTGGCGAGCTGGAGCGAATCGAATGGGGTGCAGCTCCACGACTCCTCCACGGGCCTTGCCCGGGAGTCGCTCTCAGGATCCGTGTTCGCGCGGAGCCTGGTGTTCTCCCCCGACGGGGGGCTGCTGGCCTGCGACGGTGAAGGAGTGCTCGTGTGGAACGTCGTCGAGGGTGGGCCGCCGAGGAGCTTCAGGGGTCATGGAGGGAATTCCTGGGGCCAATCGAACATGGATGGAATGGGCGGGTTCGTCACCTTCATCGCCTTCGATCCGGACGGCCGACGGCTCGTCTCGGCGGGGCTCGACGGCACGGCGAACATCTGGGACCTCTTCGAGGAGCGGGATCCGATCGTGCTGGGTGGTCACGCCGGACCGCTCAACGTGGCGTGCTTCTCCCTGGATGGGCGCCGGGTCCTGACCACCAGCGAGGATGGAACGGCTCGGCTGTGGGACGCTTCGAACGGCGCGGAGCTCGCTGTGCTCGAGGCCCACGTGGGACCCGTGATGTGGGGCGAGTTCTCCGTCGGCGGCCAGCGCATCCTCACGCAGTCGATGGACGGCAGCACGCGTATCTGGGACGGCATGGACGGACGCCTGCTCGCGACGCGCGTGGACTACGACGACGGATGGGTGGTGTTCGAGCGGAGCGGGTACTACGTCGCCGGAGGGAACGGCGCGGAGCGAGCGCAGCGGGTCCTCCACGGTCGCCGCTACCCGCTGTCCTCCTACGCGGAGATCCACGAGTCACCCGAGAAGGTCGCCGCCGCGCTCTCCGGTGAACCGGTGCGCGTCAAGACCTTCATACCGCGCGCCCCGGAGCTTCGGATCGCGTCGCCGCTCGACACGGTCGTGCGGGAGCGGGCCTTCCGGCTGGAGGTGCTGGTGGACGACACGTACGGGGTCGAGGGCGTGACCGTGGAGCAGGACGGTGTCGCCCTGAAAGCGGAGTGGGTCTCGGAGCACCTGGAGCTGGCGACCGGCGGCCGGACTGCGCGCCTCTCGTGCGAGCTCGCCGTTCCGGAGAGTGCGTCCGCGACGACTGTCCGCGTGCGGGCCAAGAACGTGCGCAGGATCCTGAGCGCGATCGACACCGTGCACGTGCGCTACGAGGCACCGCAGCGCGAGCTCTACGTACTCGCGATGGGCGTCGCGGACTACGACGATGACGAGCTCGATCTCTCCTACCCGACGAAGGACGCCGACGACTTGATCGCGCGCTTCCGGGCCGAGGAGGGGGGCTTCTACTCGAAGGTCAACGTGCAGCGCCTGGCCGACGGCGAGGTCACGCCCGGACGTCTGCGCAAGGCGCGCGAGGAGTTCCTGCTGCGCGCCGAGCCCGAGGACACGATCCTCGTTTTCGCCGCCGGTCACGGCGTGCGCTCGGCGTCGGGCGAGTACTACTTCTTGACGCCGGGCACGACGCCCGATGATCCGTACGACGGCGTCGAGCGTTCGATGCTCGAGTCGCTCGTCACGTGGGACCGGTTGCACGCGAGCCGGCGCATCCTGTTGCTCGACACGTGCCACTCGGGTGAGGCGTTCGGCGAGGGCAAGCGCGGGCTCGCGACTGACTCCTTCGACCAGGCCGAGGTCGACGAGGCGGCGGGGACGGGTCTCTACATCATCGCGGCGAGCTCGGAGAAGGGCTTCGCGCAGGAGATGGAGGGCAACGGCCTCTTCACGGCCGCACTGC
>JAJDET010000122.1 GCA_029259655.1 Planctomycetota bacterium
CCGCGCATGGGCGACCGGCGCTCGGCGAGCTGCTCGAGCACGCGGCCCGCAGCCAAGAGCCCGGCCGGCTCGTTGCCGTGCATGCCGCCCACGACGATCAAGAGCGGCCCCGGCTGGTCGCCTCCATGGCCCCCGAGCTCGCGCTGGAACTTCCTCCCGCGAGAGCGTCTGGGCGCTGTCGTGCCGTCGCCGTCGCTCAACGTTCTCGTAGCTTCGCCTCCAGAAGAGTTCCCGCGACCTCGATGAAGTCGGCTTCGGTGACGATCCCGACCAGCGCACCGTCCTGAACGACGGGCAAGCAGCTCACGCCGTGGCGTTTCATCGTCTCGATCGCACCGAGCACGGAGGCTTCGGGTGTGATCGTGACCGGGTCCGGGCGCATGATCTCGCGAACCGCGACCGGGTCGCCCTTCACCTCGCCGCGACCCACGAGCCGCAGGAGCGCGCGGTGCGACACGAGTCCCACGAGGTTGCCGTCGGTGTCCTCGACGGGTACGTGCCGGATGTGCTCCCACTCCATGACGCTCGCCGCAAGGTCGACGAGGTCCTCGGGGTGGACGGTGAACACGTCCTGATTCATCACCTGACCGACCGTCCGGAAGCTGTCCTGCCACTTGGGCGCCTCTTCGAGCGACGCCAGGTCCCACTCGTGGACCGGAACGCCCTCTTCCTGACGGGCCACCATCGCGGCGGTGATCGCGCGGTAGCGCTCGTCGCGGGTGGCCTTGCCGGACATGTTCGCGAGGCTGTCGAGCATCCACTGGGCGCCGGTGCGCATGCGGCCCACGCGCTCTTCGATCACGCCCAGGTAGCGGTCCACGTCAGCCGAATCGATGTTTCGCGCCGCGAGGCCCTCGCGGGCGAGCGGCAGCAGGTGCTCCAGGATGAGCCCGCTGGCCGTGTACACGCGACCCTCGAGCCACGTGAGCTGCGCCTTGAGGCCGTAGCGTGCCGCGGCCATGAAGTTCGCCTTCGCGTCGTCGAACTGCATCACGCTTGCCACGTCGCCGTACTCGTCGCCCAGCGCAGTCATCAGGCCGAAGTAGAAAGCGGAGTTCGCGATCTCGTCCACGACGGTCGGACCGGCCGGGAGCGTTCGGTTCTCGATCCGCAGGTGCGCCACGCCGTCCTTGACCCCGTAGCACGGTCGGTTCCAGCGGTAGACGGTGCCGTTGTGCAGACACAGCGCCTTGAGCGCGGGGATCTCGCCCCGTGCCAGGAGCTCCAGTGGCCGCTCCTCGGTGTCGATCGCGATCAGGCTCCGGAAACGCGCGACGTCGTCGCGGTAGATCTCGAGCACGGACCCCTCGACCCAGCGATCGCCGAAGCTCACGCGCGTGCGTCGGCCGCGGGCCTGGTGCGCTTGCGAGCGGACGTCCAGCGACTGCTGGAAGAGGGCCACGCGCGTCTCCTTCCAGAGCCTGTGCTTCAGGAAGACCGGGGAGTTCACCGCGGCGGCGAGCACGGGTGCAGTGACGAGCTGGGCCAGGTTGTAGAGCTTCGCGAACTCCTCGTGTCCGACCTGGAAGTGGATCTGGAAGCTCGTGTTGCACGCCTCGAGCATCACGTTGTCGTGATGCACCTGGAGCTCGTCCACGCCCTTGATGTAGGTCTGGAAGTCGCCGCCGCGCAACTCGCTCATCACCTGGTTGAGCTGGTAGAAGCGCGGGATCGGCGACATGTTGTCGAGGCCGAGGTGGCTCTGCTCGAGGGTCGGGAGGATCCCGACCATGACCGGGCGCGCGTCGAACTGCTCGGCGAGCTCCCTGACCGTGGCGATCCCGGTCTGGAGCTCCTCTTCCATCTTCGAGAGACACTTCCCCCCGAGCTCCTGAGGAGCCAGGTTGATCTCGAGGTTGAAGAGCCCGAGCTCCTCGGAGAACTCCGACCCGCGCTCGGTATCGAGGATGCGAAACGCCACCGGGGCGGGGCGCATGCTCTCGTCGACCAGGAACAGCTCCTGCTCGGCCCCGATCCGGCGGATCCCGGACTCGATGCGGCCCGACTCGAGCATCTCCTGCAAGGCCTGAACGTCCTCGAGCAGGGCGCGCGTGAAGGCGCGCATGCGCTCGTTGTCGCTCTTCAGGGAGATGTTCTTCTCGCCCATGGGAACTGGTGAGGGGTGTGCCGGCGGCGCGCCGTCGGGGAGACGGTTGCCTACCGCGGGCAAGACCTCCAGCATAGCAAGGGAATGCGCTTCCCCGCGGCCACGACGCCCAGGAGAGGACGCGCGGAGTGTCGGTGCAAGCGTTCGATCCCGAACCACCCTCGGATACGCCCTCGGACACCGGGCTCCCCCCCTCTCCGACGGAGGAGAGCGGCGGCGACCGGCTCCTGGCGCACGAATCGCGGCTGCGGCTCCTGGTCTTGCACCTGGCCGGCCGCGCGATCCTCGCACGCGTCGAGGCGGAGGACCTGGTGCAGGAAGTGTTCCTGCGAGCCTTCGCGGCCGGGCTGCCGCCCCGCGGGCCGGACCCGGGGGACCCCGCGCTCTACCGGTTCCTGGCCCACATCGCCCGCAACGTCGTGGTCGACGCCGCCCGCGCCATCCGCGCGAGCAAGCGGGACGGGCAGGAGGAGCGGCTCGCCCGCTCGGACTGGAGCCGCGTGCCGGCCGGAGCCCTCAGCGAGAGCCGGATCGCGGCCGGAGGCCCGGGTCCCCTGACCCGGGCGGCGGGGTCCGAGGGGCACGCTGCGCTCGCGAGGGCATTCCAGGCGCTCTCCCCGGACCACCGTCGGGTCCTCGGGCTGCGCCAGTTCGAGGGACTCTCGGCGGCCGAGGCGGCGGTCCGAATGGGACGCAGCGAGACCGCCGTCCACTCGCTCTACCGCCGGGCCCTGGAGGCCTGGGAAGCGGCTTCGCGCTAGCCCGGCGCGGGGTCGCGCCGTGGCCGCCCGCAGGGCATCCTCGGCGCGCGCCGATGCGCGCCGAGTCGATTCTCTGCGCTTGGTGCGGCGAATCGGAGCGGCCGCCACGCCCCAGGCTCCCATGCCGCAGGAATCCCTCGACACCCTCCTCGACCGCCTGGTCGCCGAGTACTCCGACCGTCTGGCGCAGGGGCGCGGGCCCGATCGCGAGGCGTTCCTGCGCCGGGTCCCGGCCGAGCACCGCGCCGCGCTCGAGCGCAGCCTGCGCATGCTCGAGGTCGGGATGGCGGCGGCGCCGCGCGCGTCCCGTCCGCTCGCGGCAGGCGACGTGCTCGACGGGTTCCGCCTCGTGCGCGAGATCGGGCGCGGCGGCATGGCGACCGTGTGGCTCGCGCAGCAGGAGGACCTCGCGCGCCCCGTCGCGCTGAAGCTCCTGCGGCCCGCGCTCGCGATCGAACAGCGCCACATCGACCGCTTCCGGCGCGAGGCCCTCGCCGTGGCGCGCCTGAACCACCCGCACATCGTGCAGATCCACGGCGTCGGCGAGGCGCTCGGATACCACTACATCGCGATGGAGTTCGTCGAGGGGAAGACCCTGGCGCAGGTACTCGAGGACCTCCCGGAGGAGCGCCCGTGGAAGCCGCGCGACCTCGCGTTCGCGTCGGGCATCGACGCGCTCGCGACCCGCGGTGACACCTACGAGCAGGCGATCGGCGCGATCCTGGCCGAGGTCGCCGACGCGCTCTCGGCCGCGCACTCGATCGGGATCATCCACCGCGACATCAAGCCGTCGAACATCCTGATCCGTACCGACGGCCGCGCCGTGGGGGCCGACTTCGGTCTCGCGAAGGGCGACACCGACCCCGGCCTCTCGATGACGGGCGACCAGATCGGCACGCCCTGGTACATGTCGCCCGAGCAGGCCCTGACGATCGAGGCGACCGTCGATCACAGGACCGACGTCTACAGCCTGGGCGTCACGCTGTACGAGGCGATGTCCGGGCGGCGCCCCTTCGAGGGCAAGACGGCGCTCGCCGTGCTCGAGGCGATCAAGGGCGCGGTGCCGCAGGCGCTGAAGTCGGTCTCCCCCGAGTGCAGCGTCCAGTCCGAGGCCATCTGCCGCCGCTCGATGGCCCGGTTGCCGGAAGAGCGCTTCGGCTCGGTCGAGGAGATGCGCGACGACCTCCAGCGACTGGCCTGCGGCGAGACCACGCAGGCGCGCGTCGACGAGGGCGGGCCGCTGCGACGCGCCCTCTCCGCGGTCAAGACCTCGCGCGTCCACTACGGGATCGCTCACAGCGCCGAGTACAAGTCGCGCGCGAGCTTCCTCGGGCTCCCGCTCTACCACATCTACATGGGAAGGCGCGGGGTCGGCGAGGGCGTGCGTTTCGCGCGCGGCTGGCTGGCGATCGGAGACGTGGCGCTGGGCGGCCTGTGCTTCGGCGGCATCGCCATCGGACTGATCTCCTCGGGCGGCTTCGCGGTGGGACTGGGCCTCGCCTTCGGCGGGTTCGCGGCCGGCGGGCTTGCCTGCGGGGGACTGGCGCTCGGCGCCTTTTCGTTCGGCGGGATGGCCTTCGGCTACCTGGCCCTCGGTGGGATGGCGCGCGGGTACTACGCCATCGGCGGCTCGGCGCACGGCACCTACGCCGCGGGCGGCGAGACGCGCGGCCGGCCGATCGACTTCGGACCGGACGGAACCTTCGCGGACACGTGGTTCGGAGCCGCGATCGCGGCGCTCGCCGACTGGATGGGCATCACCGCGGGCGGCAACTGAGTTCTGGGAGCGTTCGGTCGGGATGAGCGTTCCGAGCGTGCGTTTCCGCGCGCGCGCCGACGAAAGGGCATCGGATCGGTGTCCTCGATCGTGGTCCGATGCTTGCTTGGGGGTGGCGGTTCGACAACCCGAACGGAAGGAGCCCTGCCGTGTCCCGAACGACCCCCATGCTCGCGCTCGCCCTGCTCGCCACGTTCGCTCCGCTCGCCACCGCCGACCTCCTGATCGTCGACTCCGCGAACGGACCGGGCACCGACTTCGCCGACGTGCAGTCCGCTGTCGACGCTGCGCAGGACGGGGACGTGATCCTCGTCCGCGCACACACCGGCGTGACCTACGGACCGGTCAAGATCGTCGCCAAGTCGCTGACCCTGGTCGGGGATCCGAACCCCGCGCTGTCTCCGTTCTTCCCGAATACCGCGGCAAACGCGTCGGTCGAGTCGCTCTCGATCTCCGACCTCCCGGCGAACGGCAGGGTCCTCGTGCGCAGCATGACCGGTACCGGGCCCGCGGGGCTCTCGCTCCTGGTCAGCGACTGCGAGGGCGCCGTCTTCGTCGACCGCTGCGTCTTCCAGGCCACCGGGTTCCCGACCATCGTCGTCCCCACCGCGCTCGTCTCGCGGTCGCAGAGCGTCTCGATCACCGGGACGTCGATCGGGGGTCAGCAGGGCTTCACGGGCTTCGCGGGCTGGGCCGCGACCTTCCAGGACTCCGACGTCTATCTTGCCAGCGGCTCGATCTCGGGAGGCCTGGGCGTCTCGGCCCAGATGCTGCCGGGTGGCGCGATCAACGCGAGTCCCGGGAACACGGGCTTGATCGTCTCGGGCGGGCACGTCCGCGCGTCGGGCATGTTCATCCTCGGCGGCAACGGAGGCGCGGGAATGATGGATCCGCAGGGCGCCTGCTGGTCCCCGGCTCCCGGCGGGGTCGCCTTGAGCATGTTCGACGGCCTCACGCCCTCCCACGTCGAGCTCCTCGGCACGACGCTCGACGGAGGCAACGGGGGTGGGATCCCGAGTGCAGGCGTCGGGTGCACGCCGGCGAGCGAGGGCTCCGACCTCGAGTTCTTCTCCGGCACGCTCACCAAGGACTCGTCGCTCAAGGCGCGCGCGCTCGTCACGCCGCCGACGGTGCGCGAGGGCGAGATCGCGAGCCTGCGGTTCCAGGGCCCGGCGACCGACGTCGCGATCCTGATGATCGGGCCGCCGTCGCGCGCGATCGTGGATCCGCTCTTCTTCCTGGGCCCGCTCTTCACGGACTCGATCGACTACGTGGAGATCATCGGGATCACGGGGTTGGGCGGCCAGATCGTCCGGAGCTTCCTCGTGCCCGATCTGGGTCCCGGTGTCGAGGCGGTCCCGGCCTTCATGCAGGGCGCGTTCTTCAGCTCCGCCGGCGAGCTGGTGATGGGCGACCCGACGCTGACCTTGCTCCTGGATTCGTCGCTGTGACTCAGATCTTCCGAACGGCGACGCGGGTCTCCGAGCCGGAGACATCGGAGACCGAGGACTCCCAGTCGCCGGGAATCGGTTCGAAGGAGAGCTCCACAGCGAGGACCTGCTTGCAGATGTAGTCGGTCCACTGCGCCGCGGCGTCCAGGACGTCCTGCGGGCCGTTGATCCACAGGCGCACGCGGTCGGAGACGTCGAGATCCTGATCCCGCCGCTGGGCCTGGATCTGCCTCACGAGATCGCGCGCGAGGCCCTCTTGCTCGAGCTCCGGCGTGGTCCGGACATCGAGCCCCACCACCACGTCGTTCGAGGGGAGCGACTGCACGGCGAGTCCCTCGAGTCCCTCCTTCGGCAAGAGCCGCAGGGAGAACTCGGTCGGCTCCAGCACGGCCTCGGCCACGGCGACCCGCCCGTCCTCGAGGGAGCGCCAGTCGCCCGACTTCGAGGCGGTCATCACCGTCTTCATCGACGCGCCGAGCCGCGGCCCCACGGCGCGGGCGTTCACGACGAGCTGGAAGGAACCGAAGGTGTCGAGGTCCTCGCTCGCCTCCACCGACTTGACGTTCACCTCGTCGCGGATGAGGTCGGCGAACGCGAGCAGGGACTGTGTGTCGGCCCCGGCAACCGTCAGTGACGCGAGCGGGAGGCGCACGCGCAGCCGGTGTTCTTCGCGCAACGAGAGCGCCGTCGAGCAGACCTCGCGCACGCGGTCCATCGCGGCAACGAGCCCCGGATCGTCGGGAAGCTCCCCGGCGTCGGGCCAGTCCTGCAGGTGCACGCTCTCGCGACCCGTCAGTCCCGTGTACACCTCGTCGGTGATGAGCGGGAGCAGCGGGGCCGCGACGCGGCACAGCACCTCGAGCACCGTGTAGAGCGTGTCGTAGAAGTCCTGCTTGTCCGGGTCCTTCTCCTTCCGCCAGGCGCGGTCGCGGCTGCGGCGGATGTACCAGTTGTTGAGGGCGTCGAGGAAGCTGCGCACGAGCCCGCAGGCGCGCGGGACGTCGTACGCGTTCATCGCGTCCGTCACCTGCTCGACGAGCTGGCGCGTCTTGGCCAGCACGTAGCGATCCAGGACCGCCGTCTGGTCGGTCCGCACGCGCGCCTCGGCGCCGTCGGGGTTCGCGTACAGGCAGAAGAAGTGGTACGCGTTCCAGATCGGGATGATCACGAGCCGCACGGACTCGGCGATCGCCTTGCCCTCGCGGTCGATCTGCAGGTCGCCGCCGCGCAAGATGTTCGAGGAGCACAAGAACCAGCGCAGCGCGTCCGAACCGCGAGTGTCGAAGACCTCGTCCGGATCGGGATAGTTACGCAGCCGCTTGCTGAGCTTCTTGCCCTCGTTGTCCAGCACGACCCCGTGGCAGATCGCGTTCTGGAACGCCGGCCGATCGAACAGCGCCGTGGAGAGCACCATCAGCGTGTAGAACCAGCCGCGCGTCTGCGCGATGTACTCGACGATGAAGTCGGCCGGGAAGTGGTCGTCGAACCACTCCTTGTTCTCGAACGGATAGTGGACCTGCGCGAAGGGCATCGCCCCCGACTCGAACCAGCAGTCGAGCACGTCGGGGACGCGTCGCATCGTGCTCTTGCCTGTCGGGTCGTCGGGGTTCGGCCGCGTGAGCTCGTCGATGCCCGGCCGGTGCAGGTCCGTCGGACGCACGCCGAAGTCGCGCTCGAGCTCGTCGAGGCTGCCGTAGACGTCGATCCGCGGATAGGCCGGGTCGTCGCTCTTCCAGACCGGGATCGGTGAGCCCCAGAAACGGTTGCGGCTGATCGACCAGTCGCGAGCGCCCTCCAGCCACTTCCCGAACTGTCCGTCGCGCACGTGTCCGGGGATCCAGTTGATCCCCCGGTTGTGCTCGACCATACGGTCGCGGAAGTCCGTGACCTTGACGTACCACGACTCGAGCGCCTTGAAGATCAGCGGCTCGTCCGTCCGCCAGCAGTGCGGGTAGTTGTGGACGTAGGTCTCGTGCCGGACGAGCTTCCCGTCGTCCTTGAGCCGGCGGATGATCGGCTTGTTGGCCGCGAGGACGTTCTGGCCGACGAAGTCGGCGACCTCCTCGGTGAAGTTCCCCTTCTCGTCCACCGGGCACACGAGCTCGATCCCGTTCTCGCGGCAGACCCGCTGGTCGTCCTCGCCGAAGCCGGGGGCCATGTGCACCACGCCCGTTCCCTCCTCCGTGTCGACGAACTCGGCGCCGAGGATGCGGAAGGCGCGCTCGTGGCCGGAGAAGTACGGGAAGAGCGGCTCGTAGCTGCGCCCGACGAGCTCGCTACCGGAGAGCGTTCCGACTCGCTCCGCTCCCGCGAGCTCACCCTCGTACTTCGCCGCCGCCGCGGCGCCGAGCACGAACCGCACGCCGTCCTCGACGAACACGGCGTACTCGATCTCCGGTCCGACGGCGAGCGCGAGGTTGGAGGGCAGGGTCCAGGGAGTCGTCGTCCAGGCCAGGACCTCGAGCGGACCGTCGTCGCCGCTCCGGGGCACGAGCCGGAAGCGCACCGTGATCGCAGGGTCCTGGCGCTCGCGGTAGGCGTCGTCGATGCGCGTCTCGAAGTTCGAGACGGGCGTCTCCGCGGCCCACGAGTAGGTCTTCACACGGTGGTCCTCGTAGACGAGGCCCTTCTTCCAGAGCTCCTTGAACGCCCACATCACGCTCTCCATGTAGGAGAGGTCCATGGTCTTGTAGTCGTTGTCGAAGCGGACCCAGCGGGCCTGGCGCTCGACGTAGCGCTGCCACTCGCCGGTGTACTTCATCACCGAGGTCCGGCAGTGCTCGTTGAAGCGGTCGATGCCGTACTCGGTGATCGCGCGCCGGCCGGAGACGCCGAGCTCGCGCTCGGCCTCCATCTCGGCCGGAAGCCCGTGGCAGTCCCACCCGAAGCGCCGCTCCACGCGCCGCCCGCGCATCGTCTGGTAGCGCGGCACGATGTCCTTGACGTAGCCCGTCAGGAGGTGCCCGTAGTGCGGCAGTCCGTTCGCGAACGGCGGCCCGTCGTAGAAGACGAACTCGTTCCGTCCTCGCGCGCCGGGCGGGCGACGGTCGACGGACTCGGCGAAGGTCCCCTGGCTCTTCCAGCGCTCGAGCACGCCGCGCTCGATCTCGGGGAAGCTCGGCTGGGCGGGGACGTCGGGATAGGGCCTGTCGTCGGGGCTCATGGAGTAGCGCGCGTCAGCGATCTCTCACTCTCGCTGGGATGGGGGCGCGCGCGTGCGGAGTGTACGCGGCCGGAAGTGTCAGTTCAGCCGCTCACCCTCTCCGGTCTCCTGCCCGTGCCCGTGCCCGGCGGCAGTGCGCCGCTCCGGCCTGACTCTCGCCCTCCCTGCTTCCCTCCGTCCCCTTCCCTCCGCCATCGTCGGGCACGGGCAGGAAGAAGAGAGAGCGGTCAACGAGCAGCGGACGCCGCACCCCATCCTCGTGCGACGCCCGCCTAGGCCCAGACAAGGAGTCGTTCAGGGCGACTCCCGAGAGGCATCCGCGCACCGGACCGTGAGGTCGCGACGCGCGGACTCTCCTACGCCTGCTACCCACCTTTGTGGGTCGGTATCCTTCGATTTACAGAGACCTTCGCGAAGTCCGGCGGACTGAACAGAACCTTTGCCGGGCCAGTACACGAGGCCCCCCTGCGTCCTCTCTGGAGCTCGGGATCGTCACGAGACGCTCGCCGGGGCACGCTCCGCGGAGTACCCGGCCGCGAGCCACGCGGCGGTCCCTCCGGAGACGTTGACGAGGTCCGTCGCCCCCGCCGCGGCCAGGAGACTCGCTGCGGCGCTCGAGCGGTATCCCGACTGACAGACGACCGCGATCGGCTGCTCGAGCCCGACCTCGCCGATGCGCTCCGGGAGGTCCGGGAGCGGGAGCGAGAGTGCGCCGGGGACGTGGCCATCCGCGTATTCGCCGGGTCCGCGCACGTCCAGGACGAGCGCGCGGCCACCGTCGTGGAGCTCCTCGACGCTGACATTGGAGAGCACGGCGAGCGCGCGGCCCGAGGCGCGCCATGCCGCGACCTCCACGTATCCCAGGACCGTCTCGATCCCGACCCGCGCGAGACGCATGCGCGCCTCCTCCGCACCCTCTCCGTCCTCGACGGCCAGGACGAGCGCGCGATCGGCCGGAACGAGCGCGCCGACCCAGGAGGCGAACTTGCCGTCGAGTCCGACGTTCAGGGCACCCGCAACGTGCCCCGCCCCGAAGGCCGAGGCGTCGCGGACGTCGAGCACCAGCGCTCCGTCCGAGATCGCGTCCTCGACCGCCTCCGGGGCGAGGGCGCCGACCTCGGGCAGCTCGTCCAGTCCGGGCGCGCCGCGGCGGTTGTAGGACGCGTCGTGGGAGAAGTAGCGCGGCGGCGCGCCGAGGCCGGTCGTGGCGCGAGCGACGAACTCCTCGCGCGTCATGTCGGCCAGCATGGGGTTGGCGAGCCGCTGCGCACCGAGCGTCGAGGAGCGCTCGCTGGACATGTTCTTGCCGCAGGCCGAGCCGGCCCCGTGGCCGGGCCAGATCTCGACCTCGTCCTCGAGCGGGAGGATCTTCGTGCGCAGCGAGTCGTGGAGCTGCCCGGCCATCTGCTCGGAGGTGAGCCCCATCGAGCCGACCAGGTCGGGTCGACCGACGTCACCGATGAAGAGCGTGTCGCC
>JAJDET010000123.1 GCA_029259655.1 Planctomycetota bacterium
AGGACCTGGCGTCCCGCCTGCGGTCCGAGACGGGCGAGCGCGCCACAACTCTCGCAAGACACCTCTCCGGTCACGTGTTCCGACCCGGGGCCGGAGGCGATGCCCTGCGGGCTCTCGTACGCAGCGCCGGGCTCAGCTACGAGGCCGCTCTGCTCTCCGCGCTGCCGGGCAGCGCGAAGTCCGGGGCCTCGGTAGCCTCCCTGCTCGGCGATCTCAAGGCCCAGCTCATGGCGGAGCTCGAGACTCTCGAACCGGGCTCCCTCCGCGAGTCGGTCTCGCGCGCGCTGGCGGGGATCGAGGCCGAACAGCTCTTGAACCTCGCTCGGCGTCAGGCCGGCGAGCCCCTGCACCTGTCCTTCCCGGTCCCGGACGGATCCCACTGGACCACGGCGCACGTTTTCTGGCGCCGGGAGGGGCGCAACGGAGAGGAGCCGTCGGAGACCGAGAGCACGGTGCGTCTCTCGGTCGGCATCCGCTTCCGCCACACCGGGCCGATCCGGATCGACTTGTGGGTGGCCCCGACGGGCATGAGCCTGCGGCTCACCGTCGAGCACGAGGAGATCGCGGAGCGGATCCGCGCCGACCTCTCCGCGCTCTCCGAGCGCATCTCGTCCCTCGGGCGTTCCGCGGAGATCGTCGTCGGCGTGGCTCCCGCCGAGTTCGTCGAGCTCGAGCGGCGCGCCGCGGATATCCAGTACTTGCGCGAGCACCACCTCATGGACGTGTCGGGATGAGCGCTGAGGACGGAGTGGAGTTCGCGGTCGCACTCCGCTATTCGCCCGAGCGTCAGGCCGCACCCGACGTGGTCGGCAAGGGCTCGGGTGAGGTCGCGAAGAGGATCCTGGAGCTGGCTCACGAGCACGACATCCCCGTCCGCGAGGATGCCGATCTGCTCGCCCTCCTCTCGGGACTCGAGGTCGGGGAGGAGATCCCGATCGAGCTCTACGAGGTCGTGGCGGAGCTCCTCACCTACCTCTACGAGCTCAACGGGGCGATCGGCGGCGAGTCCCCGGCGTAGACTGGGCGCGGTGACCACGCTCCCGCGCATTGCCCTGACGCTGGGCGACCCGGCCGGAATCGGCCCGGAAATCGTTCACGCGTGCCTCGAGGACGAACGTGTCCGGCGCGTGGCGCGTCTCGTCGGGATCGGACCGGCTCGCTGGGCACCGCCCGGCGTCGACTGCCTCCGGACGCACGAGGCCTGGGCCGCACACGAGAAGGGCGCCGCGTGGCTCGTCGCGACCCGCCCGCAACAGGAAGAGCACGTGCCCGTGGGCCGTGCCTCCGCGGCGGGAGGGCGCGTAGCGCTCGGCGCGCTGCGAGATGGACACGACCTCGCTTCGTCCGGAGGCGTGGATGCGCTCGTGACCGCCCCGGTCTCGAAGGAAGGCCTCCACGCGGCCGGAGAACGCGTCGAGGGTCAGACGGAGCTCCTCGCGCGCTGGGACGGCGTGGACGACTACGAGATGCTGGCGATCGCCGGTGACCTTCGAGTGATGCTCCTCACCCGGCATCTCCCGCTGCGAGATGCGCTCGCGGCCGTCACGCGCGAGCGAGTCGTGCACCACCTCGGTCTCCTCGAGCGCGCGATCCGCGAGCTCGGCTTTCGTCGACCTCGGCTGGCTCTCGCCGGGCTCAACCCCCACGCGGGAGAGAACGGGATCCTGGGCTCCGAGGAAGGCGACGAGCTCGTGCCGGCCGTACGCGACGCGCGCGAAGCCGGCCTCGACGTCACGGGACCGGTGTCGCCCGACGCCGTGTTCGCGAGCGCCCTCGGGGGCGAGTTCGACGGCGTGCTGGCGCTCTATCACGATCAGGCGTTCATCCCCATCAAGCTCGCGGGCAAGGGGCGAGCCCTGACGTCGATCGCAGGTCTCTCCTACCTGCGCGTCAGCCCTGCTCACGGCACGGCGTTCGACATCGCGGGCACCGGACAGGCTTCGGCCGAGAACCTCGTCGCCGCGATCGAATGGGCGGCGGAACGTGTGCGCTACCGGAACCGCGAGTAGTTGTCGTCGGAGGTGACGGGGACGACCTGTTCGGCAGCTTCCCGAACGCCTTCGGGCCAGAACCGCTCGCCGAGGCGCTGGGCGAACAGTGCGCACAACGAACCGAAGACCGCTCCGGCGGCCACGTCGGTCGCCCAGTGGATGCCCAGGATCATCGTGCCCCACGCAGTCAGGAGCGCTCCGACCCCCGTCACGAGCACGAGTGACCGAGGACCGTGGCGGAGTGCGAACCAGAACACGGTCAGCGTGCACGAGACGTGCAGGCTCGGGAAGCAGTTGTCGAGAGCGCTCGCGGACCGGAGCATCTCGGTCACGCCCGGCCACACGTTCTCCATGAGCGGGCGAGCCGTCGTCAGCTGGCTCCATCCGACTTCGCGCACGGGGGCAAACACGTAGAACGGCATGGCGAACACGTAGTTCGCCGAGATCCCAGTCAGGTACTCGGCCGTCGCCCGGTTGCGCGTCCGTCCGAGCCAGACCACCGGGGGGAGGCACACGAGAGCGACGAAACCCGGTGCATAGACCCACGAGAGGACGCCGTTCTGGAACGGAGTCGAGAGGCTCTGAAGGCGCGCGACGAGGTCGCCTTCGATGCCGTGGACGAACGGCGTGAGGTCGTAGCCGAGCCCGTGTGAGAACTCGGCGTCCAGATTCGTCTCGACGAGGTCGACGAAGAGGATGCACAGGGCCACGCCCCCCAGCACGCGCCCTCCGGTCGTCACCGCCAGTGCTCGGAGCGCGCGCCCGAAGACGACGAGAGGATTCTCCCTCGGTCGGACCAGACCGATCAACAGGAGGAGCGTGAGCACGCTCATCAGGACGTAGCCGATCACGATGTACCTCCGAGTCCGGTCGGCGGTGCGAGAGGGATGGGGGCGGGGTGGGGACGGCTCACCGACGAAGTATGCTGAAGCAGCCCGCCGGGATCATGCTTCTCTCCGAGGGCAGGCGTGGACGGACCCGGACGGGACCGCCTCCGCCGTCCTATGATGACAACACCGTGAATCAGGCCCTGTCGTTCTTTCTTCTGGCTCTTCCCCTCGCGGTGGCTTCTCACTGGATGCTCTGCGGGTGCAGCACGAGGCGAAGCGAGGCGGCGGGAGACGGCGGGCGTAGAGCGGAGCGGGACGCCATCGTGGCCAGCTCGATAGAGGGGAGGGGGATTCGCGACCCCCGTGTGCTCGCGGCGATGCGGGCCGTGGAACGACACCGCTTCGTACCGGAGGGCGTGCGCTCCCAGGCATACGAGGATCGAGCGCTCCCGATCGGATTCCGCCAGACGATCTCGCAGCCGTACGTCGTGGCGTTCATGACGGAGGCGCTCGAGCTCGAACCGCACGAGCGGGTGC
Source organism: Planctomycetota bacterium (assembly GCA_029259655.1). Taxonomy (GTDB): domain Bacteria; phylum Planctomycetota; class UBA1135; order UBA1135; genus OFTM220. The sequence goes on from JAJDET010000123.1 coordinate 3,359, forward strand.
TCGAGGTCGGAACGGGGTCCGGCTATCAGGCCGCCGTTCTCGCGGAGCTCGTCGCCGAGGTGTACTCGATCGAAATCGTCGCCGAGCTGGCCGAGCGCGCAGGTCGAACGCTCGCCGAGCTCGGCTACGACAACGTCGAGGTTCGCGCCGGCGATGGCTACAGGGGCTGGCCCGAACACGCCCCGTTCGATGCGATCATCGTGACGGCGGCGCCGGATCACGTGCCGCCGGCTCTCGTCGAGCAGCTCGCAATGGGCGGTCGCATGATCGTCCCCGTCGGAGACCGGAACCAGGAGCTCGTCCTCCTCGAGCGTACGACGACGGGCCTGGACGAGCGCCGCGTGCTCCCGGTGCGGTTCGTACCGATGACCGGCGAGGCCGAAAAACGGTGAGGTCGGTCGCCCTCTTCGCGCTCGCCGCTCTCACCGCCTGCACGAGCAATCTCTCGCTCCCGCTGCGCGGACCGTTCCCCACGAGCGCACCTCCTGCACCGCCTTCCGGCGAGCCCGTTGCTCACGAGGAGGTCGACTACGGAGCCGACGGAACGACGCTCGTCCGGACGAAGGAAGTTCTCGTGTACCCCGGCGGGAAGCGAGCGCGCCACGGCCGCGAGGTCGAGTGGTACGCGGACGGGACGAAGAGGTTCGAACGCTACTTCGACCACGGCGAGCCGGCCGGAGTCTGGCAGAGCTGGTTCGAGGACGGCACGCGACGCTCGGAAGTGCACTGCGGAGAAGAATCGGGGACCACGACCTGGTGGTACGAAGACGGGCGCGTCGCCGCGCGCGGGCCGAGCATCCGAGGCGCCCCGGACGGCATGTGGGCTTTCTGGCACGAGGACGGCGCCATCGCAGAGGAAGGCAGGATGGCGGGCGGCCTGCGTGTGGGGGAGTGGAACGCCTGGTACGCGAGCGGCAGCCAGAGGGCCCGAGGTCACTACAGGAACGGTGTCCGGGTGGGCGAGTGGCTCTCGTGGACGCCCGAGGGCGAGCTCGTCGAGACGCCGCTGGAGCCAGCGCCCCCGGACGCTCCTGAAGACCCGTAGGACGCGCTACGCGCAGAAGATCTCGGACGCCGTCCAGTCCCGGAACGTGTCGCCGATCGTCGAGAGCACGGGATCGGGATCGACTCCCTCGAGCTCGAGGGCTTCTTCCAGGGCCTCCGCCAGCGTCGCGCCGCGCCCGATCGCCGACAGGACAGCGTGGCCCTCACGACTGAGCTCGCTCCGTTGCACGCGCGACCCCGTGCGGTGGACGCAGACGAAGCTGTCGCCCGCTTCGGGCGCGCCGACCTCGTCGCCGCGGAACACGGCCGAGAGGTAGTCGTTGACCCGGCACCTGCACGCGAACAGCTCGAGCGACGGCGCCAACCGGAACCGGGTCTCCGGCCAGCGGCCCATCGGAATCGCGAGGAGCGCGTCGACCGTGAGCCGATCCGCGTCCGGACCGTTGGCGACATCCATGATCGCCCGCTCGACCGCTGCCAGCTCGTGAGCCGTCTGGCGTCGCTCCCCGAGCTCGGTGGCGTCGTTGAGGAGCCAGTCGGCGAATGCTGCGCCGAGGTGGTTGAGTGTGTAGGAGCTGGACGGCCGGTCCGCGAGGTAGCGGCGAACCAGGTCCCGGAACATGTCCCGTCCGAGGAACGTGCGGACGCCCTGGAAGTCCTCCTCCATGGACTCGAGGAACCTGAGCCAGATCATCCGCGCGTAGATCCCCACGCGCTCCGCGCCATTGAGACGAGGGCCGGGGAGGACGAACGCGTTCAGGTCCTCGAAGGACACGCCGGATCGGTCCGCGTGCTCGCGGACCGCAGCTTCCACACCGTGTTCTCCGGCACCGGGCCAGGTGACGATCGCCTGCATCCAGTCCTGAAAGCGGTCGAGCTTCACGTGGAGACGGCCTCGCGGTGCTTCCGCGCCTTCAAGAGCTCGGCGTGGACCTCGTCGAAACCGGGGATCTCTGCGTCCCACTCGAGCAGTGTCGAGCACCCGCCCGTGCGCCGCATCACCTCCCCGAAGAGCTCCCAGACCGGGTCGATCACGGGACCGATGTGCGTGTCGATCAGGTGCGTTCCCTTGTCGGTGTGACCGGCGAGGTGAACCTGGACGACGCGGTCGTAGGGAATGGCGTCGAGCCAGCTGTCCGCGTCCAGTCCGTGGTTCCGACAGTTCACGTAGACGTTGTTGACGTCCAGGAGCATCGCGCAATCGGCTTCTTCCAGGAGTCGCGCGATCCACTCATGCTCGGGAACGGTCGAGGTCGCGAACGTCGCGTAGGTCGAGGGGTTCTCGAGCACGAGCGGACGTTGGAAGAAGTCCTGCGCAGCCCGGACACGATCGGCCACGTGAGAGAGCGTCGGTTCGTCGTAGGGCAGCGGCAGGAGCTCGTGCGTATTGCGCCCGGCAACTCCCGTCCAGCAGATGTGGTCACCCAACCAGCGCGCGTTCGTGAGCTCGGCCAGCGAGCGAAGCCGCGCGAAGTGTTCGAAGTCGAGCGGGTCGGTACTTCCGATCGACATCGAGACGCCGTGCATGACGACCGGATAGTGCTCGGCCACGCGTTCGGCAACGTGGCGGGTTCGTCCGCCCTCGGAGAGGTAGTTCTCCGAGAGGATCTCGAACCACTCGACGTCCGGGCGTTCCTCGAGGACGTGGTCGAAGTGAACGCTGCGGAGGCCGAGGCCCAGGCCGAGGTCGGGGAGGTTCCAGCGATTGGGCATGGGCGGCGTCGTCCCGTCGCGGGCGGCCGGGCCCGCGACGGGTGTGGTCGTCGTCGGCTATTCCTTGCCGGGACAGCCGTCCTTGCCCGGGCAGCCATCCTTGCCGGGGCAACCGTCTTTCCCGGGGCAGCCGTCCTTGCCAGGGCAGCCGTCTTTTCCAGGGCAGCCGTCCTTACCGGGGCAGCCGTCCTTGTCCATGTGCGCGTGCTCGTCCCCTTGCGTGCGGCACGCCGCGGCGCCGATCAGCGCTCCGCCCATGGCCATCGCCACGAGGCGGTTGAAGTCACGACGGGATCGTCTGTTCTCCTGCATTCCGGGTTCTCCTGCGGTTCGGTTGAAGGCGTTCCCCCGCGCAAGGGGGGCGTACAGCCTATCAGCTACGCGGTCGAGCCGGGACCGGGACCTCCGATCGACCGGGGAGGTGCCGTGGACTATCCTCCTCTCGTGTCAGAAGAGTGTTCGAGTCGACTTTCGACGGCGTCCGACCGAACGAACCGTGAACCGGAGCTCACTCTGGTTCTCGGGCAGGCCCTCGACTACCTGCGCGCAGCACCCGACGGCTCCTTCCAGCTCGTCTACGTGGATCCCCCGTTCAACACGGGCAAGAAGCGCACGCTGGAGCGCGTGCGCGTCGAGCGCGACGACGACGGAGATCGTTCCGGGTTCGGCGGCCACCGCTACCGAACGACCGCGACCTCACGCATGTCCTACTCCGACCGGTTCGAGGACTACCTGGCGTTCCTCGGGCCACACCTGGAGGAGGCGGTTCGTGTCCTCGACGCCACCGGCAGCCTCTTCGTGCACCTCGATCCGCGCGAGGTCCACGGTGTGAAGGTCTTTCTCGACGAGTTGCTCGGCCGGCGCTCGTTCCAGAACGAGATCATCTGGACCTACGATTTCGGCGGCCGCTCGCGATCGCGATGGTCGGCCAAGCACGACAACATCCTGTGGTACGTGCGAGACCCGAAGCGGTTCACGTTCCGCTACGAAGACATCGACCGGATCCCCTACATGGCTCCCGGTCTCGTCGGGCCGGAGAAGGCGGCGCGCGGGAAGACGCCGACCGACGTCTGGTGGAACACGATCGTCAGTCCCACCGGTGCGGAGCGCACCGGCTACCCCGATCAGAAACCGCGTGCCATCCTGGACCGGATCGTCCGCGTGCACAGTGACCCGGGAGACCGCCTGCTCGACTTCTTCGCCGGGAGCGGCACCACGGGAGCCGCCGCCTGGGATCTCGGGCGGGATACTGTCCTGGTCGACTCCAATCCCGAGGCGATCGAGGTCATGCGGACGCGGCTCGCAGCAGCCGCACCACGTGTCGTCGAGCTCACCGGATCCGTCGATACAGGCGATTCCTCGGCTTGATGGCCCCCCCCGCACCTGTCATGCTTCCCGCCGGGAGCCCGGCATCGCCGTAGCCGGCTCCGCGCCACGCCGGCCGGGAGATCGCGACCATGCCCACCCTGCTCCTCCTCGTTCTCGCCGCCTCGCCCGCCGACCCGCCCAACGAGGAGAGCTGGGAGCGTCTCGATCGCGAGATCGCGGAGTATTCCGACGCGGTCTCGCGTCCGAACGACGTCTGGATCACCGGGTTCCTTCGTCCCGGGGTCGTGTATGCGGGTGAGGACCTCCGCGACGAGGGCGACAACGGTCCGCGCGGTGCGCGGCTTCGCAACGCTCGCGTGGGCCTGGCGGGGGACTTCGGCGACCACTCCTTCCTGATCACCGCGGACGTCGACCAGAACGACGACCTGGTTCTCGAGGACGCCTTCGCCAGGTTCGACCTGGGCAACCGGGTCGACGTGACCGGAGGTCAGTTCAAGGAGCCCTTCCTGCACAGCGGCATGGTCAGCGAGGAGAGGCTCGTGATGGTCAAGCGCACCATCAACGGCGACGAAACCGACGACAGGGACGTGGGCGTCATGGTCCGTGCCGGCTCCGGGCCGATACGAATCTACGGGGCGGCGCAGAACAGTGTCGACGGCGCCGGTGACGACCTCCTGTACACGGGGCGGTTGACTTTGGACCTGGCGGGAAGCGCGTTTCGCAAGAACGAGGGATCCTTCGGCTCCGACGACGACTTGCGTCACGCGACCGTCGGGGTCTCCTGGTCGGACGATCAGGCCGTCTCGGGTGACCGCCTCGGCATCGACTTCGGGTTGCTCGTCGGCAACCTCGGGTTCTATTTCGATATGGTGCGCTACGACCGCGACTACGACCTGAATTCGCTGAAGATGCCGCGCGGCCTGGATTTGGCGAACGTCTCCACCGTTCTGGATCCGGCGGGATCGGGCCTGTTCGTGCCCGCGAACAAGGCCGACACGCGTCCCTACAGCTTGACGGCGTCGGCCGTCTTCGGAGACGGCGCCGTGGAACTTGCGGGTCGCTTCGAGAATCTCGACGACGGACAGAACACCGAGCGGATGTCCGCCGGCTTCACCTGGTTCCCCAATCGGAGTGACGCGGTCCGCTGGCAAGTCATGTACCTGGACCAGGACAGCGACGGGATGGATAGCCGCCTGAGCGGGAAGCTCGTCGAGCTCGTGCTGATCGTGGATCTCGACGCGCGGCGGGAGTAGGGGCGACGGCTAGCGCGGAGTCCCGGGCTTCCGCCCGGTCGGCGACTTCCGCACGCGAGTGGGGTTCGAGCGCGGACTGGACCTGACCCTCACCTTCACTTGCTTCACCGCTTTCTCGGCTTCCTCCGCCCTGCGCGGCGGACCGTCGTCGCCGAAGCCCGCGTCGCCGAGCACTCCGGAGAGCCCCGCGTCGGCGAGCAGCTCCCGCCGCAGTCTGTTCTGCACGCGGCGTTCGAGCCCGAGTCCGGCGAGCGCGACCCTGGCACGTCGATACATCCGCTCCACGCGCTTCTTCCTGCGGGCGAGGATCTCGCGTTCCCGCCCCAGGCGCGAGCGCGTGAGGACTCGCTGGCTGGTGCCGAGCAACGCGAGTCCCATCGGCCGGGGGACGGGGGGCACCGCGCGCTCGAGTCGCTCGAGGTTCCGCCGGCGCTCCCCGACCCGCTGGGAGAGCTGCGTCAGCCGCAGCGTCTTCGGTGAGGGCGTGATGCTGGTGAAGCCGGCGTGCTCGACCTCGACGCCCCAGGCCACGAGCCGGCGGGCCATCGCTTCGGTGAGCCTGCGGTCGAGGTCCTCGGAGGTCCGGAAGCTCGCACGCTCCGAGGCGCGCAAGACCTCCTGCACGGACAGCACCAGGACTTGCCGCATTCCCCGCAGGAGGTCGTCGATCTCGATCAGCGCCTTCCTGATGTCCACGATTCGATAGACCAGGTTCGCGTCGACCAGGTACACGAGGCCGTCGAACGTGGTCACTCGCTGGGAGGGGAGGTCCATGGTGCGTTGCCGCGACGGAACCGTCCGCACTACCTGCAGGAAGGGGATCAGCATGCGGAAGCCCGGCGGAACGACCTTCCGCGCCCGGCCGAAGCTGAAGAGCAATCCCGTCGTACCGCTCTGCACCGTCACTCCGGTCGCCCGCACGACCGAGTAGACGAGGACGAAGACGAGGTAGGCGTTCTCCTCGATCGTCTCGACGATCCAGTCCCGGAACGACATGTCCAGGAGCTCACGGAGCTCGTCGATGAACTCACCCACGTCTCAGAAGCTCACTCGCCGTCGGTGTCCTCGTCGTCGTCGCCCTCATTGCCCAGGCGCTCGGTCTTCTCCTTCTTCTGCGCCTCCTTCTGCTCCCTGACCGCATCCTCGACGTGCTCGCCGAAGCGTTCCGCGAGCTCTCGGCGTTCGCGCCGGGCGCCCACGATCCCGTCGTCGGTCACCTTGGCGTGCGTGGCGACGACGGCGCCCGTGACGAGGGCGACGGCCGCCTCCTGGGAGAGGCTCTTTCTGCGCAGCTCGTCGTAGAGCGCCAGCCGTTCGCGGGCCAGGAGGTCGAGCTGGGTGATCTCGAGCGTGCTGGGCGAGGGGGAGAGGTTGGAGAAGCCGAACTGGAGGATCCGGACACCCCACTGTTCCTCGACCGGCCGCAGCTCGCCCCGGATCGTCGTGATCATCGCGTCCGTGTCGCGGATGCTCTCGCGGTTCTGGGCCTGGACCACGCGCTGGACCGCCATCACCACCCGGTTCTGGAGCCCCGTGACGAGATCGTCGATCTCGACGATCGCCTTCCGCAGGTTGACGATCTGGTACATGACCTTGGCGTCCACTTCGTACACCAGGTCGTCCGAGAGCTGGATGACCTGCGGCTCGAGATCCAGGGTCGTGTGCTTCGTCTCCTCCACCGCGAAGCGCTGGATGATCGGGAGCTTGAAGTGGACCCCGGGCCCCACGACGTTCTGCGCGCGCCCGAGCGTGAACTTGAGGGCGTGCTGGCCGTCGTAGACGACCACGAAGACACCGGTGACGGTCTCGAGGAACTCGAGGAACATGGAGCGTGCGGGTCCGAGGCCCGACGGGCGGCTAGCTCACCAAAAAGGCCCAGGCAGGGGAAGCGCTCCCGGACGGCCCTTCCTGACCGTGTCCGGCCCCCTCGGGCACGGATTCTCGATTTCCTGACACCCTCCGGATTGACCCGTCCGGAGCCTGGGCTAACCTTTTCCTCCCTTTGTTCCGAAACTTGGGGACTCGATCGCACCCTGTCGCCCGGGCCGATCGGAATCCCACGCGGGGTAGGACCCCCGCAAGCTGGCCCCCGGAGCCTCCAGATAGCGGCCCGCCAGGATGCGGGAGCAGGAGTCCGAGGGCCTTCCGCGTAATTCGGGCGACCTCGCGTTCTCGACGAGACCAGCAGGAAGTGATGACCAGCACGACCGTGAAGAACGAGCCCAGCCGCACCAAGAGCGGCGGAGCCCGCATCTCCAGCCTCCGCAACATCGGCATCATGGCTCACATCGATGCCGGGAAGACCACGGTCACGGAGCGCATCTTGTTCCTGACCGAGAAGATCCACCGCACGGGCGAAGTCCACGACGGCGAAGCCACGATGGACTTCCTCGAGGAGGAACAGAAGCGCGGGATCACCATCCAGTCGGCCGCAACCACCTGTGAGTGGGACGGCGTGTCGATCAACATCATCGACACTCCCGGTCACGTCGACTTCACAGCGGAGGTCGAGCGCTCCCTGCGAGTCCTGGACGGCGCGGTTGCCGTCTTCGACGCCGTCTCCGGGGTCGAGGCACAATCGGAGACCGTCTGGCGCCAGGCCGACCGCTACGGGGTTCCGCGCATGTGCTTCATCAACAAGATGGATCGCGTCGGGGCCGACTTCTACCAGGCCATGACGTCCATCACCGAGCGGCTCGGCGCGCGCCCGGTGGCGCTCCAGATGCCCGTCGGGAGCGAGAAGGACTTCCGCGGCGTGATCGATCTCATCGACATGCGCATGTACGAGTTCCTCCTGGACGACTCCGCCAAGGCCTACAACGAGGTCGACATCCCCGCCGAGCTCCTCGAGGAGGCGCAGGCCCGCCGCCACGACCTGTGCGAGGTCGCGGCGGAGTTCGACGACGAGCTCCTCGACCTCTTCGTCGAGGAGGAGCCGATCGGCGGCGCTCTGCTGCGCGAGGCGATCCGCAAGGCAACGCTCGCGATCGAGATCACGCCCGTGCTCTGCGGTTCGGCGCTCAAGCACAAAGGCGTCCGGATGCTGCTCGACGCCGTCATCCGGTACCTCCCGAGCCCTGGAGACGTGCCGCCGGTCGAGGGTATGCACCCCGATACCGACGAGCCCGCTTTCCGCAAGCCCGAAGACTCCGAGCCGATGTGCTTGATGGCGTTCAAGACGATCGCGGAGACCACGGGCGACCTGACCTTCGTGCGCGTCTACTCCGGCGTCCTCGAGAAGGGCACGAAGGTGACCAACCCGAGGACCGGTCGCGACGAGCGCATCGGTCGGCTCGTGCGGATCCACGCGAACAAGCGCGAGGCCGTGGAGAAGGTGCACGCCGGCGAGATCGCCGCGGTGGTCGGTCTGAAGAAGACGGTCACCGGGGACACGCTGTGCGACCCCTCGGCCCCGATCGTGCTCAGCAAGATCCAGTTCCCCGACTCCGTGATCGCGATGTCGATCGAGCCGGTGAAGGCACAGGACCGCGACAAGCTCGGGGAGGTCATCGGGCGGATGATGCGCGAGGACCCGACTTTCCGCGCGAACACGAACGAGGAGACCGGTGAGACGCTGATCGCGGGCATGGGCGAGCTCCACCTCGAGATCGTCGTCAACCGTATCCAGAACGAGTTCCGCTGCTCGGTGCGGACCGGGCGTCCGAAGGTCGCCTACAAGATGCGCCTGACGAAGGGCCTCGAAACCGAGGCGCGCTACGTTCGGCAGTCCGGTGGCCGCGGCCAGTTCGCAGTCGCCTACGTGCGCTTCGAGGTCGCCGAGGACGAGGGCGCGGACTTCGAGTTCATCGACAAGATCAAGGGCGGTGCGATCCCGCGCGAGTACATCCCCGCCGTCGGCGCCGGGATCCGCGAGGCCGTCAAGGGTGGAATCCACGGCGGCTACCCGTTCATGGGGGTCTGCGCGACCCTGTTCGACGGGAAGTCCCACGATGTCGACTCGAGCGAGCTCGCGTTCCACAACGCCGGTGTCCTGGCGTTCCGCCAAGCGGCCGAGAACAACACGACCCTGCTCGAGCCGATCATGAAGCTCGAGGTCCGCGTGCCCGAGGAGTTCCTCGGGAGCGTCGTGGGGGACCTGAACTCGCGGCGCGGAGAGGTCTCCGACGTCGACGCGACAGGGGATCTGCGCATCATCCGTGCGAAGGTCCCCGTGGCCGAGATGTTCGCGTACTCCTCGGCCCTGCGGGGCGCGACCCAGGGGCGCGGCTCGTTCTCGATGGAGCTGGACGAGTACCGCTCCGTGCCGGTCTCCATCGCAACGAAGGTGCTCGCGGACTGATCGCCGGGGCGGGCCGAGATCGGCTGGAAAGGGTCGCGGCCCGCTATCCCACCATCTAGGATCCGCCTCCATGCGAACCGCAAGACGGCGCTGGACCAAGGAGCTCCCGAACGAGGTCGACGGGATCGCCATCGGGGCGAGCGGGCCCGTCCTCGTCCACGGCTACGATCCGCCGGCCGGCGGGAAGTGGGTGGACGACGTGATCCCGGGCAAGCTCGGTGCGCTGGCCCTCGACTCCGGTGAAACGCTGTGGTTCTCCCCCTGCGAGGTCGGCTACGGGCGAGGGTTCGGTGCCGGGTTCGGTGGAGAGGGGGACGTCGTGGTGCTCGGACCGAGTGTCCAGGGACACCGCGCGGTGCGCATGTCGCTCGAGACCGGCGAGCTCCTGGACGCGCGCGAGATCGACGCCTTCGACGAGGCGCTCGTGCAGGACGACTTCTGCCACCTGGTCATGGCGCGTCGCATCTGGGCGCTCTCCACCTCCGACATGACCGAGGCCTGGAGTTACGCGCGCGCCGGTGAGCGCTATCACATGATCGCCAGGGACGGCGACCACCTGTTCGCCGTCTACACGAAGAAGGCGACCGGGAAGCAAGGCGTCGTCGTGCTCGACGCGCGGACCGGAAAGCTCAAGGGCGACCTGGTCGGCCCGAATCAGTCCCTGGTCCACGCGATCGCGGCTGGATCCGGGAGCGTCACCATCGTGCTCACGGACATCTTCGAGGCGCTCCCCAAGACAGTCCTGCGCGACTACCTGATCGACAATCCCGACGCCGACGTGACTCCGGGCGGACGGCTCTCGATCTTGAGTCACGCCAGCGCCGCCGACCTCGGGAGCGCTCCTCTGTGGTTCGACAACCTGGAGCAGGACACGGACGAGTCCCCGGAGGTGCTCATCAGCCACGACGGCGGGAGGCTCTACATCGTGCAGGGAGCCTCGCTCGAGGTGCGCGAGCTCGCGTCCGGCGCAACGCTCGGCGAGGTCACCGTTCCCGGTCTCGACGAGCACGTCAGCTGGCGTGTCTCGGGCGGCGCGGGGGTCCTTGCCGAGGAGACGCGGCTCTCGATCTTCGAGATCCCCGACTGACATCGAGACCGACGACATGGCCGAAGAGAAGGAACCGGAGAAGGGCGAAGACCTCGACGAGTACGGGCTGAAGGTCCAGAAGTACGTGAGTACGGTGCTGGTCGTCATGCCCTCCGCGGGGTTCTCGGAGGAGACGTTGCGTCACGCGCGCTCGAGTCTCTTCAACGTGCACGTCGGGACGCGATCGGTCTCGACCGAGTCCGACGAGATCATCAGCGGCCGCCACCAGGACCTGTTCCTCGTCGACGGTCCTCTCGCGGGCGAGAGCATCGACGACTACTCGGGGGTCCTCTTCGTGGCCGGGGAGGGCGATCTCGCGCTCGCCCAGGACCCCGCCGTCCTCGACCTGGCTCGAGCGGCCCACGCCGAGGGGAAGCTCTGCGCGGCGTGGGGCACCTCGGTCGCCGTTCTGGCCCGGGCGGGGATCCTGAAGGGGCTCCGGGTGACCGGGGACCCGTCCCTGAAGGACGACCTCCGGCAGGCAGGCGCCCGCTACACGGGTGTCGAGGTCCAGCGCGACGGCACCGTCGTGACCGCGAGGGACGAGTCGGCGGGCCTGCGCTTCGGGAAGGCGCTGGTGCAGGTCGTGGCAATCCTCTGAGCTCGGCCGGGGCCTGCGCGCGGCGCTAGCGCGCCGCCGGGCCCGCGGGTATCTTGTCTCGCTCGAAGGTGCCCATCGTTTCGAGCCGGGCATCCTGAACAACGAAACCCCAGGGGATTCTCCGTGACAGCCACTCCCATTCTGGAGCAGTTGGCGAGGGAGTTCTCGTCCACCTCCGAGTGCATGAGCTCGGTGCTCGAGCTCATCGACGCCGGTCTCAGCGCGCCCTACATCGGCCGCGTCCGTCGCCCGGAGACGGGCGGACTCTCCGAGAGCATCGTCCGTCGGATCGAACGCCGGCGCGTCGAGCTGGACGAGCTGGACCGGCGGCGCGGGACGATCCTGCGATCGCTGGAGGCCGTCGAGGGGATCGAGCCCGCCGCCATCGAAGAGGTCACTCGATGCATGGACCGCTTCGAGCTCGAGGACCTGTTCATCCCGTACAGGCGACCGGAACCCGAGGTCCAGCTGGCGCTCGATCGCGGGCTCGGCCCTCTCGCCGACGCGCTCGTCGCGCCCGTGCGAGTCACGCGACCCGCCGCTGCTCCCGAGGAAGTCGCGGAGCCGACGCCGCCGACCCCCGAGGAGCCCGCGGCCTCGGACGCAGAGGAGACCGCGAGTGAACCGACCACGGAGCCCGAAGCGAGCCCGGCGCCGGAGTCCGGCGCGCCGTCTTCGGCCCCCGAGGGCGCAGCTCCCGAAGCGACGGCTCCCGCGACCGCGGTCGCGGAGGCGACGGAGAAGACCGAGCCTGCCGAGTTGCCGGCGCCCGAACCGACGCTCCACGCGAGCGCCGACTCGGGACCGGTCGCGCTCAAGGTCGAGCTCACGGCCGACCTCGCACGTCTCTGCCAGCCGTACGTCGATCCCGACAAGGGCGTGCACTCCGAGGAGGAGGCGCTCTCGGGCGCGACGCGCATTCTCTCCGACCGTCTCGGACGCGACGCGAGAGTTCGCACCCAGCTCAGGCGCATGCTGCGCAAGCACGGCGTCTTGTCGGCGCGCGCGACCGTCGACGAGGCGAAGCTCGGACGCCACCGCGCCGTCCTGAAGCTCAAGCAACCGCTCCGTCAGCTCCAGGGACACAAGCTCCTGGCGATTAGGCACGCGCAGAAGGAGCGGATGGTCACGACTGTCATCACGCTCGATCGCGACAAGGCGCTGCCGCGCGTTCGCGCTGCGCTCGGGAAGGGCTGCGACCCGGCCTACGGCCCGTTGCTCGACGCGGTCGCCGATCGCGCACTTCGCGCTCGGCTCCTGCCCGTGATCGAGGAGGACGTGCGCCTGGAGCTCAAGGAGAGGGGGGACGAGGAGGTCCTCCGCCTCCTGTCCCAGCACCTACGCCAGATCCTGCTGGCGCCGCCCGGGCCGCGCGTCGTCACCGCGGGGCTCGACGTGAACGCCAAGGGTGACTGGACCATCGCGGTCGTGGACGCCGACGGCGCCGCGACGGGCGTCCACGGTCGGATCGAGAAGGGCGACAAGAACGCAGCGGCCTTGGGCGACGAGCTCAAGGCACTCCTCGAGACGAGCCACGTGCACGCCGTCGTGCTCGGCCACGGGCGCGCGGCTCGCGGAGCGGTCGAGACCGTCCGGTCCGCCGTCACGCGCGCCGGCCTCGACGCCGGGGTCCTGGTCACCAACGAGGTCGGGCTGTCGAGCTACGCCAACGGCGAGATCGCGCGCAAGGAGCTCCCCGACCACACGGTCCCGGTGCGGATGGCGATCGGTCTCGCGCGCCGGTTCCTGGACCCGCTGGCCGAGATGCTGAAGGTCGATCCGCGGCACTTGCGGCTCGGCCCCGAGCAGGGGCTCGTCAGCAAGGCGAACCTGCGCCGGACGTTCCGCGACGTGGTCGAATCCTCCGTCGCGCACACGGGATGCGACGTCAACCGGGCGTCGCTCACTCCGCTGAGACACATCCCCGGGCTGAGCGTCGAGGCCGCCAAACGGATCCTCGCGCACCGCGAGAAGCAGCCGATCACCAACCGCGAAGAGCTGCGCGCCGAGGGGCTCTTGAGTGAGGCGGAGTGGAAGAGCGCGATCGCGTTCCTGCGCGTCTACGGAGGCTCGGAGAAGCTCGACTGCACGAACCTGCACCCCGACCAGTACCCGCTGGTGCGTCGTCTCGCAGAGGCGAGCGGTCAGAACATCGAGGACCTGCTCGGCGTCTCCGGATCGACGCGCGGACTACGACGCGCCGACTTCGAGATGGACGAGGCGACCTGGCGGGACCTGATGCGCGAGATCGCGTACCCGGGTCGTGACGCTCGGCCGCGGAACTTCATCCCGCGGCTCCTCCCCTCGGGGAGCGATCCCAAGGAGCTCGCGAAGGACGCGGTCGTCGAGGGCGTCATCTTCAACGTAGCGAGCTTCGGGGCCTTCGTGGACCTCGGGCTCGAGAAGGACGGCATGGTCCACATCAGCGAGGTCTCGGACCGCTACGTCCGCGATGCTCGCGAGTGCCTCGCGATCGGCCAGTCCGTGCGTTGCCGCGTGCTCGACGTGAGCGGGCAGCGCGTCGCGCTCTCGCTCAAGCGCGTCGGCGACCCCCGCGGTCGGGGAAAGACCGGTGGCGGTGGCCAGGGTCGCGGGCGCGGACGCCCCCAGGGTCGCGGCGGAGAGCGCAGCGGCGGGCGCGGCGACGGGCCCAAGTTCGCTCAGGAGCGCCAGGAGAACTTCGTGCGCGCGGCTCAGACCCGACGCGATGGTCTGGCAGGTGCCAAGGGCGGAGGCCGCGGTCGCGGCGGCGGCGGCGGCGGCGGGGGCCGCGGGCAAGGCGGAGGCGGGAAGCGTGGTGACCGCGGGCGGCCGCGTGACGAAGGCTTCGACCGCGAGTACCTGAAGACTGCCGGGGATCCCGGCTACAGCCCCTTCGCCTCCTTCTTCAAGAAGGGGGACGACAAGCCGGAGCCGCAAGCGACCCCTGCACCGGAGGAGAAGGCGACCTCAGAACCGACTCCCGTTCCCGAGGTGACCGCGGCTCCGGAGCCGACACCCGCCGCGGACGCGAGCGCGGCTGTCGAACCGACTCCGAAGCCGGAAGAGACCTCTCCGGTCGAGAAGACCACTCCCACGGAGGAGTAGATCCCCTCGCCCCGGGCTACTGGCTCCGCGTAGGAGTTTTCTGGTTCTGTTGCTGACCCGGGAGCGCGGCCGGGGGCCCGTCGACGCGGGCGCCGTCGAGCTGGTCGAAGTCGAGCGGCGGAGGCTCGACGTTCGGCGCGTGCGGGTTCTGCGACGGAGGCGCGATGTCCTTCAGCCCGTCGAGGAACGAGAGCGGCGAGACCTCGGCTTCCATCTCCGGATGCGGGTTCTCGAGCACGACCTCGGGGGCCGCGTGCTGGACGGGCGCAGGCACGACCGGCGCGGGAGCGGGCATCGGAGCCGATATGGGCGCAGCGTTCCTCGCGACCGCGGACACGAGCTCCATCTGGAGCGCGTTCACGGATGTGCGGATCTCGCTGCGGACCGCCTCGAAGCGGTTGTCGAGCATTCCGATCTGGCCGGCCACCTGGTCCGTCACGTTCTTGGCGAGCTTGTCGAGGCCGGCCGCGAGGCGGAACACGGCGTCCTTCTGATCGTTGTAGAGCCGGACGAGGTCGTCGTCCGGAGCCGGCGCTTCGACGTTGATGATCGGGTCGCGCAGGCCGATGTGCGTCACCTGCTCCTGCATGTTGGCGACCGTCCGGGCCAGCGTGGAGATCTGGGCAGCGAGGTGCCCGACCGAATCGGCGATCCGGGGATCGTTCTGCGGCGGGCGCGCGGAGAGGCGCGCGAAAGAACGCCCGAGGCGTCCGCAGGCAAAGAGTCCGACCCCGGTCGCGAGGACGACGCCGGTGCTGACGCCGAACCCCGCGAGCTGACGCGCAAGCGCCTGCACCTGCCAGGAGTAGTACGGGGCGGCGGCGAGTAGCACACCGGCCCCGGTCAGGACGAAGCCGAGGAACGAGAACAGGAACGATCCTCCCCTCCCGATCGGCCTCGGCGCTTCGTCATCGTCGTCGTCTTCGTACCCGTACTCTCGCTTGGAGTCCGCGTACTCGTGAACGAGGCCCTCGTCCACGTACTCGTTCGTTTCCTCGAAAGCCGGATCGCTGTACTCGGATTGCATGAACTTCCCCTGCCGCCGGGGGGCGGCTCCCCTCGGGCCTCTCCGGGCCCTTGTTCGTGTCCCGCCGGTGGGGGCGGGTCCCTACCCCGGACCACGCGGGCCCGGGCCTTTCCGCCGGGGCCTCTCGGGTCGTGGGGAGCACCGTCTTGAACCGAATCGCGACATCCGTGAACCGAGCTCGATGCACATCGCCCGGGCGACGTTTGTCGCGCCATGGGGTCGGGCGATAGCATGGCCCTCCGGGATCCGGCTCCGCCTCCAGGCAACGTCCGGGAGGCGCCGCGGGGCGGAAACGAACTCATGGCACCCGCCCGATCGGTACAGGGAACAAGCGTCTCGCCGGGACTCGCGATCGGCCCGGTCCACGTCGTCCTCGCGCGGCCGGAGAGGGTCCCGGAGTGGTCGCTACCCGCCGGGCACGTGCCGGCCGAGATCGAGCGACTGGCCGCCGCCGTCCTGGCGGCGGACGCCGAGCTCGAGCGACGCCAGGAGCAAGTCGCACGCGAGGCCGGGGAGAAGGACGCCGAGATCTTCGCCGTCCACCGCACGATCCTGCAGGACCCGCAGGCGATCAAAGAGGTCGAGCGAATGATCGGTGAGCAGCGCATCAACGCCGAGAAGGCCGTGCAGCTCCTGATCGATCGTTTCGAGAAGTCGATGGGGCGCCTCGAGGGCGACTACCACCGGCAATACGCCTCGGACTTCAGCGATCCGTGGTTCCGGGTGCTCGATGCGCTCCTGCGTCGCGAGCTCGAGGAGATCCGCTCGAGCGACGAGAAGGTGATCCTCGCCGCCGCGGAGCTGACGCCGCAGGTCGTCACGTACATCGAGTCCAATCGCATCCTCGGTGTCATCGCCGAGGAGGGCGGTCGCTTCTCGCACGGCGCTGTTCTCGCGCGCTCGATCGGTGTCCCGTGTGTCGTCGGGCTTCCGAACCTCCTCGCGCGCCTCGAGCAGGGAATGCGCGTCACTATCGACGGCGGCGCGGGAGTCGTGCAGCTGCGACCGGAGCCGTCCGACATCGACGAGTTCCTCGACCGCCGCGCGAAGATGGAGGCCGTTCGCGATCAACTCGTGGTGCACGCCGCGCTACCGGCCGTCACGCCGGACGGTCGCCAGCTCGACGTCCGCGTGAACATCGAATCCGTGCGCGACCTCGACATGTTCGACGTCGAGCACACCGATGGCGTGGGCCTCCTGCGCACGGAGTTCCTGTACCTCGAGAGGCCGCAGTTCCCGTCCGAGGAGGAGCAGTTCCGCATGTATCGTCGGGTCCTGGAGCGCATGGGCGGCCGGCCCGTGGTCATCCGTACGCTCGACATCGGCGGTGACAAGCCGCTGCCCTACTTCACGACGCCGACGGAGACGAACCCCGCCCTCGGCTGGCGCGGGATCCGCATCACGCTCCAGTGGCGCGACCTCTTGCAGGTCCAGTTGCGCGCCCTCCTGCGCGCCAGCGTCCACGGGAACCTCCGGGTCCTGCTCCCCATGATCACCTCCCTCGAGGAAGTGCTCCTGGTGCACGAGGTCTTCGACGGCGTGCGCAAGCTCCTGTCCGAGCAGGGCTACGAGGTGTCAGCCGAGGTGTCGGTGGGGATCATGATCGAGGTCCCGTCCGCGATGCTCGTGCTCGACCAGATCATCGAGCACGTCGACTTCGTCGCCGTCGGCACCAACGACCTGGTGCAGTACCTCCTGGCGGTGGACCGCGACAACACCTGGGTGTCCAGCCTCTACGATCCGCAACACCCCGCGGTGCTCGCCGCGTTGAAGCACGTCGCCGACGTCGCCAATCGCGCCGGCAAGCCGTGCTCGGTGTGCGGAGAGGTCGCCGGCGATCCCGCGACTGCGGTACTGCTCCTGGGGATGGGGTACGACTCCGTCAGCCTCGCACCGAATTTTCTGCCGGAAGTCAAGTTCGCGATTCGCTCGACGGAAGCCGTGCGCGCGCAACATCATGCGGCGCTCGCGCTTCGCGCGACGACGGCGAACGGTGTGCGCGAGGTCCTCGACGGCATCCGCCACGAGCTCTACGACCACCCGTCGGACGAGCGGTCCACGGTTGGGAAATGAGAGCGGCCGCCCCCTTCTCTCTCCGTTGCGGCGCGGTACAATTCGCGCTCACCCCCCGGTCGCACCGAGTGCTCTGCATGCAACCGTGATCGTCCCACCCCTCGGCCGGGGCCGCGACAAGGAACCGAGCCTAGAGGGAAGCGAGTGCACGGAAGCGGAGGGGGAGGCCAGACAAGCGGAACGCCGAGACGCGGTCGTTGGTCTCAAGCCGAGATCGGTCGACTGCGTGAGCTGTATGGGCTGCGCGACGACCCGGTCATCGCGCGCGAGCTCAACCGTCCGGTCGCGAGCGTGCGCAAGATGGCGGCGGAGATCTTCGACTCCAAGCCGCGCACCGGTCCATGGACGGCGACCGAGGTCGAGAGGCTCAAGAAGTACCTCGGTTGCAGCTCGACCGAGGTAATCGCGCGGATCCTCGGCCGTGAAGTCGACGAGGTGAGGACCCAGATCGAGGAGCTGGGCCGCATCCAGCTCAACGGCCGCTGGACGCGCGACGAGGTGGCTCGCTTCAAGCGCATCTACGGCACCCGGACCGACGAGAACCTGGCCCGGATCTTCGGCCGCCCCCTCGAGTCGATCCGCCGCGAGGCCCAGAAGCTCATGCTGGCCAAGGACAAGGCCTTCCTGCGCAAGCTGAACGGCAAGACCTCGACCCGGATGCCGCGCTGGTCCGAGTCCGAGCTGCAACAGCTCCGTGAGCTCTACCCGGAGCGTCCCAACCTCGAGATCGCCGAGATCCTGAAGCGCTCCGTGAAGAGCATCGTGAGCAAGGCCCACAACCTGGGCCTGAAGAAGGACCCCGAACGCCTGCGCCAGATGGGCCGCGAGAACGTGAGCCTGCGCTACAAGGGGGGGTAGGGGGAGAATCCCCTCCCAAGGCGGAGCGCGAAACCGCCCCCGGGTCACCGGATAGAGTCGTGCGATGCGCCGGGGACTCGCGTCGATAGGGATCGGGCTCTTCTTGCTCGTGGGGGCCGTGACCTGGCTCTCGCGCGTGCGAGCTTCCGAGCCCGCCGACCGGCTGCTCGCCCCGACGGGGCTCCCTCGTCCGGTCGCGGCAGCGACGCAGGTCCCCTCCTCGCTGGAGGAGCCGGCCCGGACCGCGGTTCTCGATGAGGTTCTCGAGAAACCGGACGAGCCCGGAGTCCCCGGGGATCCGCCGGAGCCCGCCGTGCTCGACGTCCTCGTCTGGGACCCGTACTGGTCGAAGTCGATCGAGGGGGCGCTGGTCAGCGTGTACCCGCTCGGGAAGTCCGAGAAGCACGGCCTGAGGAGATCCAGGCCCCTGGTCCCGCCCTTCACCACCGATGTGACGGGATCCGTCTCGATCTCCGTCCGCGCCGGGATGGACCACACGCTGCGCGCGGCGAACGTGTTCGGGAATCCGGGCGAAGCCGAGACCGACGTCGTGGAGCTGACACCGGGTGAGCATCGCTCCGTGCGCATCGCGCTCGACACGGGCTATCGCGAGCGCTTCGGCGGCTACGTCCTGGATGCCGCGAACGGTGCGCCCGTTGCGCGCGCCATCGTGCGCGTACACGACCGGCTCGCGCGGCCGGGAGAACTGGGGCGCGACCTCGGGCGGTCCGCCTATCTCGAGCTCGAAGTGGGGCCGAACGGTGACTTCGAGTTCTTCTACGACAAGCCCGTGTACGCCTCGGCCCGCGCGCCGGGCTACGTCGAGTCGTTCTTCCGCGTGAGCCCCGCACTGGCGACGGGCGGTCCGTTCGCGATCCACCTCCCGGAGGCCGCGTCGATCGAGGCCACCGTCCTCGATGCCTCGGGCCAGCCGGTTCGCCGCGCCGAGGTGCGGGTCGAGGCCAGTCTCATGACCGTGCTGATCGGCCCCGATACGGACCGCATGAGGATTCCCAATGCCAGCCGGTGGAAGGAGCTGACCGACGCCGAGGGGAGATGCCGCATCGACGGACTGCCGGCCGGCGCGGCCCTGGAGGTCACGCTCTCCCATGGGGGAACGCCCGTGGACCTCGAGATCGACGACCTCGTGCTGCGCGCCGGCCGGACGCGCGCGCTCGAGCTCGTGATCGGTGGGTGACGCTAGTACGGAGCCGCGGCAAACAGCAGCAGATTAGCCCGGAAGGGGCGTTACCCCATACCGAGAGCCAAAGGGCGAATAAGCGG
>JAJDET010000124.1 GCA_029259655.1 Planctomycetota bacterium
CGCGTCTTCCTGACCACCGGTGGACTCGAGCGCACCGAGCTCCTCCAGTTCGGGAGCCGGGTGCGATACCGGACGCTGTTCGCGGTACCCGACCTCGATCGCCGGAGCCTCCAGGAGCTCGCGCAACGCCTCGAGGACGGCCTCGACGAGGTCGGGCGGGCCGGCTCGGCGCCGCGCATCGAGACCCGCGACGGAGCGCAGCAGAACGTGCGCGACGGGCTCGGACGCGTCGAGCGCTTCCTCGGCCTCGTCGCGCTCCTGTCGCTGGTCCTGGGCGGAGTCGGCGTCGCGCAGATCGTGCGCGCCTGGATCGCCGAGCGTACCCCGGCTGTGGCGGTGCTGCGCTGCATCGGCTTCCGGCCGCGCGAAGTCCTGCTCCTCTTCCTCGGACACGTGGTCCTGCTCGCGCTGGTCGCGAGCGTGATCGGCGCCTCGCTCGGTGCCCTCCTCCCCCTCGCCGCTCCGTACATCGCGCCCGAGCTCCTGTCCGACGACCTCGTCCGCGCCTGGCAGCCGGGTGCCGTCGCGCGCGGTATTCTGCTCGGGCTCGCGATCGCCGTGCTCTTCGCGCTCCCGCCGCTGACGGCGGTCTGGCGCGTCTCACCCGCGCGCGTGCTGCGCGCCGAGGCCGACCCGCTGCCGGCTCCGCGCCTCGTGCGGTACGGGAGCCTCGCCCTGCTCGCGCTCGGTGTCTTTGCGAGCGCCTGGGTCCAGGGCGACGAGCTCGCCTTCGCGGCGAGCTTCTCGGGCGGCCTGCTCGTGCTCGCGGGAGCGCTCGCCGCCGCGGCCTTCGGGCTCACGCGCGTCGCACGGCGCATCCGCCGTGGCGGGTTGTCGCCCTATCTCGTGCACGGGCTCTCCGCGCTCGGCCGGCCGGCGGCGGGAACGACGGGGGCCATCGTCGCGCTCGGGCTCGGCGTGCTCGTCGTCGTGGCGATGTTCCTCGTGCAGCGGCGCCTCGACCGAGAGCTCACCGGCGCGCTGCCGACGGACGCGCCGACCGTGTTCCTGATCGACATCCAGCGCGACCAGTGGGCCGGCGTGCGCGAGCTGCTGGAGGAATCCGGCGCGCACGGAATCGACTCGGTGCCCGTGGTCACGGGCCGCCTCGCGGCGATCGACGGGAAGACCGTCGACGAGCTCGCCGACGCGAAGGAAGGACGGCGCGGACGCTGGGTGCTGACGCGCGAGCAGCGACTCACCTGGCTCGAGGAGCTCCCCGAGGACAATCGCATCGTCGCGGGCGAGCTGTGGAGCGATCCCGACCGCGCGGAGATTTCGATCGAAGAGGACTTCGCGGAGGACATGGGAGTGGAGGTGGGCTCGGTCGTCGCCTTCGACGTCTCGGGCGTCGTCCTCGAGTTCCTGGTCTCGAGCCTGCGCTCGGTCGTCTGGGAGAGCTTCGCGATCAACTTCTTCCTGGTAGTCGAGCCCGGCTTCCTGGAGGACGCCCCCCACTACCGGATCGCCGCCGCCCGGCTCGACGAGGCCGACGAGTCGCGCGTCCAGGACGGGCTCGGGCGGAGCTTCCCCAACGTGACGGTGCTGCGCGTGCGACCGATCCTGGAGAAGGTCCGCGGCGTCCTGAACAAGGCCGCGCTCGGCGTGCGCACGCTCGGGAGCTTCACGATCCTGGTCGGCATCGCGGTCCTCGCCGGCGCGGTCAGCGCGGGCAGCGTTCGCCGCGCGCGCGAGGCGGCCCTCCTGAAGACGCTCGGCGTCACGCGGCGCGGCGTGGCCGCCCTGTTCGGCGTGGAGTTCGCGCTCGTCGGGCTCGTGGCCGGGTCGATCGGAGGCCTCTGTGCCTACGGCGGGGCCTGGCTCTTCCTCGACCAGGTGCTCGAGCTCGAGCCGGAGCTACCGCTCTTGCCCTTCCCCGTGGCTCTGGTCGCGAGTGCCCTCCTGGCCGCCGGCGCGGGCATCGCGGCCTGTGCCAGGGCACTGACGGCGCCGCCCTTGCTCTCGCTCAACGGGTAGCTCGATTCCCGGAGTTTCCCGTTAGCACCCGGGGCGATCGATGCCTCTGGGATGTCGGAGCGAGTGCTCCGCGACCACGAGACCCCCTGGAGATCCCGACATGAAGACGATTCGACGCCTCTGCCCCGCGGTCCTCGCGGCAGCCCTCCTCGCCGGCGCGGCGAGCACGACGAGCGCGGGCCCGCCCGCGGTCTGCCACCCGATCCAGACGCGCGGCGCCGTTCCGATCCACGCCGGGCCGGACGGCTGGGCCGACGTGGCCCGCGGCCTGACGAGCCCCGAGGCCATCGAGCGCGCGCTCGTGCTCTGCGCCGCCAGCGACGAGACGTTCCTGCACATGGAGACGCTACGGCGCTGCGTCATCGCGATCACCGGCGTGGGGCCCCGCGAGGACGTCTCGAAGAGCACGCAGAGGGACCTCGCGCGCAAGCTCGTGGCGAGCCTCCGCCAGCGCGTCGAAGCCGCCGCGCGCGCCGTGGAGACGAAGAAGGGCGTCGATGCGGCTGACGCGCGTCGCTACGGTCTCGCGCGTTTCGACCTCGCCTATGCCGCGGCCGCGCTCGACCAGGTAGGGGTCGATGCCGGTGTCGACTACGATGCCGAGATGAAGGAGAGCCTCGCGCTCTGCGAGAAGGACGGGGCCATGCACCTCGGAGCCGTGCTCGGCACCTGGAGCTCGGGCTCGAAGCGCGAGCGGTACGAGAGCCTCGCCGCCGCGCTGTCGCTCGCCGACGAAGACGAGCTGCTCGAGAAGAACCTGGTCTCCGTGGCCGCGCATTTCTTCGACGTCGACTCGATCTCGGGCCTTCGCGCGCGAGTCTCCAAGGAGCTTGGACGCACCTGAAGCCGATCCCCGGCTCGGTGACGCAAGCCCGTCGCCGATCACCGACACGGAGAGCACCTCCCTCGCGCGCCGAGCGCGCGAGGGGGATCGCTCCGCCTTTCATGAGCTCTACGACCGCTACGCCTCGATGATCCACGCCGTGCTCATTGCGCGGGTCGCTCCCGCGGACGCCGAAGACCTGGTGCAGGAGGTTTTTCTCGCCGCCTGGCGCAAGCTCGGTTCCCTGCGCGACGAGAGCCGGGTCGGCGCGTGGCTCGCGACGATCGCGAAGAACCGAGCGAAGCGCGCCCACGCGCGGGCACCGCGCCCGGCGGAGCCGCTGCCCGACGAGGAGCACGCACCCCGCCAGCCGATCGCGGTCGGCGACTCGGTCGAGGCGAGTCGCGCCGCGCTCGACTGCCTCCAGTCGCTGCCCGAGATCTACCGGGAACCGCTCGCCATGCGCCTCGTCGAGGGCATGAGCGGTCCTGAGATCGCGCGCGCCCTCGAGCGGACGCCGGAGACGCTGCGCGTCCAGCTCACGCGCGGAATGAAGCTCCTCCGCGAACGCCTCGCCCGCCGGGGGTGGTCATGAGAGACGAGTATCTCTGGGACAAGGGCGGTGTCGCCGACCCGGAGGTGGTCGAGCTCGAGGAGCTCCTCGGGCGCTACCGCCATCGCGGCGCGCCGCCGGAGCTCGGGCGCAGACGTCCTCGAACGCGGGCGATCCTCCTGGTCGCGGCGTCGATCCTCGCCGCCGTCAGCGGAGCGCTGTGGCTCTCCCGCCCCAGCGCGTCGTCGCCGGTCTACATGCTCGAGGTCCTCGCGGGCTCCCCGCAGATCGGGGGCGAGAGTCGCGCGGGCGGCGCCCTGGCCCCCGGCGAGGCGCTCACGACGGACGCCGCGAGCCGCGCACTCGTCCGCGTCGGCGACATCGGAACGGTGGAGCTCGAGCCCGGTTGTCGCCTCGCGGTCCGTGAAGCGGGAGACGTGCCGGGCTCCGCGGGCGCCGACTACCTGCTGTACCTCGAGCGCGGCGGGATCCGCGCCGAGATCTTCGCGGAGCCCCGCGCGTTTCAGGTCGGGACGCCCTCGGGGTTGGCGGTGGACCTCGGCTGCGTCTACGAGGCGCGCGTCGAGGACGACGGAACGACGTTGCTCTCGGTGGAGAGCGGGCTCGTGGCCTTCGAGACGCCGGCCCGTCGCGTGGTGGTCCCGCAGGGCGCGGTGACTCGCTCGCACCCCGTGCACGGACCGGGGACGCCCGTGTGGGAGGACGCGAGCGCGGAGTACCGGCTCGCCGCGCAGCGCCTGGACGAGAGAACGGGCGACCCCTCCGCGAACCTCGAGGTGCTGCTCTCCACCGTCGACGAGCGCGACAGCCTGACCCTCTGGCACCTGCTCGATCTCGACGACGTGCGCCACCGCGAACAGGTCTACGACCGCCTGGCCGCGATCGCCCCGCCGCCGTCCGGAGTGAAGAAGGAGCGCGTGCTCGAGGGTGACGAGGACATGCGCAAGCGCTGGCGCCGGACGCTCTCGTGGTACTGGGGGAAGAAGAAGGGCTAGCGGAGGCTCTCGAGGTCCCACACGAGGAGCAGCGGGTCCTTGCGCGTCGGCTCGCCCCACTCGCGACGCAGGAGAGTCTCCAGGTGCCGTGCATCGCCGCGCACGCGCTCGGCGCGCTCACCCTCGAGGAGCGGCTCCTCCGCGGCTGGATTGCGGTGAAGGACGAGGTAGCGCGCGCGGCTCGCGAGGTACGCGTCGGGGTCCATCGGGAGCGTGTTCGCGAGCGCGAGACGCGGATCCGCGTACATGTTCCACGCGCTGGAGACGAGGACGTCGCGGCCGTGCGTCCGCTGGTAGACGTCGGGCGCCGTCGCGAAGCGCCAGGCGTATTCGACCGGGAACTCGACCAGCGGCGCGTCGTCCCCCGCCGACGCGGCGAGCCGGGAATAGAGGGCCGGGACCTCCCGCTCCGTCGCGTCCGACGCGACCACGAACTCGAGCGAGCGGATGTTGTGCGCGAAGGACCCGGCGAAGCGCTCTCCGACCCGGCCGATCCCGCCGGTCGCGTAGAGAACCGCCACGAACGCGACGGCGACGACGCGCTGGGTCGTGCGCGCCCGCGTCGACCAGCGTTCCGACCACGGGACCGTCAACGCCACGGCGACGAGGAGACAGGCTCCCGGCAGGGCGATCATGAGGTAGCGGCTGATGACGAGTAGTTGCTCGACGAGCTCGGGCCGCGCGACGGCCACCGCCAGGAGCTGGATCGCCGCGGGGACGACGAAGTACACGGCCACGCGCCACTCCGATCGGAGCGAGAGCACGACCCCTGCGATCGCCGCGGCCCAGAACGCGACCGCGGGCAGGGCATGGCGGACTCCGGCGTGGTGCTGGAGGGTCAGGAGCAGGGTGGACGAATCGATCGAACCGCCCGCGGACTTCGAGCGCACGAACTCGATCAAGCTCGGCGCGCACGGGACGAGGAAGATCGCCAGGAAGAGCACCACGAGGCCCGCGACGCGCACGAGCGCCTCCGCGGAAGGCGCCCGGTCTCGCCGCAATACGAGCTCGACCCCGGCGACGAGGAGCGGCGCCAGCACGAACGGCGCCGCGAGCAGGTGGAAGTACACCGCGAGCCCGGCACAGCCGGCGTACAGCCACGCGTCGCGCCGCCTCCCGTTGCGCACCCATTCGATGAAGAACGCGATCGCCAGCGCCCCGAGCAGGACCATCGGCGAATACGAGCGCACGATGCGCCCGTACATCACGAGCACGGGCGAGATGGCGAGGAGCCAGGCCAGGACTCCTGCCGTGAAGCGCCCGAACCAGCGCGCGGCGAACAGCGGGAAGATCGCGACCAGGAGCAGACCGCTCAGCACGACAGGTGCCCGCAGCACCGTCTCCGTGAGGGGCCCGACGAGGTCGGTGTAGAGGCGATAGCCGGCGGAGAGCGGGATGCAGTGATCGGACCCGGTGCTGTACTCGGTGAGGATCGTTCCGAGCGGATTCCGCGCGGCGATGCGAATGGCGTGGAACTCGTCGCCGCCAAGGACCTGACGACCGAGCCCGAACAGGCGCAGGAACGCGCCCGCGACGAGGGGCGGCAGGAGCCACGAACACTCGCGGAGCCAGCTCCTCTCCGGGCCGTGGTGGCGGGGCTCCATTCGAACGCAAGGATAGTGGAAGAGCAGGCTTGGCCGAAGCCGCACCGATGGAGTACACCGCTCCCGTGAGCTCGCTC
Organism: Planctomycetota bacterium; assembly: GCA_029259655.1. Taxonomy (GTDB): domain Bacteria; phylum Planctomycetota; class UBA1135; order UBA1135; genus OFTM220. Next base: position 6,051 of record JAJDET010000124.1, read on the forward strand.
GAGGGACGCACGGCGCTCGTGACCGGAGCCGGAAAGCGCATCGGGCGCGAGATCGCGCTCGAGCTCGCCCGGGCGGGCTGTGACGTCGTCGTCCACGTGAACCGCTCCCGCGCGGAGGGCGAGGAAACGGCTCACGCCATCGAGGAGCTGGGCCGGAGGGCCTGCGTCGTGGCCGCCGATCAGCGGGACGTCGACGCCATTCGCTCGGCGTGCGACGAGGCGCGGCGTGTGCTCGCGCCCCCCACCCTGCTCGCGAACAGCGCCGCCATCTGGCCCAAGGTCGACCTCCTCGAGTGCACACAGGGTGACTTCGACCTCGCGCTCGAGGTCAACCTGCGCGGTCCGTTCTTCTGGGCGCGCTGGCTGGCGCCGGGCATGAAGGAGGCCGGCGACGGCGCGATCGTCTCCATCGCGGACGTGTCCGCCGACCGACCTTGGCCGGACGCCCTGCCCTACTGCATGGCCAAGGCGGGGATCGTGAGCATGACCTACGGCCTGGCGCGGGCGCTCGCTCCGGAGGTGCGCGTGAACGCGATCGGCCCCGGCCCGATCCTCTTCCCGCCGGACTACCCGCAGGAAGCGGCCGATGCGGACCGCGCGGCGACGCTGCGCGGTCGCGAGGGAGAGCCCGCGGACATCGCGCGAACGGTTCGGTTCCTCTTCGAGAGCGACAACGTGACGGGGACGTTCCTCCCCGTCGACGGCGGGTACCGCTTCGGGATCTAGTCGGCTACTCCCGTTCGAGGATCTCCGACAGCCTCTCCAGACCGCGATAGAGCAGCATGCGGGTCGCGCCTTCCGAGCGTCCCGTGCGTTCGGCGATCTCCGCGTGGGACATGCCCACGATGCGCGCGAGAGTGATCACCTCCCGGTGGTCCTCGGAGAGCTGGTCGAAGGCGCCCTCGATGCGCTCGACCTCCTCGCGCGCGCGGGCGACTCCGCTCGGGGCGCCCAGGTTTCTGTAGCACGAGAGGAGATCCTCGTCTCCCCCGCTGGGCAGCGGGACGTTGCGCGCGACCTCGCGCTTCTGAGCGCGATAGAAGTCGCCGCGCTTCGAGATCTTGCGCAGGGCGGTCGTGTACAGCCACTTGCGGAACCCGTCCTCGTCGGGATGCCGGAAGCGGTCCCTGTGCTCGAGGATCTCGCGGCACACGGACTGCACCAGGTCGGTCGTGGACTCCAGCGAGCGCAGGAATCCGCCGGTGCGCAACCGGATGAAACCTCGCAGTCCCGGCAAGTGCTCACGGAGGAGCTCGTCGATTCCGTCGTCGCGCTCGTTCATCGCGGGCTCTCGAGCTTCGCGGCGAGCGCCAGCAGCACGGCATCGCTCTCCATGTCTCCGCGCGCGAACGCCCCCTCGACGATGATCCGCGTGGCCTCTTCGCTGCGCCGACGCACCTCCGCATCGCCACTCATGCGCGCACCGTCGAGGCACCGCGCAAGCCTCTTCAGGCATGAACGGAGCCGATCCACGCGGTGTGCGGCGAGGTGCTCGACGCCGATCATCGCCTCCGTCGCCTGAGCCGGCAGCCCGAGCTCGAGCAAGAGCCCCGCTCGCGTCCGGCGCTCGAGGGCCAGCCACGACCGCCAGTCGTCGTTGTCCGGTTGATTCGCGACGGCCGCCTCCAGGTGCTCGCGCGCGCGAACACAGGTGTCGAGCGCCCGCTCGACGTCGCCGAGGTCGTGCTCGACCGAGGCGAGATTGAGGTAGGCCGTGCCCATGCTGCGCAGGAGATAGACGCGCTGCGCATCCTCCGCGAAGAGCGCGCCATGGACCGAGATCGACCGCTCCAGGGCAATTCGGGCCTCCTCGCGAAGCCCTGCCATCGAGAGCGAGATGCCGAGGTTCAGCTGAGTGGTTCCGGCCAGGTCCTCGAAACGGTTCACGCCTGGGTAGTCCTCGAGCACTCTCTCGATCTCCTCGGCCGCCATCCGTGCCGTGGCGAGGGATGCCTCGATGTCCCCGACCGTGGCCTGCGCGGAGGCGAGGTCTGCGGCCACCTGCGCGAGTCGGAAGCGAATATCCTCCTCGGCTGGCAGAGCTTGGGCCGCGCGCGCGTAGAGCTCGACCGCTTCTTCCGTGTAGCCGATCGAATCGCCCGCTCGTCCGTCCTGGTAGGCCCATGCACCTCGAATCTCGAGCACGCGCGCGAGCGTACTGAGAGCCCGGGGCTCGCTCCTGTCCCCGATCAGTGACCGAGCGAGGTCCTCGAGCTCGGGGAGCTCTTCGAGTGCGCTCTCGTGCTCGGCCGTCCCGCGCATCGCCGTGACCGTGCGACAGAGGGCCTCGACCAGGCTGCCGCTCGCTTCGGGATCGTCGGGTCGCTCCGCGACGAGCTCGCGCAGGATCGCAACGGCCTCCCGGTTGAGGGCCAAGAACTCTTTCCCCTTGCCCGCGCGCCCGGCGGCCGTTCCGAGGTGTATGAAGCAACCTGCCCGCGCCTTCCGGGCGACGTAGGGACCTTCTCGCCACGGCTCGAGCCAGGTGAGAGCGCGGCGAAGGTCCGACTCGGACTCGACTGTCGTGTTAGCCCGACTGTTGAGCTCGGCCTGCATGAATTCGCACTCCACGGCGAGCAGCACGAGGTCGAGGTCGTCCGGTCTCTCGGCGAGGAGATCGGTGTACAGCTCCTCGGCGTCGTCGAGCACGCGACGTCTCACCTCGTCCATCCCGGGCACGTTGTCGAGGTCCGTCTCCGCCAGGTTGTGGAGCATGGCCTCGATCGCATGGACGCTGCGCTTGAAGTTCTGCTCGGCGCGTTGTTTCTCGCCTCGGGCCGTCTCCAGCGCCGCCGACACGTTCCGCGACTCGCGCGCGTTCAGCGCGGCGACGACGGTCGGCAGGAGCACGGCGAGCACGATCGCCGCGGCCGCACCGGGCCGACGCTGGACGAAGCGCCACGTGAGCAGGAGCGCACTGGCGCGCCGCGCCTCCACGGGCCGTCGTTCCAGCGCGTTGTCGAGGTCGCGCGCGAAGTCCCCGGCCGACGCGTACCTCCGGCGCGGATCGCAGTCCATCGCCGCGAGGCACACCGTCTCCGCCTCCCACGCGATTCCCGGCGCGTGGGAACGAGGTCGCACCGGGCGCCCCTCGAGGATCTTCGCCATTCGCGCCGGCACGCTCTCGCCGGGGAACGGCAGTTTGAGCGTCAGGAGCTCGTACAGGGTCACCCCCAGCGCGTAGACGTCGCTCTTCCGATCGAGCGCACGCGGGCCGTCGCGCAGGAGCTCGGGCGGCATGTAGGGCAGCGAGCCGACACGGTCCCCGGTCCGGGTCAGGCTCTCGCCCCCCTCCTCCGATGAGGACAGGCCGAAGTCGACCAGCATCACGCGCCCCTCCGGCGTGACCATCACGTTCGACGGCTTGAGATCGCGGTGCAGGACGCCGCGCGCGTGGGCGTGGTCGAGCGCGTCGGCGACCTGGCGCACCACGCGCAGGCAAGTCGCCTCCCAGGTCCCGTCGAAGAGCGCCGCGGGTTTCCCGTCCGTCGGCAGCGAGGCGCGGCCGCAGACCACGCGCCAGAGATCGGCCCCCTCGAGCTCCTCCGGCGTGCGCCCGGCGAGGTCGGCCCGGGCCTCCGCCAGGGTGCACCCCGGAACGTGCTCCATCGCGTACCACGGCAGCTCGTCGTCGTCCCCCACCGTGTAGATCGGGACGATCCCCGGGTGCTGGAGGCTCGCGATGATCGCCGTCTCGCGCGCGAAGCGCAGACGCGCTTCGGGCTGGTGCAAGACGTCCGGTCGGATCAGCTTGAGGGCGACCTCGCGGTCGAGCGACTCCTGCACGGCGCGGTACACGACGCCCATGCCGCCCACGCCGATGCGCTCGACGAGCCGGAACTCGCCGACGCGTTCGGGATGTCCTTGGGGCGATGCCCCGACGAGCCCGAGCTCGGACAGCGCCGCGATCCGATCCCGCAGGCGCACGGCGAGGTGCGGGTGCTCGCGGCAGGCCGATTCGAGCGCGCCGGCTCCGTCCCGTTCGATGCCCTCGAGCACGTCCACGACGAGCTCGCGCAGGCGCTCGGCGTCGGGTCCGCGCGTGCTCTCCGACGGGATCCCCATCCTCACCATGGTAGACCCTCGCCTCCGTGCCGTGTCGCCCCTAGAAGGGCGTTCGGAAGTTGGCCTGCGGGTACGAGCCCTGGATCGCCCAGCCGCTGTTCAAGGTCGGCGCGAACGGGTTGCCGTACGGAACCTGGAAGTCCTGGGTGGTGTTGAGGATGGCGCGGTTCCGGATCACGATGTTCTTCTTGCCCGAGATCAGGAACCCGTTCGCGTTCATCGTGGCGTGGTTCTCCTGGAAGGAGCTCCCGTCCAGGGGCGTCGAGAACCCGGAGGCGACGTTCTGGGAGGCGTAGTTGCGCACGAGGACGGAGTAGCCGGCGACGTTGAACCCCGTGCCGTTCTCGTGGGCCTGACAGTCCGCGATGACGCTCCGACGGCCCCCATTGACTCCGAACAATGCGCAGTCCGTCATCGTCGTGTGTCCGAGGTATGCGCCGCGCCCGAGTGTGACTCCGTTCCCGGTGCTCTGGGAGACGTTGCAGCCCGAGATTCGCGAGTAGTCTTCGGTGTGGATTCCGCTCCCGACATCCGAGACGATCGATGACGTGACCAGCGATCGCGACCCCGTCTGGATTCCGATCACGACCGTCGCGACGGAACAGTCCGTGATGCGGGTGTTGTCGCCCGCGAGGATTCCGTAGGTCGCTGCCGGCATCGGTGTCGCGCCGTCCGCCACGCAGCGCGAGGCCGTCGCTCCGACGTCGAGCTCGAAGCCGGCGTACTCGAACTCGGAGGCGGAGCATTCCTCGAGCCGCGCGTAGGGAGCGGCGTCGAAGGCGGTCCAGCCCCCCCTCACCACGACGCGCGTGGCCGTGGTGTACTTCCCCAGCTCGACGGAGACCAGATCCATGGTCACGAGCGACTGGATGCGGCAGTCCTCCACGATCGACTCTCTGCCCGCACGCAGGTCGCCGCCGCTGTTCCGCTGGAGGACGCACCGGTCGACAAGAGAGAACGGCCCGACGCCGATCCCCATGTCTCCGCAGCCCCTGACATTGACCTCGGTCACGGTGGCGCCATCCTGGAGCAGGGCGCCGCCGTTAGGCCAGTTGAGGATCGTCCCGTTCACGACGCGCGTGCGGTCGGAGCCGTTGGTGATGATGCCGGCCTCCGAGTCCGAGAGCCCCTCGAGCACGAAACCGCGCAGGTCGATCACGACGTCGTCAGCCCGCACGGTGATGCCGTGCTCACCGCTCGTGCCCGTGAGATTGCACGTGACGTAGTAGTAGCCGGGCTCGTCCGCATCGAACGGGAGACCTGTGATGGCCTTACCGTTCCAGGCGAGAGCGGGCGTGGCGGAGAGGGCGGCGAACGCAGCGAGCACGATCAGGGTCTTCATGGTGGTCTCCGGGTGAGGGATCCGGACGGGGATCCAGGCCCTGGAGACATCCGCGGCCGCACTCGGGCGTCACGCCGAATCCTCCAACTTCCGTCGGCGCGCCCCGGGTAGCCTGATTCCAGAGGTTTCCTGCCAACGACCAAGCGGCGGCGGGATCGAGGGGGGCGGAGCCCGACGGGCTCTCCCCTCGATCGTGACGCCTCCTCCCGTGACCCCCGAGATCCTGCTCCAGCACGCGACCGCCCTGCGCGCCGTCGCACGCGGCCTCCTCGACGACGACGACGCCGTCGAGGACGTGCTGCAGGAGACCTGGGTCACCGCGCTCGCACGGCCGCCGCGCCGGATCGAGCGGCTGTCGGGCTGGCTCTCCGCCGTCGTGCGCTCGATGGCCCTCCGCCACCTGCGCGGCGAGGGTCGGCGCAGTGCGCGCGAGGCCAGCGTGGCACGGGACGAGGTGGTGGAAGAGGACCTGGTCGAGCGGAAGGCGCTCCTGCGCCGGCTCGTCGACCACATGCTCGACCTGGACGAGCCGTACCAGACGGTCCTGTTCCTGCGCTACTTCGAGGGGCTCTCGCCGCACGACATCGGTCGGCGGCTCGGACGCACGAACGCGACGGTCCGGAGTCAGCTGCACCGGGGGCTCGAGCGGTTGCGGGAGAAGCTCGATCGCGAGACGCCGGGCGGCCGAAGCGCCTGGGCACAGCTCCTGCTCCCGATCGCAGGCCTCCGGACGGTGCCCGTGACTCCCGCCGCGCCCTCGCCGGCCCCGGCCGGCACGCCGCTCGGAGGAATCGTCATGGGATGGCAAGCGAAGCTCGCACTGGCACTCGTACTCACGCTCTCGCTGACGGCGCTGGTCTTCCAGGAGGAGATCGTCGAATCGTCCGGAGCCCACGGCACGGCGGCGCGCGGGAAGGACGAGGTCCTCGGAGCGGAGGCGATGCGGAGCCTCGGCCAGGTGCCGCTCAGCACGATCGCGGACGGGCCGGCCGACGATGCCCGGGCTGAGGTGCCCTTCACCGCGGCGAAGCACGAGACCGCGTCCACCGCCCCGGTCGCGGAGCACGAGACGGCGCTCTTCGGCTGGGTCGTCGACGAGCTCGGTCGACCGGTGGACGGCGCCGACGTCTGGCTCGGGCCGGCGGACGGTTCCCTCAACCGCGCCGGAGAGACCGACGCGCGGGGGAACTTCGAGGTCAGCTGGGCGGCTCACGACCCGGCCGCGGACATGGCGTTCGCCGTCCGGACCGGCGCCGGGAGCTGGTCGGGCCTGCGGCTCTTCACCGCACGCATGGGAACCGTCGCGATCCTCCACGTGACGGTCCACTCCTCCCGGAGCGTCGCGCTCGAGGTCCTGCCGGACGAGCAGACCGGAGAGCGGATGATCTCGGGCTTCGTGCCGGCCCTGACCGGGCTCGAGTACTCGAGTGGCTGGCTCGACTCGGCCCCGGTGCTCGAACGCGACCTCGCCCCCACGCCGCTCTTCCGCACATACGCCGTGACGTGGCTCGCGGCGGCGTACGTTTCGCGCGCCGTCGACTATTCGATCCTGGAGAGGCTCGAGTTCTCGACGCAGCTCGCCGTGGCCGAGGTGCTGGCGAACGCGCCGGACGCAGCGCTCGGAACGGTCCGGGGGCTGGTGCTCGAGACGAGCGGCCTGCCCGCCGCCGACGTGCCCACCGCGCTCCTGCTCGACGGATCCGTGTACCGGGTCGGCGCCACCGATTCCGGGGGCACGCTCTTTTTCGAGGACGTCCCGCCCGGCACCTGGGAGCTGGTCGCCGGCGGCGGCAGCTTCGGGCTCGCGCGCGCGGAGGTCGTCGTCGTCCAGGGCGACGAGGTCTTCGGCGACCTCGTGCTCG
>JAJDET010000125.1 GCA_029259655.1 Planctomycetota bacterium
CGGCTTCGATCTCGTCGAGGGCTTGCTCGCCGGGGCTCTCCAGCGCGGAGAGGGCGGCGTGCACGAGCTGCTCGAGGTGCAGGATCTCCGCGTCGCGTTCCTCACAGCGAGAGAGCTCGTACAACACGCGGTCGAGGGCGAGGGAGGTGAAGTCGAGCAGAGCGACGCGAATCCAGGCGCGGAACACCGCACGTTCGAGACCGGTGTCGCCCGCGCGCCGCGCCCCTTGCAGGCCTTCGGTGAGGGCGGCCTGCGCCTCGCCGATCCGGCCGCTCGAGGACAGGCTCCTGGCGAGCTCGATCGACTCCGTGGAGATCCCCTGGAGCTCGCCGCTCGCAACGATGTGGTAGAGGCGGCCTTCGTCACCCGGTTCGAGGAAGTCGGCGATCAGCCGGTGCGCCGCGCGTCGCCTCGCATCGGTCCAGTCCACGAGGAGCCGGGGAGAGACGAGCAGCTCGACCCCGCCGGCCTGCGTGCAGTGCACGGCGCCGGCTTCCAGGAGCTCGGCCAGCTCCGCGTCGATCATCCACGGCGGCCGTTCGAGCAGCTTTCCGAGCAGCTCGGGCGTCGCGCGCGAGAACGCGAGGGCTATCCACGCCAGGAGCTCCTCGAGATTCGCGGAGAACACAGTCGCGTGCGCACGCGCAGCCGAAGGCGGACGGACCTGCAGGCCGGTGCGCAGTCGATCGAGGGCGGGTCGGTCCACGACGAGCCGGGATCCCCACCACTCGGCGAGCCCGGCCCGCACCCAGGCGGCGATCTCCTCGGCCACGAGAGCCGGGTTGCCGCCGGTTCGGCGCCAGAGCTCGCGCGCGCCGTCCTCGCGCTTGTGGAAGAGCCGGTCGGGACCCCCGAAGAGGACGCGCAGTTCCTCCTCCCGCAGGTCGCGGAGGCGAACGACCTCGGCCGCCCCGCTGCTCTGTTCATTGCGCCCCGGCTCGGTGCGCGCGACGATCACGCAACCGGACTCGCGCGACCGTCGCAGGAGCACGGCGGACCAGCGGTCGACCTCGCCCCAGTCGTCGATCAGGAGCACGGCGCCGTCCTCGAGCATGCGCCGCAGAAGGAGCTCGCCGAGGTGGAGCGCGTGCTCCAGCGTCTCGGGCTCCTCGACCTCGATCCACTCGCCGAGTCGGTCGAGGCTGCGGAAGGGCTCGGGGCGCGGCTCGATCCAGATGACCTGGGCTCCCTCGCTCTCGAGCACATCGGAAACCTCCTCGAGCACGCGCGTGCGGCCGCTCCCGGGCACGCCCACGAGATCGGCCGAGCGTCCTGCGCGCGCGAGTGCGACGATTGCATCGACCGGTTCGCTCCCTCCGAGTCGGGGCAGGGCTTGCTCCGCCGCCAGGGCGATCGTCTCGCCGCGCAGCCGGCGCAGGACCTCGGCCGCAAGGCGCGGACGAGCGCTCCGATCGGGAGCGACGAGCCGGTCGATCGTCTCGGCGACGTCGTCCGGAACGTGGGGAGCAACCGTTCGGAGCGGGGGCGGCGCCTCGTGCAGACGCTGTTGAAGGATCTCGTCGGCGACCTTCCCCTCCTGGGGACCGCGCGCCGCGAGCACTTCCCAGATCATCACACCGAGCGAGTAGAGGTCGGCGCGCGCATCCGTGAGCTCGCCGCAAATCTGCTCCGGTGCGACGTAGAACGCCGTGCCGACCGGGCGGTGGTCGGGATCGATCCCGGTTCCGATCGCGCGGCCGGCGGACAGGCCGAAGTCGAGCACGAGGGGACGACCCGTCGCGTCCACGAGCACGTTGCTCGGCTTCAAGTCGCGGTGAACGATCCCGGCGGCGTGAACGCGCGCGAGCGTCTCGAGCAGAGCGATGACCGTGTCGCGGATCGAGGTCCAGGTCAGCTTGAGGCCGGCGCCCGGGAAGGGGCAGCCTTCGGCCAGGTCGGTGACGACGAAGGGTCGCTCGCCTTCCATGCCCTCGTCGCGCAGCCGCGCGACCCCGGGCAGGTGCAGCAGGCGGAGGGCCGAGACCTCGCTGCGCAGCGCGAGCAGGAGATCGCTCTCCAGCGGGGGCAGGACCTTGACCGCAACGGCCTCGTGGGTCAGAAGGTCGCGGGCGTGCCAGACACGGCTCGTGCCTCCGAGGTCCAGGCGCTCGAGGAACTCGTACCGGCCGGCAATGAGCTGCGGGTCGTCCTGCGGGCCGGCCCGGGGCACCACCGGAGTGGAGTGAAGCCCGCGGCTCACGGCTCACCCCCCCCGGCAGGGGTGGGTAGCGCCGTCGCCTTCCTGTTAACAGGACGCGGGCGGGGTTCCCGGAAGAAAGTAGTGATCGCCGGAGCTCCTCCAGCCGAGCTTGACTGGGAAGGCCAGTTCCGCTCCCCCCCGGCGCAAGGAGTGGAGGTCGGATGCCCGCCGCTTCGAGGTTCCGGGGGGGAACTAGGGAGTTGTATTAGCCCCCCGTTTCCGGCATCCGTCAAGGAGTCCCTCGAAATGGAACCTCTCCCGGCTCTGGCGGCCCGGAAACGCCCGCAGCGCTGTGCGTTCTGCAGCGCCACCGGTCAGCGCGCCGCACCGCTCGGGCTCGAGCCCACGTCCCTCGAGCGCGAGACCCACGACCCCGATTGCCCGTTGCTCGATACGCGGCGTCCGCTGAGGCTGATGTTGCCGCTCTTCGCGCTCGCGATCGTCCCCGCGTTCACCCTGCGCACCTGTTCGTCCTCGGCCGCGAAGTACGGCCTCGACGACGGCACGGTCAGCATGCCGGACGACGGCGACGACCAGGACCGGACGCGGACGGGCTGATCGTCCTCAGACGGCGCCCTCTCGCCGGTCTCCGAAGAGGGTCACCGGCCTCGACGGGATCCGTAGCGCGGCAGTCGCTTCGCGACCGAGGCTGCGAAACCCGACTGTCACGTGCTGATACCCGCCTGGATCGCGGCCCAGACCGCCACGTTGCTCGCCTTCGCCAACGGTGCGAACGACAACGCCAAGGGTGTCGCCTCTCTGATCGGCAGTGGTCGCATCGGTCTGCGCGCCGGCTTGTTGTTCGCGGCGTTCGCAACCTTCCTGGGCTCGGCCGCCTCGGCCGTGCTCGCGACGGAGTTGACGCAGCGCTTCACGGGCGCGGGCATCGTGGACCCGGGAGTCGCCGAGGCCCCGTCCTTCGCGTTGGGAGTCGGGCTCGCGGCGGGGTTGACCGTCCTCGCGGCCACGCGCCTCGCCCTGCCGGTGTCGACGACGCACGCCCTGGTAGGAGCGATCGCGGGCATCGGCCTTGGCGCCGGCGGGCTCGACGGCGGCGCGGTCCTCGAGAGGTTCCTCGGTCCCCTGCTCGTGTCGCCGCTCGTCGCGATCGCGTTGACCTCGCTCGTCTACCTCTTCTTCCGTCGCATGCGGCGGGCAACGGGCGTGAGTCACCGTACCTGCATATGCATCGGCAGGGAGATGCATCCCGTGTCCGTGCACGCCGACGGCAGCCTCGTCCTGGCGGCAACCGGGATGACCCTCACGGCCGACGAGATCGAGTCCTGCCGCGAGCGCTACGACGGACACGTACTCGGCATCAGCGCCCAGCGCGGCCTTGACGTGGCGCACGTCCTCTCTGCCGGAGTGCTGAGCTTTGCGCGCGGGTTGAACGACACGGCCAAGATCTCCGCGGTCTTGATCGCCACCGCGGGCCTGACGCACGGGATCTCCGCCGTCACTTGCGGGATCGCCATCGCGGCCGGGGGGCTGTTCGCGGGGCGCCGGCTGGCAAGGACGGTCAGCTTCGGGATCACCGAGATGAACGACGGACAGGCCTTCAGCGCGAACATCGTCTCCGCCCTGCTGGTGCTCTTCGCCTCCAAGCTCGGCATGCCGGTGAGCACGACGCACGTGACCTGCGGAAGCCTCTTCGGGATCGGAATCCTGAACGGAACCGCGCGCTGGCGATTGATCGGAGGGATCCTCCTGGCCTGGACCTCCACGCTGCCCCTGGCCGCCGCGCTGGGTTTCGGCTTCACGCGCCTGGTCGGCTTCTGACGATTCGGATCAATCAGGATCTCCGGAAAGCACCCACTGAAGCGACGGATCGGTGCGACCGACGCAAAACCGTTTCCACGAAGGTGAGAGCACCGCCTCTCCCGGTGGCCTGACGTGCCCTCGATCGTCGGATCCTAATTCGGAGGTTTCCGGTAGCAAACAAAGGAAGGCTGGAGCCGTAGAGGCCGCTCGCAACGAGGCGAGAGAGAACCGACCGAGGCCGAGGAAAGACGCGTGAGCACCCACAGAACCGTGGTTCGAGGACCCCGCTGGTGGGGCAAGCAGGTCCCGACCCGGATCCACTGGATCTGGCTGGCCGGAGTGATCGCCTCCTGGCTCGCGTTGTATTCCCTGGTCGCGGCGGGCCTCGCGGCCGGCTAGCCCTCGCTCAGGGTCGGCGCGCGATGGAAGGCTGCGCCAGCTGCACGTCTCCAGCCACGCCGTCGAAGTCGTAGCCGAAGAGCTCGACGTTCAGTTCTTCACAGAGCCTCGCGTGATCGCGGTGCAGGTGCTCGAACCGGCCGATGAACTGGACCAGGAACTCTCCGTCTCGGCCCAGCACGAATTCGTGCTGGAACCGCTTGTTGCGCGCGATCTCGAAGTCGACGCGCGCTCCAGCGGGCCCGCCGTCCTCTGGATGTGGAGGATGATGAAGCGCTTCGGGAAGGAGATGAGCATTGCGTCGTCGGCGGCGTGCTTCTCAGCGCGCACCTTGCACGACCGGCTGCAACTCGATGTCGGGCAGGAGGGAACCGGGAGGTGGAGCGGGCCACGCTATCCGGGAACGGGCGAACGAACCCGCGCCGTTTCTGCCTCAGGCCGCCTGGTCGACCTCGCCGTGGGCGAGCGCGCCGTCCACCCACTGAATCGCCTGGTGGTAGAGACCCGACGCTCCCGACTCGGTCAGGCCTAGCCTGCCTGCGAACTCCTCCGCCGCGTCCCAGCGCCCTCGCTCATGGGCCGTCACCAATCCCAGAGTCCTGCTCAGCCGGCTGTCGTCACCGAGGAGCGCTTCACGGACTTGCGGTGCGACGGAGATCTCGGCCAGCGCATCCTTGAGCGGGCGGTCCAGCATCGCGTCCAGCGTCGAGAGGAGACCGACCAGGAAGAAGGTCTCCTGGTTGCGCATCGCGCTGGCCAGGTGGCCCAGGATCTCCATGAAGCGAGCGCGCACGAGCGTCGTCGTGACGAGCTCGGACGGCTTGTCGTTCCCGAGGCCCGCCATGGCCGTCATCGCGCCCCAACGCCGGAGCGAGCGCTCTCCCAGGTGAACAAGGGCCTGCCGGATCGACGTGATCGGGTTGCGAAGGCCGAAGGCGGCGGAGTTCAGGTATCGGAGGAGCTTCACCGACAGCGTGGGGTCGCGTCGGAAGATCTCCTCGATCCGGTCGAGCTCGAGCTCTCCCTTGCCGAGCTCCTGCAGAAGGTTCAGGGAGTTGATCCTGCAGCCCGGCTGCTCCGTGTCGTGGAACATCTCGGGCTTGCAGAAGAAGAAGCCCTGGAAGAGCCAGTACCCGAGCTCGATGGCCTCCTTGACGTCTTCCTGCGTCTCGACCTTCTCCGCCAGCAGGATCCTGCCGTCGCCCGCCATGTCATCGTGGATCGCCTTGCGCTCCTCCCCGAGCGTCCGTTGGAAGTCGATCTTCAGGATGTCGGCGAGCTTGACGAGCGGTTCGAGCTCCGGACGAGGGACGAAGCCGTCGAGAGCTATTCCGTAGCCGGCTCGCTTCAACCTTCGCACGGCCTCGAGAACTTCCGCGTCGGGCGTGACCGTCCCGAGCAGCTCGATCACGGTCTGCTCGATGGGGAGAACCTCGATGAGGTTCGACAGGAGCAGAGAGCGCGTCGCCTTGACGAAGATCTGCTTCTTGTTCGCGAGCGTCTCGAGCTGGAAGACGTCGATACTGGCGTGCAGCACGTCGATCGACGCCGCCTCCGCTTCCCTCGGGTCGTCGCTCGGTTGGAAGGAGTTCTCGGGCCCGACGCGGGCCAGGAGCTCGTAGCCATGCAGCTCGAGGCGCCGGTTCAGGATGGGCTGGCGAGCCAGGTAGACGTCGGTCGACGGCATGTTCTCCCTCCGAAGGACGGAACCCCGCCCGCGAGACAGCGCGATTCCCCTGGAGCCTCTCGGTCGATCCGCACGCGCGGTTGAGGGGATTCCCCCGCGAACCGATCGCCTTCTCTTTCCTGGCACCTGCGGCGAGCTGGGCCGGGCGCACAGCACCGTCTGCGCCCCCCGTAGGGCACAGCGTCCCGATCACATGGCTCCCCGCCGTCCTATCTTTGCTCGTACGCGATCGCCAGCGTCGAGAGCTCCGGCGTCAGGCCGGTCGCGGCGTTGGAGACGAACGTGACGCGGGTCTGGAGGAAACGCGCGCCGTCGTTGCTGTGGATCGGCCGCCACTGGGCGCTCTGGAAGAAGGTGACGTTGATCTTCGCTTGGGTCTGGACCAGCACCGAATTGGTATCGCTGCCGGGAGCGAGCGGGTTGGGACAGTCGGGACCGGCGACGATCCTGGTGACGAGCGGATCGCCGTAGGCATCGTACTGGCGCGCGTTGCCGGCGTCCGATCCCGTCACGCTGGTCGCGCCGCGAAACGCGAGCGTGACCTTCGTGCCGGTCGGGAGCTGCTCGGGCCGCGGTTCGATGATGGGGTCGAGGAAATCGGCGAAGCCGGGGCTCGACGTCATGGTGTCGTGCCAGACCGAGTGCACACGGCTGACGCGGACGACCAGATCGAGCTGGCCGATCATCACGGTGTTGTCGTCCCCGGGCGTCGACGCCCCGCCCGGCGTGATTCCTCCCTTGGCCTGCCCCGAGTCGTCGGCGTTGACGAAGATCGGGGAACCCTTCGCGTTGTTGCCGCCCGTGGAGAAGACCCGGAAGATCGGCTGGCGTGTGGTCGCCAGGGCGAAGGAAGTGACCAGTCCGTTCAGCCCGATGGCGGAGTCGTCCCGGAAGCACTTGAAGTCCATGAGGAGCGGCAAGCCGAGCGACCGCACGGCGGTGGCTTCGTACACGGTCGAGAAGGTCGTGTTGCAGAGCCCCCCGACCGTCACGAGCGCCTTGAGGTCGGCGCCGAAGCCGCCGCTCGCACCCTTGCCGGTGATCGACGTGTCGCGCCAGGTGTAGTACTCGAAGTCCTCCACCGGAATGCCCCTGTTCAGCGGGTAAGGCATCAGCCTCATGCCCGGCGTGGAGGGACTGTCGAAGACCATGCTTGGCGTGAGCAAGTACCCCCGGTTACGGGGATGCACGATCACCGTCGCATTGGTGGGGTCCTTGAAGTTGTTGAAGTTGAAGCGATCGCCCAGCCCGGAGTTCGGGAAGTCCGAGTAGCCGCCCCCCCCCTGAGTGATCGGGATCGTCCACTCGTCCGGCAGCCGGCGGGAGTGGGTCAACAGGATCTCGAACCTGGTGAAGAAGTCCGAGGTGATCGCCCCGCCGAACGGGGCCCAGCTGAGGCCCTCGACGTCCACGTTGGCCGTGCCCTCGTCGAGGACCTGGAAGCCGACGTCGGCGTAGCGCCAGACCGTCTGCATGCGGCTCCCACGCGGCGACAGCGGCGTGATGATCGGCGCCCCGGTCGGCGTCATGACCGCGTACAGGGGTCCAGTGCGGTCGGCCGGTCGCGCGTCCCGGGTCACGGGCCGCGGGAGGATCTTCCCCTGTTCGAGGTCGTAGCTGAACTGCCCGCGGATCTCGGGGAAAGGATCGAACGCGAGGGGCGAGTTGTGGTCCTCGTCCACCTCGTCGAAGTTCAGGACGTACCCACCCGTCAGGCTGTTCGGAAGGCTCTGATCGACGAGCAGGCGCATGTCCTCGGGCAGCGTCTGGTTCAGTCCGTTGCCGGCCAGATCCGTGACGCCGTCCTCCCCGCCCACCAGGTTCAGGAAGTAGTCGCGGCTGGCTCCCGAGCTCGCCACGTGCCTGAGCGCGGTCACGGGTGCGTAGCGGAACTCGCGCAGGTCGGGCGAGGCCGTGACCTCGGCCACGATCATGTCGCGTGGCTCGGGTCCCGGCGTCCCCATCTCCTCACGTGTGAGCCGGAACGTGTCGTGCGGCGTGATCGAGTTCGGGTCCATCGGCTCGCTGAACCGGATCGTGACCTGCGGCTGCAGGTCGATATCGGCCACGGGTGGCTTCCCGGGAATCGGCGAGACCTGGAGGAAGCACTCGGGGATGACGCCCGGGCCCGGCGCAAACACGGACTCGAAGCTGCCGGTCGAGGCTGCGAGGAAATCGGCTCGGAGGTCCGCGATGTCCACACCGGCCGGAATCGGCAGCAGACGCACGCGCACGTC
>JAJDET010000126.1 GCA_029259655.1 Planctomycetota bacterium
CGACACGCGGCTGCGATGCACCTCGACCCCATACCGATGAAGCCGCGGTACCCGCGGCGATGCCTCCGGCGGGAGGAACGACCTGATCGAGACACGCCGACATCGCCTAGGGCGGTCGGCTCACGAGGGACCGGCGCTGAGGCGCCTTCCTCGCGCGCGCGGGCATCCGCCCGTGCGCGGAGAGTCACGGCACTGCGGGGAGAAGCGCGCACGACTCATTGCAGGCGCCCCGGTGCGCTGGACCGCCCGTGGGACCCGGGCTAGGCTCGCCGGCGGCGAGCGCCCGTAGCTCAGCTGGATAGAGCACCGGATTTCTAATCCGGCGGTCCCAGGTTCGAGTCCTGGCGGGCGCGCCAAACCCCACCACCCACCGTGTTCCGCTACCTCCTCTCCTGGCGCTACCTCGTGCGGCGACGCACGAACCTGATCGCGATCGTCGGGCTGTTCCTCGCCGTCGGAGCCCTGATCATGATCCTCTCGATCATGACCGGCTTCCTCGAGGAGAGCCGGCGCATCGTGCGCGGGAGCCTGTCGGACGTGGTCATCACGCCCATCTTCCTGCGACACATGAGCGGGGCCGCGGTGCGGGACTCACCCGACGAGCTGCTCGCCGCCCTTCACCAAGACGACCGCGTCCGTGCCGCAGCGCTGCGGCTCTCGTACTTCGGAATCCTCAATCGACCGGGATTCGTGGGGCGCAGCGGGAAAGGGGACTCGTCGGGCGGCATCCTCGCCCGCACGGGCTCGGCCACCCTGGCCGGCGTCCAGCTCGTGGGTGTCGACGTACGCACCGGCGAGAAGCGCGCCGCTGAACCGGGCTCGGTCCTGGACGAGTACGACGTCACCGAGCTCCACGCCGCCATCGCCGGCGTGCCGCGCAACGGGGTTCGCGTCGAAGACCCCCTGTTCCCCTTCCGGATGCCACCCGATCTGCCGGCCGACGGTCCGCCGGGGGCCATCGTCGGTGAACAGCTCTTCAGCGCCCTCGAGCTCGAACGCGGTGACGTGATCGAGGTCTTGACCGCACTGCCCCACCAGAGCGACGGCGGCGGCGTCGAGGAGCGCACCGGCCGCTTCACCGTCGTCGGGACCTTCCGCTTCGGCCAGAACGAGGCGGACCTCTCGCGGATCTACCTCGCGCGCAGCGACCTCTACGACCTCCTCGGTGGAGCGCGCAGCTACACCGAGGTCTCGGTCCTGCTCCACGACTACGAGCGCGACGCCGAGATGTTCTGCGCGGAGATGTCGGCGACGCTCGAGGAACGCGGACTCATCCTCGGCTCGGAGCGAATGCCCGAAGTCCGCACGTGGGAGACCTACCGGGCGCCCTTGCTGGGCTCGATCGAGAACCAGCGCAGCATCATGGCCATCCTGCTCAGCCTGGTCCTGATCGTCGCCGGCTTCACGGTCTTCGCCATCCTCTCGATGATGGTCAACGAGAAACGTCGCGACATCGGAATCCTCTCGGCGCTGGGTGCGACGCCGCGTGCGGTCGTCTCGATGTTCTTGTGGATCGCGGCGTGGGACGTCTTCCTCGGCGCGACCGCGGGCGCCGTCGTCGGGACCTGGGGCGCCATCGAGATCGACTCGATCGAGGCCTGGCTCTCGTCGGTACTGGGCTTCCCGATCCTCGACCGCAGCCTGTACCTCTTCGATACGATCCCGAGCCGGGTGGAACCGAGCGCAGTGGCGCTGATCCTGGTCGTGACGCTCGCAGCAACGCTCCTCGCCGCCCTGATCCCCGCCTGGCGCGCTTCGCGGCTGGATCCGCTGCAGGCAGTCAGGCAGGACTGAGGAGGGCCGAGCCCGCGTCCGGCGGGTTGCTTCGGCTCCCGGGGGCCGGTCCAATCGAGGTGTGATCCGGCTCATGGCAACCGCGGCGGTGATTGCAATCGTGAGCGGCTGCAATACGGCAGCCGTTGACGGCACGCCCACCATCGAATGGCAGGCCGAGACCGGCCTGCGTCCGCTCACGCCGGCTCCCGGGACCTTTCACGTCCTGCTCTTCGTCACGACCGACTGCCCGATCGCCAACAGCTACGCGCCGGAGATCCGCTCGATCGCCGGCGAGCACGCCGACGATCCCGTGCGGTTCTTCCTCGTGCACGTGGACCCCGAGGTCACCGTCGAGCTCGCGCGCGAGCACGCACGGGACTACGGGCACGAGCTCCCGATCCTGCTCGACCCCGACCAGGAGCTGGTCCGGGTCGTCGGCGCGACCGTCACGCCCGAGGCCGCGCTCCTCGACGACTCGGGCGAGCTCCTCTACCTCGGACGCATCGACGACCTGTACGCCGACCTCGGGCGGAAGCGCCGGTTCCCGCGCGACCGCGACCTGCGCGCAGCGCTCACGGCCGTCCTCGAGGGGCGGGACGTCGCGGCCCCCAGGACCCGCGCCGTCGGATGCCTGATGCCCGACCCCCTTTGAATCCGGGCGTACGACGGCAAATACCGCCGCCGGGGCCAACGCAAGGTCTTCCCGCTTGCCAGGCGTCCGCCCCACCCCGACCATGAGAGCCTCTCACCAGGACCCCGCCATGACCCATCGTCTCCCGCGCCTCGTCGCCCTCCTTGCACTCGCGTCCCCGGCCCTGGCCGGAAGCCCGGTCGCCGGCTCGGAGACGACCCCCGTCACCTTCGCCGAGCACGTCGCGCCGATCGTCTTCCAGAACTGCGCGTCCTGCCACCGGCCGGGCGAGGCCGCGCCCTTCCCGCTGCTCGACTACGGCGACGTCAAGAAGCGCGGACGGATGATCCAGCTCGTGACGCAGACGCGCTACATGCCGCCCTGGCAGCCCGAGCCCGGGTTCGGCGAGTTCCGCGACTCCCACTACCTCACCACCGATGAGGTCGAGACGATCCGACGCTGGGTCGAGGGCGGGATGGAAGAGGGCGATCCGGCGAAGACGCCCGAGCTGCCCGAGTTCACGTCGGGCTGGCAGCTCGGCGACCCGGACCTCGTCGTGAAGATGGACGCGGCCTACTCGGTTCCCGCCGACGGCCCCGACATCTACCGCAACTTCGTCTTGCCCCTCGGTCTCGACGAGGACAAGTGGGTCACCGCCGTCGAGGTGCGCCCCTCGGCGCGGCCCGTGGTGCACCACGTGCTCTACTTCCTCGACGACAGCGGGCGCGCGCGCAAGCTCGACGAGAGGGATGCCGGACCGGGCTTCGACGGTTTCGTCTTCCAGGCGACGGGGAACCTCGGCGGGTGGGCCGTCGGCGGAACCGCGCGGCACCTGCCCGACGGGCTCGCGATGCCGCTCCCCAAGGGCGCCGACCTCGTCCTGCAGACCCACTTCCACCCCTCGGGCAAGGCGGAACGCGAGGAGACCACGCTCGGGATCTACTTCGCGGACGCCCCGCCGGAGCGCACGCTGATGGAGTTCCAGGTCCCGCCGGAGTACGGGTCCTACTGGGGCATCGACATCCCGGCCGGAGAGGCCCACTACCCGGTCACCGACTCGTTCGAGATCCCGGTCGACATCCAGCTCATCAACGTCGGCGGCCACGCGCACTACATCTGCTCCAAGATGATCGGGCGCGCGACGTACCCCGACGGACGCTCCGAGCCCCTGCTCTACATCGACGACTGGGACTTCAACTGGCAGGGCTGGTACGAGTACGAGGAGCCCATCTTCCTGCCCGCCGGGACGATCGTCGACGTCGAGCTGATCTACGACAACTCGGACATGAACCCGCGCAACCCCTTCTCGCCCCCGCGGCGGATCGCCTGGGGCCTCGAGTCCACGGACGAGATGGGGAGCCTGATCTTCGACGCCGTCCCCGTGAACGAGGACGACGTGGCGTGGTTCCACCTCGTGTCCGCCGGCCGGCCCTTCCGGAGCTACGAGGGCGACAACGGGGCCCTGAACCTCCTGCGGCGCATCCAGTCGATGGACCGGGACGGCGACGGCGGCGTGTCGCGGACCGAGGTCGCGCCCTATCTGGTCCAGCTGCTCGACGCGCTGGACCGTGAGAAGGACGGCATCCTGTCCG
Source organism: Planctomycetota bacterium (assembly GCA_029259655.1). Lineage (GTDB taxonomy): Bacteria > Planctomycetota > UBA1135 > UBA1135 > OFTM220. Next base: position 4,000 of record JAJDET010000126.1, read on the forward strand.
CCGTCGAGATCGCCGCGCTGGAGGCCCGCGCCAATTGACCGACGAGCCGCCGGACGACGGCGCCGGTAGAACGACCGCCGTCCTCCGCGTCGTCGCGCTCGGACTGTGGTCGGCCCTGGTCCTCGCGTCCGCGCGATGCCTGGTCTTCTTCGTGATGGAGCGTGTCGCGCACGGGAGCGACCAGGCGCGTACGGAGCTGCGCATGGCCGCCGCGGCCGGCGAGATCGCGCGGAGCTCGCTGATCGTTGGCCTGGCGGTCGCAGTGCTCGCGTCGCTGGCGCGCGGCGGGAAGGTCGTGCGGCGCGTCGCCGGCACCGTGACCATGGTCCTGGTCGCCGTGCTGATCCAGGTCCACCTGGCCGGGACGCTCGACGACGAGACTCGCCGGATCGGCTGGTTCACCGATCGCGGCCGCATGGCGAACATGGTTCTCTTCGGCGTCGCGGTCCTGTACTCGATCGGCGCGCACAGGGCCGCGAAGAGCGCGCACGAGCTCCGGCTCCGG
>JAJDET010000127.1 GCA_029259655.1 Planctomycetota bacterium
CCGGGTCCTCGGTCGTGACCGCACCGGCTCGTCCCACGGTGACGTACTCGACGCAGAGACGCAGCGCGACCTGGTCGTGGGAGACCCCGTAGACGACCGAAGCCGCGATCGCGAAGAGGACGATGGAGAGGAACTTCAATGGGAGCGAGCCCGCCCGGGGAGCCGTCCTACATAACTCGTCGACTTCGGGGAGAGACTGTAGGGTGACCCGGATGGCCCCCTTCTGGGCAGTCCTCCTCCTGACGTCGCTACCGCCGATCGCCCCGTCCACCTCCGGACCCGTCGACGGCTACGGCAGGCGCCGAGCACTCCTGATCGCGGTCGGCGAGCCCGCGGAGGAGGGCCTCTCCGGCGCGACGCAGAGCGCGAACGCCGTGCGCGAGGTCCTCGTCGAGGGGCTCGAGTTCGACCAGGTCGAGCTCCTGGTGAACGGCACGGCGACCCGCGCGCGGATCCTCGACGCCCTCGCGGAGCTGCAGCCCGGACCGGACGAGGCCCCGTCCGAGGACCAGCTCTCCGTGGTCTGGTTCTCCGGCACCGCGCTCGAGGGCACCGATTCCGAGGGCAGGAGGGTGCGTCACCTCGTCCCCGCGGACGCTCGACGGAACGCGGACGGCACCCTGGACCCCGCGACCCTGATCGACCTCGACGAGCTCTCGGTGCTCATCGACGAGCTCGATGCGCGCCACGTCCTGGTCCTCCTGGACGCGGACCTCGACCTGTCGGGGCTCGCCTGGACTCCGCCGCAGGAGCACGACCTGTCGCTCCGCGCGCGCGAGTTCCTGTGCTCGGGACACGCACCTCTCGATCGGGCTCCCTCGCAGTTCGCGAAGGCCTTCGCAGCCGCTTTCGGCGAGGCGCTGCCGGCCGACCTCGACGGCGACGGCGCCGTCTCGTTCCGCGAGTTGCTGGAGCGTGTCCGGGGGGAGCTCGACACGGGCGATCCGACTGCGGGCGTCCTGCTCGGTCACGGCGGTGGGTCGGCGGTCCTCTATCGCGGAGAGCTCCCGGTGCCGGAGGAGGACGCTCCGACGGGCCCGCCCCGCGAGGAGGTGATGCTCAGCGGCACGCACCAGGAGCGCTGGGACCGCGCCATCACCTCGGTCCGCAGGCTGTCGCTCCAACCGCACGCCGATCTCCTCCCGCTCGGCCGCGATCCCGAATCAGGTCTCTGGGAGTTCGCGCTCACGTCGACGGGCAACGCGCCGGAGCGCGACCCGAAGACCGGGGCACTGGTTCGGACCGAGGGGATGGCGCTGGTCTTCGTCCTCTTGCCCGGGGGCATCTTCAGCATGGGTGCACAGTCGGAGTTCGAAGAGCTGCCGCACCACGACGCAGCCGCGCAGGCGGACGAGGGCCCTGTACACGACGTCGAGCTCTCGCCCTTCATGATCTCGAAGTACGAGATGACCCAGGGGCAGTGGATGCACGCGACGGGAAACAACCCGAGCACCCACCCCCCGGGAAGCACGTTCGCCGGGCACGAGTTCGACAGGCTCCATCCGGTCGAGAGCATCACGCACACGCGCAGCATCAAGGTCCTCAAGCGGCTCGGGCTCCGGCTCCCGACGGAGGCCGAGTGGGAATACGCCGCGCGCGCGGGTACGGACACGACGTGGTGGACGGGGAACGAGCTCCGCGAGCTCGGCAAGGTCGCGAACCTGGCCGACGGGTTTGCCAGGCGAAACGGCGGCCCCAAGCACTGGACCTACGAGAAGTCGCTCCGGGACGGCTCCGTGATGCACTGCCGTGTCGGGAGCTTTCCCGCCAACCCGTTCGGCCTGCACGACGTGCACGGGAACGTCTGGGAGTGGGTCTCCGACGGCTACGTCACCAAGGCCTACTTCCGGGGATTCGAGCTGGACCCGAAGCACACACGGACGACGGCGGAGAAGCGCGTCGCCCGTGGAGGGGGCTTCGACTCCCCCGGAGCCGCAGCGCGCTCCGCTTCCCGCGATGCCCGCGGCCCGCACTCCTCGGGCGGAGCCACGGGGGTGCGGCCCGCACTCGCGATTCCGCGTTGAGCCTCTTTTTCCGGCTGCGCGGAACCTCCAGACCGCGACGTCGCTCCAAAGCGGTCCGGGCGCGTTGCCGAACGGCGCTCCCTGGGGTAACTCTTCATATGGTGAAGGTTCTCGAACAGGCCACCGGAGGATCGGTCTCGAGGGGTCTCGCGGCCGCGGTGGCCGTGCTCCTCGTGGTGATCCACTCCGCCTGCCATGACGAGAGCTCGTCGGGCGGCGGCGGCCCCACCTTCGAGCTCGGGGACCCGATCCAGGGCCTCTCGGCCGCCGAGAGCGCGGCCTTCGAGCGCGGACGCGCCCTCTTCGAGAAGCGCTTTCGCCCGAGCGAGGGCCTGGGGCCCCTCTACAACGCGACGTCCTGCGCCTCCTGCCACAGCACGCCGCGCACGGGAGGCTCCTCCGGGCTCTACCGGAACTTCTACATCGCCCACCGCCAGTTCGCAGGGATCCAGTCCCCCCTCCCGGACCTGATCGGTCCGATCGTCCCGGCCTTCGGCACGCCGCCGCACGGCTCCGCGACCTTCGGCCTCGAAGGGGGTCGCTTCGTCATCCCGAAGAATGCGTTCGGGCAGCCGGTCCTGGTCGCGCAGCGCAACACCGTCCCGATCTTCGGCGTGGGGCTCTTCGAGCTAGTGTCGAACGCCACCATCCAGTCCAACGCCGACCCCGAGGACGCCGACGGCGACGGGATCAGCGGGAGGTTCAACACGGACGGCGGTCCGATCGGGCGGTTCGGCGTGAAGGCACAGTCGAACAACATCGAGCGCTTCACACGTGCACCGCTCCAGAACCAGATGGGGATCACGAGCAACGCCTTCCTCGGTGCCGGCGGGATCGTGAGCGCCAGTCCCCGGCCGCAGGCAACGGGCGGTGACTTGCCGACGAGCGATGCGGACGGCGTTCCGGACCCGGAGATCAGCACCGCTGACCTGGGGGACCTGATCGCGTTCACGCGCTTCCTCGCGCCACCGCGGAGGAAGCCCTTCGACGACGCCGCGCGGCGCGGAGAAGAGCTCTTCGGGGACCTCGGCTGCGTCAAGTGCCACGTTCCGAGCCTCCCCTCCTCGCGCGGACCGGTGGACGCATACACCGACCTGCTCCTGCACGAGATGGGCCCCGACCTCTCCGACGGGATCGACTTCGGCCTCCCGCAGTTCGCGTTCAGCTCGGCCGCGGGCTCGCGCGACGAGTTCCGCACGCAACCCCTGTGGGGTGTGTCGATGCACGCACCCTTCCTCCACGACGGTCGTGCGGAGACGCTCTCCGAGGCGATCGAGCTGCACGGCGGCGAGGCCGAGACGATCCGCGACGACTTCCTGGCCCTCACACCCGCCGAGCGGGCGGACATCATCGCCTTCCTGGAGCACCTGTGATGAACGCGCTCCACGGCCTCGTCCTCGCGAGCTGCCTCGCCCTCTCGACCGCCGCCCAGGGCGAAGGCGGCGTCGACGCTCCCGTGCCGGCGACCGGCGCCTTCGGCGGTCCGTCGCGCATGCTCGACACGGCCGAGATCGATCAGTGGAAGCGCGGCCGGGCCCAGTTCGACCGGAACTTCCACAAGAGCGACGGACTGGGTACGCCCGAGCTCAACGCGGACAGCTGCCGCGCCTGCCACCAGGACCCGGTGCTCGGCGGCGCCGGCGGGCTCGAGCTGAACGTGTCGCGTTTCGGCTCCGACGCGGGCGGAGCGGGACCGTTCGTCGATCCCGTTGGCGGTCAGGGACTCAGCAAGCTCCGTCCGCCCTACGTCCTGGGACGCGAGGAGTACCCCAAGGCCACGACCGACGTCTTCGAGCAGCGCCAGACCCCGGCGCTGTTCGGCTCGGGACTGATCGAGTCCATACCGGACGCCGAGATCCTCCTGCGCGACGACCCGCTCGACCTCGACGGGGACGGGATCGCAGGAAGGGCGCGCAGGATCGATACCGGCGGACCCGCGCTGGAGGTCGGGCGCTTCGGCTGGAAGGCCCAGGTCCCGAACATCGCCGACTTCATCCGCGACGCGATGGCGAACGAGTGCGGGATCACGACGCCCGACGGCGGTCGCGGCTTCGCCCTCGTCGCCGACGGCGACGGCGTGGCCGACCCCGAGCTCACCCAGGCCGAGCTCGACGACATGGACTTCTTCCTGGCCCACCTCGCCCCACCGCCGCGCGGGGGCTCCGCCGACCCGCTGGTCTCCGTCGGGGAGGTCCTCTTCGAGACGGTGGGCTGCGCGGACTGCCACGTACCGAGCCTCATGGGCTCGGGCGGTCCGGTGCACCTCTTCTCCGACCTCCTCTGCCATCAGGTGATGGCGCCCGGTTTCCGCGGAATGGTCGAGCCGGGCGCGGAGGCGGGCGTCTATCGCACGCCGCCCTTGTGGGGCGTGATTCACACGGCGCCCTACATGCACGACGGCCGAGCCGAGACGCTCTCCGACGCCATCGCGAGCCACGCGGGCGAGGCCGCGACCTCGGCCACGAACTTCGACGCGCTCTCCGCGGCGGACAAGAACGCGTTGATCCTCTTCCTCGAGGATCTCTAGCGGGGTGACTCAGAGATACGGGTCAGATGTTCCACGGCTTCGCGCCGGAGGCCTGCTGCTCGTCGCGCTCGCGTGCGGGCAGGGTGAGCCCGGACCGCGCTTCTCCTTCACCGTTCGCGGCCGATGGCCCGATCCCACGGCGCTCACCTACGCGATCGAGGCGGAGCGCGGGCCGGTCGACGCCGCGACCTTCGTCGAGGCGGTCGAGCGCGCACTGGACGCGTGGTCGAAGACCGGCGTCGTCCTCTTCGTCGAAGAGAGCGCAGGCGCGGACGTCGTGTTCGGCTGGCGGACCGACACTCACGACGCCTGCCAGCCCTTCGGCCGGGACGAGTCGGCCGCACACGCCGGGCCTACTCTCTCGCCCACCTTCGTCCACTTCGATGCCGACCGCACCTGGGGCGGAGCCGACGGGTTCTCGCTGTTCCAGGTCGCTCTGCACGAGACCGGCCATGTCCTCGGCCTCGGCCACAGCGCGGACGAGCGGGCCGTGATGTACTCGGTCCCGTCCGCGGACCGCGCTCGGCTCGGAGAGTCCGACCGGGCAGGGCTCCACTCGCTCTACGGCGGCGGTCGTGCGCGACCGGGCGACGTCCGCGTCCTTGCGGGTGACGGCGACGCGCACGAGCTGGCGATCCTGCGCGGCGTCGCCCCGCCCGAGACGACGGAGCTCGCGGTGTTCGACACGGACGGGGACGGCGCCGACGAGCTCCTCGTCTGGCGCACGGACGCGCGCGGGGACGGCGCGCTCACGATCTTTCGCTTCGACGAGGGGCCCCGCCTGGCGCGGACCACGGGGCCGCTCCTCTCCTCCGTCCCGCCGGGGACGCAGGGCGTCCTCCTCGAGGGGCGCAGCGGCGAGCGGCTCCTGCTCGGCATCCGCCCGGACGGGCGCTTCTCGGCGCGACGCTTCGACGACGGCGGCCGCCTCGCTGCCTGGACGCCGAGCGGCCCCTTCGAGCTCACGGAGGGCCTCTCCGACCTCGACGGCGACGGAGTCCTGGACGGAACGCCGGAGCCGCCCGCTCTCCCGACCGCCGGCGATCTGGACGGAGACGGTCGAATCGAGCGCGTGTCGCGCTGACCGCTCGGTTCAGTCGACGACGACGATCCGGTGCGTGCGCTCGGGAGCGGACGGCGGATGGGTCTCGACGCGTCCGCTGCGGTCCTCGGCGCGAATGTAGTAGTCCACCTCGGTGCCGGCGCCATACCCCTCCAGCACCGCGCTGAAGAGATCGTTCCCCGACCCCACGAACCCGGTTCGCGTCCAGTCCTCCGCACCCGCTGCACGGTGGTACACGGCGATCTCGTGCGGGATCAGGCCGCTCCCGCTGTGGTCGTCGATCTCGGCCGCGATCCGGACGGGTGCGGACGCCGTGCGCGTCGGGTGGTGTCCGATCTGCAGCATGTGCGGGTCGAACACGGCGCGAGCGCGGCAGTGCAGCGCGTCGAAGTGACGCCAGCCGTCGTAGGGAATCCCGACCACGCGGTATCCCGGGAGAGCAGAGCGCCAGGTCTCGAGCGCGGCCTCGTCGCCCTCGATCCCGAACAGCGGCACGAGCACCTTGCGGTTCAGGATGAGCGAGTTCGTGTAGGCCGCGAGCGGAGTCTCGGGGCCCCAGGTCGCCACCCCCATCGGCGGGCAATCGATCCGCAGGATCTCCCACGGCTCGCCGGCCGCCGTGCGGGTGCCGGCGATCAGCTCGAGGTTGGCCTCGATCCTCGCGCGCTCGGGGTGGCCCTCGGGCGGGCGCTTGACGAGCAAGCGCCCCTCGTCGAGCACCTTCATCCAGCAGTCGATGTGCTGGATGCCGCGTCCCTCGGTGTTCTCCAGGACGACGAAGCGCTCGATGCCCGCGTAGCGCTCGACGAGCTCCGCGAGCTCGCCGTAGTCCATGTGCTCGAGGTTCTCGTCGACCAGGGCGCGCGTGCAGAAGGCGGTGCCGGCACCGTCGACGAGGAAGTTCCCTCCGGTCAGGAAAGCCGGCATCCGGTAGGCGCTGAACCCCATGGCACGCGCGAAGTCGAGCGGCGCGTCCTCGTCCCCGGGACCGTCGAACCAGACCGAGGACCACGAGGTGTCGCCGTCGGGCTCGGCGAGGTACGTCGGCCAGCCCGAGAACATCGTGTCGAGCACGGAGAGCCGTCGTCTGCCGTCGAAGATCTGGTGCGGGCCGAAGTCACGCGGGTACGCGGAGTCGACGTCGGAAGAGAGATAGCGCACGCGAGTGGAGTCGATGCCGAGGCCCTTGACGTGCCGGCGCACGTCCGCGGAGTGCTCGGGCTTGGCGAGCATGAAGAGCGTGTCGTCGCGCGCGATCTCCACCAGGAGCTCGTCGGGGATCTTCAGCGGCCAGGAGACGACCGCGCCCAGGGCCGGCTCCCACTCCGCGACCATCCGGACCGGGCCGGGAGGCGGAACGGGTTCCGGAACGGCCGAGCCGAACGACCGCAGGAAGCGCACGCGCTCGAGGTCGACCCCCGCGGCCTCGAACCTCGCGCGCGCGTCGGCCTCCTCGGCCTCGTCGACGACGAAGTAGAAGCGACGGCCGGCGAACTCGCCCTCGTCGTCGACGTTGGCGATCATCATCTCGACCGGGAACGCGGGCGGCCAGTCCATCACCATGCCGCGAATCCGCTCGCCGTCCTGGTCGCGCTGCTGGCCGGAAGCGGGGTACGCGAGGACGACGAGTGCCAGGACGAGGGGGCTGTGCCGCATGGGCCCAGCCTATCGAACCCCGTTCAGAAAGCGGAGTCGAGCAGGGTGACGGCCCGCGCCTGTCCCAAGAGGAGCTCGAGGCTCGTGTCGAAGAGCCCGACCTGCAGGTAGAGCAACGCGGCATCGAGGCCGAGCTCGGGAATGGGCAGCGTCTTCGAGAGCGTCCCGCTCGCCGGCGCGATCCCCATGCGCAGCGGCTTGAAGGGCGACTGCGCGATCAGGAGCGGCGTGACGATCGGGTCGACGAACCGCGGGTCCTGTTCGGCCGAGATCCCGATCACCGTGAAGTCGCCGGGCTCACCCTGGGTCGTGATGGTGAGCGACTCCCCCTCGCGGCGGACGGCTTCCGACGCGAGCGTCCGCGCCGTTCCCGGGTGGGCGACGAGCGTCCCGGAAGTGCCCGGATCGACGTCCATCCCGTCCGCGCCGGTGGTGCATCCGGGCACGCCGGTGCCGCCCCTGCCCCCCGCGATCGTCGCGCCGTGGGTTTGCAGCTCGCCCGTCCCCATCTCGACGCCGGTGCCGCCGGCGCCCGCGAGTCCGCCGACGCAGCCTCCCAGTGCCGCCCCGCCGTCCCCGCCGAGGATGGTCGTCGCCTCGACGTGGACCGTGGAGCCCGTGACGAAGAGGCCGGCCCCGCCGTCCTGGGGAGGACTGAAGAACTGCCCCGGCGCTCCGGCGCGCCCGGACAGCTCGCAACCCATGAAGTACGCATTCGTGCCGACGACCGCCCCTGCCGCAACCGGGCTGCCGAAGTCGTCGGACCCGCCCACGGCGACGCAGTCGACGAAGATCACGTCCGTGCAACCCAGGAGCTCGAACGCGGGTCCGCCGCCGACTCCCCCGAGTGCGATTCCTCCGGACAGCACGCAATCCTGGACCCAGACGGGCCCCGTCAGGTTGGCCAGGAAGAGCGTGGGGCCGAACGACACGCCGACGCTCAGACCGCGGAGGTAGATCTCCCCTCCCGTGTCGAAGGTCGCGAGAACGCCCTGGACGCCCACTGTCGCTCCCGTATCGGCCACGATCGCCATCGGACGGTCGATGGAGACCTGCCCGTAGACACCGGACCGCACGAGGATCGTGTCTCCGGCGGCGGCGGCGGCGGCCGCGTCTGCGATGGAGGTGTGGTCCACTCCCGGACCACCGTCGTCGTCGACGACGATCACGCTCTGCGCGGAGAGCGTGAGGGCGAGGGAGGGGAGGCTCAGAAACGCGAACGCGATGCGTGTGATCGACATGTTGGGTTCTCTCGGGCCAGGGGTGACGAGCTCTGTTCGGACAGGCGCCGGGAAGGACGGATTTACCTCGACTCGTTCCGGATTCCTCAAAAACGAAGCTCGTTCACCTCGTCACCGGGGAGCAGCTCCACGGGAACCTCGGCCACGAGCTCGTCTCGGAGCCACAGCCGGACCTCCGCGACGAGATCGGTGACCCACAGGACCTGGGAGCTTCCGCCGGGCAAGGGAGCGCGGAGCATCGGCCTCGCGCTCGTGTTCTGGACCTCGCGTGGTTCGACCAGGCTGCCGTCGGGAGCGTGGAAGGAGACCTCGTCCGCCGCCTCCGCGTGCTGCAGCTCCACGCGAACGCGCACCGCTCGCCCGAGGACAATGACGAGGTCGTCGGGGACCCCCTCCTCGGGCACGGCGAAGAACCCGCCGAACGTGTCCCGGCGGGACGCCTGGAGGTCCACCTCGAAGCGTCCGCACCCACGCGGGAACGCGAAGCTCCCGTCGATGTCGGTGACGGTCGAGGATCCGATCAGGGTGTAGTCCACGTGCTCTTCGGTCTCGGGAATCGTGGTGGCGAACGCGTTGAGCATGACGTCGATGCGCACGCCCTCGAGGGGCTCGCCGTAGGGCGACGTCACGCGGCCCCGGACGGGCGGATAGACCGCGTCCGTGGGGAGACGGAGCTCGACCTCGCTCCCGCCCGCGGAGACGGGTCCCGTCTCGAGCAGGATCATCCGCAGATCGTCCCGGTCCAGGGCACGCAGGAGGTAGGAACGCTCCATCAGGCCGGTGAGCTCGAAGTTCCCCTGGGCGTCCGTCTCCGTGCGATGCCAGTAGGAGTGCGCGAGGTCGTCGATGACCTGCTCGGCGTAGAGCGGGAGCTGCTGCAGTCCGATGAAGGTCGGATCCGCGGCCCACACCCATCCGCTCCGGACCGGCTCGCCGTCGGCCTTCAGCAGGCGACCGCGAATGGAGAGCGCGGGACGATCGACGACGAGCTCCACGTAGGAGGGGAGCTCCTCCGGCAAGTCGAGGACCGCCGGCAGCAAGCCTGGCCCCACGGCGAGCAGGCGTGCGCCGGGTGCGACGTCGGAAGCGTCGAGCACGAACTCGCCCCTCTCGTCGGTCCGGGCCAGCCTGTGATCGAGGGAGACGGCTCCTCCCCGGAGGGGCTCGCCATCTGCGAGCAGGACGCGTCCCGCGAGCACCGGCCCCGTTTCGGCGATGGGCTCGAGCACGATGCGGAGCGAATCGCGCGCTTCGCCTTCGCCGTTCACCGGGACGTTTCGAGCGTGGTGACCCGCAAGAGCAACGGTGAGCTTCGTGCCGTCCACGTCGGGCGCGTACGGGAGCTCGAAGCGACCCTGGGCGTCCGTCCCGACGCGCGCGACGCGCCTCTCCCCCGTCTGGTTCGTGGCGTGGGCGTAGCGGGCCAGGAGCTCGGCCGTGAGCAGGAGCTGCACCGACGCTCCTTCGATCGCTCTCCCGTCCGGGGCGACGACGACGCCGGAGAGAGGCCGCGGCTCGCACGCCACGACCAGGTGTTCGAAGCCCGGATCGTCCGGGTTGACGGTGCCCGGCACGAGGGTGACGAGCCCCGGCGCCCTCACGCGGATCCTCCCGGACTCCACGGGGTCGGAGATCCGAAGAGCGAAGAAGCCGGCCGGGTCCGTGGTCGCGCTGACGTCGGGTATCTCCACGCCGGACAGGGGCAGGAACCCGACCGTGACTCCCCCGGAGTCCGATTCACTCAATACCGGGAGGGTCGTCCCCGCCTCGTACACGACGGTCGCCGCGGCCACCGGATCACCCGCCAGGTCGAGAACCCGCCCCACCACCGTGCTCGCCGTCGCGTCGGGCGGGACCGGGGATTCGTCGAGCTCCGGAGGAGGAACGCGGCGATCGGGTTCGACTTCGACCGGCCTCAGGTCGGCCGTCGACGGAGTCCGCGGGCTGCTCGGCACCGGCCGCGCGATCTCCGCTGCCGCCGGAATCTCCGGGGTGCGGAACGCGAACCAGGCGAGCGTCCCGACCGCGAGGACACCGGCGACCCAGACCTGTGCGCGGGTCGCGAGCGCGAGCGGTGCGCTGCGATCGCGGATCGTCGCGAAGAGGGGCAGCAGGGCCAGGACCCAGGTGCGCCGATCGCCCCCGCTGTCCTCGTCGAACCTCGAGCGGAGCTGGTCGAGCGCGCGGTTCAGCCGCGTGTTCACGGTCTTGACGGGAAGACCCAGCCGCGCCGCGATCTTCCGCGGCGGCAGCCCCTCGAAGTAGCGCAGCAGGATGGCCGAGCGGTAGGGCTCCTTCAGCTCGCTCACGACCTGGACCACCGTGCGGTAGATCGAGATGCGCGCGTCGAGGCGGGAGTCCGGGTCCTGGACCTCGGCCCGGGCCACCGCTTCCTCCCGCGCCGTCCGCCGCTGGCCCCGACGTCGCGATTCGATGGCGCGGTTGCGCAACACGCGCGCGAGCCAGGCGCGCAGCGAGGACCCTCCGGGCGGCGACGACTCGAGGGCCGCGAGCCAGGTCTGCTGGACCAGGTCGTCCGCCAGGTCCCGGTCGCTGACCAGGCTGCGGGCCAGGACGTGGATCCAGCTCGCGTGCTCGAGGAGCTCCGAGACGGTCGGCCGGGGGGTGTCGCTCATCCGGCTCTAGGATGCCGCCAGGACCGAACTCACCTCAGAACTCGGCCGGATCCGTCGCAGCGTGCCGCCAGGGAATCCGCACGTCAGGGCTCAACGCCACTCGCCCGAGAGGACGAAGGCGCCCCAGGTCGAGGGCAGCGGGTCCCCGTGCTCCGCGCGGTTCTTCCGGATCATTCCGAGCTGCGCGGCCCGCAAGCTCGCATCTTCCAGCGCGAGCTCGGAGAGGACCTCCCGCGTTCGAACGAGCCCTCGCCCTGACCGTCGCGGGCAGCCTCGACCAGTAGCTAGGTTCGCCAGGTAGCGACCCAATGCCGCGAGCTCGGACCCGAACACGACTCTCCGGACTCGTCTGTGCATGTGGGAGACCGCGCGCGACGGGCGCGGGGAGAAGCCAGGCCCGCTGGACCAGGTCGTCCGCCAGGTCCCGGTCACGGACCAGGCTCCGGGCCGAGCTCCGAGCCGGTCGGCCGCGGGGTGTTGCTCCTCCATCCCCCGAGGTGCCGCGGGCACCGTTATCACCTCGCGTGGTTCGGATAACCGTCCGGGGTAGTCGAGGGAGAGAAATCACGAAATCGTGACGTCTCCCGGGGCCCGGCAGCCCGCAACCTTCTCGTCCGTTCCCGTTCGCCTGCCGGGACCGATCGCGGGTATACCTGGATCGCTACGACCGGACCCCAACCGAAGGAGGAAACGATGAAGGTCACGTGCACGATCGCGACCCTGCTCTCTCTCGCCACCCTGGCCGGCGCCCAGATGACGGCGACGCTCGCTCCCGTCTCGACCGTGGCGCTGAAGCGTGAGCCCACGCTCGTCTACGACGTCACCGGCTCGACGATCGCCGGTCCCGTTCACACGAGCTTCGTCGTCTACAACGACGGGCATGCGAGCCTGTCGCAGTTCTTCAACTACGCCGGCGGGGACGGCAGCGTGGAGACCCGCCAGATCTCGATGCTGGCGGTGAGCCAGCTCGTCCTCGACCTGGACGCCGCGGGTGCGGACACGCTCCCCGACCACATCGCCTTCGCGACGGACACCCCGTACCAGACAGTCACGTTCATGAAGCCGGGCACGGACACGAAGGCACACACCTTCACGATCCTGTTCGGTACCCCGGCCCACGGGAACGTGATCGCCATCGTCAACTCCTTCATCAATACGCACTTCAGGGGTGTGACCTCGCTCTCCGCCCAGGCCGTGAGTGGCGGGGGCCCGAGCATCGCGGCCGCAGCCTTCGTGCAGGAGCCCGTGCTCATCTTTGACGTCACCGGGAGCTCGATCGCGGGTCCGGTGCACGACAGCGTCGTCGTCTACAACAACGGGCTCGTGAGCGTCTCGGAGTTCCGGATGTTCCAGGGCAACGACGGCTCGACGCGGACGGTCAGCGTTCCCGTCAAGGCGGTCCGGAGGCTGTCCTCGGCGCTCGCCGCGGCCGGCGCCTTCTCCCTCCAGGACAGCGCCGCGACGTTCCCCGACCTCCCGGTCACCACGATCTCGGTCTTGAGCGGGAAGACCGACGCCAAGGCCCACACCTTCTCCGTCACCGTCGGCAACGCCGGCCACGCTGCAGTGCAGGGGATCATCCAGAACTTCCTCTCGACCTACGTCGATCCGCCGACGTCGATCAAGCTGGAGTAGGGCCTAACGCCACTCGCCCGACAGCACGAAAGCGCCCCACGTCGAGGGCAACGGCTGGCCATGCTCCGCGCGATTCCGCCGGAGCATGGCCAGCTGCGCTTCGCGCAGCGCCTCGAGCCGCCCCATCCCCTTCGTCCACAGGTTCGCGTAGAAGTCCCCCATCAGCTCGGCGGTGCTCCTGTCCTTCACCGCCCACAGCGAGCTGATCACTGTCTCCGCGCCCGCGGCGTGGAACGCTCGCCGCAGGCCGATCATGCCCTCGCCGGTCCGCGCGCGGCCGAGCGCCGTCTCGCACGCGGAGAGGACGACGAGCTCGGCCCCGGTGAGGTCGAGCCAGCCGACCTCCTCCGCCGTCAGGTAGCCGTCGTTCGCCCCGTCGGCCTTGCCCGCGGCCGCGCAGACCAGACCGGTCAAGAGCCCGGGGTGGTACCCCGACAGGTGACGCGTCTCCAATCCCGTGGGCATCGCGAGCCAGTTGGTGCCCCCGCGCGCCGTCTCCCACAGAGACGTCATGCCCTCGGGCCGGAGGAACCCGTGCGTCGCGAGGTGGAGCACGTCGTAGTCGGCGAGCGTGGACTTCAAGCGCGTCTCCGTGGGCGCGTCCCCGGTCAGGTGGAGACGCTCTCCCGACACCTCGAAGGTCCGCTCGTGCAGCGCCTGGATACCTCGCGTCTCGAGGACCGTCGCGGGGAGCGGCGCCCACGAGTCCGCGGAGCCACCCTCTCCGGAACCGAACGAGACACCACCGACGGTCAGGAGCTTCGGCGGAGCATCGACGCGCGCGGGCGCCGAGCGCAGGATCGACGCCAGGTCCAGCTGATAGAGGAAGGTCCGGCTCTCCACGAGGTGTCGCCCGTCCTCACCGGGCAGGGTCTCGAACGGCAACGCGCCGAGGAACGCGTCGGGGGAGATGCAGATCCAGTCGGCGCCTTCCAGGTGCGGAGCCAGCGGGTCCCACAGGACGGACACGAGGGCGGCTCCGGCTTCCGCGATCGGAGCCGCCGCCGTCTCCATGAGGATTCCCCGGGCGTCCTCCCCACCGACCGCCGAGCGCAGCGCCCCGACATAGGTCTCGACCGCTCCACCGATCACCCCGGCCGGGCCCAGGTCGAGTCGCGTCGGTTCCATGGCTCCGTGCCGGACGATCCAGGCGTTGAGTCGCGGCGTCCCCATGCCGCTCGAGCGCACGAGACGATCTCCCTCGCGAGCCGCGGTGTGCGGGCTGGAGACCACGAGGAAATCGACCACCGCCCCGTTCTCCGGCAAGCGCTCCGCGAGGTCGGCGAACCGTCGCGCCTCCGCTTCGAGGGTCGGCACGACGAGGAGTTGCAGCTCGACCTCGAGGCTCCGCCGCTCCTGCAAGAGCAGCTCCACGTCGTCCCCGCGGTCCGAGGCCTCCCCGGATACGCCGCCCATGTCCGTGAACAGCGTGGAGAGACGCGACTGGGAGTGACGGAGGGCTGCCTGGAGCTCGGCCTGCTTCGGGGACGTCGCACGCGCCAGCTGCTCCCGTGTGGCGGTCATCGTCCGGACGAGGCGGCCCTTCCAGAAGAGCACGGCCTCGTAGGCCGCGACGCGCACCTCTCGGTCGTCCACACCTCGCGCCAGGTCCAGGAGCACGCCGAGCCTCAGGTACGCCTCGGAGAGCCCGCTGAACTGCTCGGACTCGGTCTGGGCGCCGAGCTCCGCCTCGAGCTTCACGCGGAGCCCTTCGAACCCCACGCGGCCCAGCTCCCAGGCACGACGCGGTTCGCCCAGGTCGCGCAGGACCATCCCGAAGATGCTCGACAACGCGTTCGTCTGTATGTGAAACCGTCCGTTGACGCGCATCGAGCGCTCGATCGACGCTTCGAAGAACGGCCGCGCTTCCTCGAGGCGCCCCTGGCCCGAGAGGGTCTGCGCCACGTATCCCATCCCGAGGATCGACAGGGGGTAGTCGGGTCCGTACTCGCGCACAGCGAGCTCCAGCGCTCGACGGTGAAGCTCCTCGGCGAGGGCGTGACGTCCCTCGACGAAGTGGAGCAGCCCCATTTGCATCTGGGTCAAGGCTATCTGCCGCGGATCGGCGTGGGTGGCAGCGGTGTAGATCGAGAGCGCGCGTTCGTAGAGCTCCATCGCCCGCACCGGATCTCCACGCTCCACGACCTCGGCCAGAGAGCACAGACTCCCGGCGACCAAGGGATGGTCGGGGCCGAAGACGCGCTCCTGGACGGCCAGCACGTACTCGATGAGGCGCCGGGCCTCCAGCAGGTCCCCCTGGTAGTAGTGGACCACGGCCAGGTTGGACATGCAGATCACGGTCTCGGGGTGCTCCTCACCGAGCGTGGCCACGAAAGCCTCGAGCGCGTTCGTGTAGAGCCGACGCGCCTCCCTCGGGTCGCCCAGATGGTCGTGGTACCTCGCGAGCGTGTTGGCGCTGCTCGCGGTCTCGGGGTGAACCGGACCGAACGCGCGCTCCATCACCTCGAGCGAGCGCTCCGCGAGACGGCGGGCCGGTTCATACTCGCCGATGCGCACGTAGAGCTCGCTCAGGATGCGCATGGTCACGGCCGTTCGCGGATGGTCGCTCCCGTGGATCTTCTCGCGGAGCACGAGCGCGCGCTCGAGCAGGGCTCGAGCCTGCACCTCGTCGCCGACTTCGCCGTACACCGCCCCGAGGTTCGCCATGCTCGCCGCGGTGTCCGGATGCTCGGGCCCGAGCGTCGCCTCGCAGATCTCGAGCGAGCGCCGGTACATGGCGAGGGACTCCTCGACGTCCCCCATCGTGGCGTGGAGGTCCGCCAGGTTGTTCAGGGAGAGCGCCGTCTCGGGATGCATCGGCCCGAAGCTCGCCTCGTTCACCCTGAGCGCACGCTCGTAGAGCGGAAGGGACTCGGCGTAGCGTGCCTGGTTCTTCAGGACCCGGGCCAGTCCGTCGAGAGCGCGCGCGGTCTCCGGGTGTTCCTCGCCGAGTGTCGCCTCGAAGACGGCGAGCGCCTCGGCGTAGTGGGACTCGGCCTCGTCCAGCGCACCGCCCTCGGTGAGGAACCACGCGAGCTCGATGAGGCTGGCGCCGGTATCGGGGTGCATCCGGCCCAGGGCCGTGCGTCGGATGTCGAGCGCGCGCGCGAAGTGCTCGAGGACCTCGTCGTATCGGCCGAGGTCGATGAGCGCGACGGCGAGCTCCCGCTCGGCGTCCGCCAGGCCCGGGCTCGCACCCTCCTCCGCCTCGATCTCGAGCACTCGCAGGCGTGCCGCGTCGAGCTGGCGCACGGCGTCCCCGTCCTGGGGTGAGACGAGCACGAGCAGGAACGCGAGAATCCCCTCAACGGCGACGAACATTGGAGAAGACCTTAGCAGCGCGCGCGTTTTGGCGCTCGCGACGCCTCAGGCCCGGGATCGAACGGCCGACACGGGCTCGACGTCCAGCGCATCGGCGGGGCACAGGTAGGCGCAGACACCGCATCCCGTGCAGGCGTCGACATCCACCTCGGGCGCCTCCCCGACGGAGACCGAGATCGGCCGGGGACGCACGGGGCAGCGTTCGACGCACACCTCGCACGGGCTCCCGCGCTCGGAGAAGCACACCCCGTCGCGGATCACGAGCGTCCCCATCCGCGCGTCCGCCGGGGATGCCAGCGGCTCGAGCGCGCGCGGCTCGCACACGTCGATGCACGGGAGGTCCGGACACAGCCAGCACGGCGCCTTGTCGACCAGGATCACGGGAGTCCCCTCGACCTCCGGGCCGTGCTCCCAGCCGGCACGCCGCACCGCATCGCGCGGACAGGCGGTGATGCAGGCGTCGCAGCTCGTGCAGGCCTCGCGAAAGCGGGCTTCGGGGAGCGCGCCGGGCGGGCGCAGGAAGGGCGGAGGCGCGGGCGTACTAGGCGCGAGCTCCGGCGCGCGACCGAGCCGGAAGAAGAGCAGCTCTCGACGCGACAGGTCCATCACATCGCGGAGGTCCGCATCTCCATCGGCTGCTTGAGCAGCCACAGGCTGAACACGCTGAAGAGCACCATGCCGACGAGCATCGGGAGCTGGCTCTTCCAGGCCATGCCCGGCGAAGGGAAGAGCCGGCGCGCCGTCCTGTCCGCGATCCACAGCGAGAACACGTGACCGACGAGGACGAGGACGACCTGCAGGACCCAGAGCGTCGAGAGGCTCGCGAGCGGCGGGAGCTGCCAGGCCGCCGTCCCGAAGAGGTTCCACGATCCGACGCCCGTCAGACCGAGCACGGCCCAGCGCTCGCCGGGCACGAACCCGAAGGGATTCGAGAGCAGCGGGACGACCTTCTGCCCCTCCATCAGGAGGTGCTCCAGGTTGTGGGCCAGGTGGTAGAAGAGCGCGATCGGCAGCACGCTGTAGGCGAAGCGCACGAAGGCCTTCTCGTAGGAGACCTCGCGCGCACGCGCGATCCAGGTGGAGAGCCGCACCAGCCCGGCGTAGATCAGCACGGGGCCGAGCATGAGGAGCAGCATCCCGAGGCTGAACGCGGGCACGTAGGCGAGCCCGAGCGACGTCTCGAACCACGCCAGCATGTCGCGCCAGACGCGCGTCATCGTCAGCCCGTGGAAGCCCGTGATGGCGAGCATCAGGAGCGCGAGGTAGGCCTCGTCCCGGCGCGGCCTGCCCTCCGTCGCGAGGTCGGCTCCCCAGGGCCGCGCGCGCACGGCGATGTTGTCCTCGGGACAGGTCTTCACGCACTCGAGGCAGTCGATGCAGTACGTGTTCTCGGCCAGCGCGCCCGGGAACAGTCCGGTCGGACACGCGCTCCCGTGCTCGTTCCCGTGATAGCAGTCCTTCGTCCGGCAAGAGCGGCAGGTGTCCTTGTCCGCGGGACGGACCTCGGAGGCGGCGAAGAGCGAGTAGAGCCCGGACACGCGCCCGACGAGGCAGGCGTAGCGGCAGAAGGCGCGCCGCTCGAAGACGAGCGCGCAGAAGATCGCGAGGCTCACCATGGCGAGCCCCAGGAGCGCCGTCGCGCGCGGGTTCATCGTCACGCCGAACCCCAGCTCGAGCCACGTCAGGCCCACGAAGAACCCCGTCGCGAGCCAGACGTTGCGCAACCCTTTCGGCCAGGGCAGCCCGAGCCCGAGCCCGATCTCCTTGCGCCAGAACGCCAGGCGCTCGACCCAGCCGGCGATCGCGTCCCACGGGCACACGTAGCACCAGGCCTTGCCCGCGTAGAGAATG
>JAJDET010000128.1 GCA_029259655.1 Planctomycetota bacterium
GTCGAGCTCGCGGAAGCCCGCGGCGGCGCGGCCGGCGAGCTCCAGCGCATCGCGCCGAGCGTCCAGCCGGAGGTGGATCTCGGCCAGATCGAGGTCGCAGAGCGGCTCACCCGACGGCTTGCCGTTCTCGGCGTAACTCGAGCGTGCCTCCTCCAGTCCTCGGACCGCTGCCTCGAAGCGGCCGCGGCGCGACTCTAGGTACGCCAGGCTGTAGTCGCAATCGGCGACGTGCACGGCCATCTCCGCCCGCTGGAGTCCCTCGCGCGCCGAACGCCAGACGCGCTCCGCCTCGTCGCAGCGGTTTGCGTTCATCTCGACGACGCCCAGGTTGAAGTCCGTGAACGCGAGCATCGTCTCCTCGCCGAGCTCCCTGAACCGCTCACGCGCTCCCGAGTAGCAGTCGCGGGCGCGCGGGTACTCGTCGAGGCGCGTGTAGAGGTTCCCGAGGTTCAGCTCGAGCTCTCCGAGCAGCCGTACCTCGCCGTGTTCGCGGAACACGCGCCCGGCCAGGTCGGCGCAGCGCAGCGCGTCCTCGGTACGACCGGCCATCTGGTACACCTCGACCATGCTCCGGTGTACTCGCGCGGCCTCGACTTCCTCTCCGCGACCGACGTAGAGCTCGACCGCCCGCTCGAAGTCGAGTACGGCCTCCGCGCTGCGTCCCGCAAAGTGCGTCGCGACGCCCCGGCCGCGCAGCGCGAGCGCCTCGAGCTCCGGAGCAAAGCCCGCGGCGCGCACGAGGGCGTCGGCGACCACCGGCGCATCGCGCGGCGCGCTGCGAACGAGCGCGTCGACGCGCCCCTTCAAGGCGAGGACGACTTCGCGTCGCGTCTCGCTCTCGGCGTCGGCCAGCCGCTTCCAGGCGGACTCGTCGTCGGGCGAGCTCGACAGGCGCTCCGCGATCTCGGTCGCAGCTGTGTCCGGTGCCGGGTCCCGAGTCACGTCGGCGATGTGAGGTCTAGCTCGGGAACGACGAGCCGGAGCTCCGTGCTCTCGACGAAGAGCGCGTACCGACCCGGCCTCACGTCCTCGAAACGAAAGTCCCCGTTGTTGCGCACGTCGGTCTCGCGCGCGGCGTTCTCGCCGACGAGGACACAGACGGCGCCGGAGAGGTGCGGCCCTTCACCGTCGTCTGCGAGCACCTGCCCGACGAGCGAACCACCCTCGACAACGGCGAGGTCGACCTCGAACGAGTCCGCCGCGTAGAGGAGGTGACGGTCCACGGGGCCCCCCTCCTCGCTCCCGCGCAGGGCGGGTGCGAGGCCGAACGACGCCGTGTCGACGAGCTTCTTCGCAATGAGCTCGCGGACCCGAGCGAGCGGCCCCGGCGCCGCGGGCGCGGCGCTCCGGGGGATGGCCTTCGCGGCCTGCACGAGGTGCTCCGGTACATCCGGAAGCGGACCCTCCGAGAGACCGGCGAGCAGGCGATCGAGGAGCTCGATACGACCGGTGCAGGGCGCGCAGCCCCCTATGTGTTCCGCGTGTCCGGCGTGTTCGGCCGTGTCCGGTGCGAGGCCCATCCGGTGGCGGAGGAGCTCTTCGTGGGTGAGACAGCGCATGGGGTGAGGCGGGAGGCACGTGAGAGGTGCAGGTCGCGGGCACCGGTGATTCCGGGAATCGGGTTTTCTCGCGCTCAGTCGACGCCGAGGCCCCTCCGCTCGAGGATGCGGGCCAGCTCGGCCAGGCAGCGGACCCGGCCCGGACCGACGCTGCCCTCGGCGACGCCGAGCTCCCCGGCGATCGCCGCGTAGGACAGCGGGCGGCGGTCGAAGAACAGGAGCAGGAGGAGGTCGCGGCAGCGTCCGGGCATCTCCTCGATGGAGTCGTGGATCAGCTGGCGACTCTCGGCCGCGAGGAGTCCCTCGACGGCACCTCCCCTGAGCTCCTCCTCCCCGGACGGTACGACCGCGCCGTCGCGCTTGCGCCGCTCGAGCGCGCGCCAGGCGTGGCGCCGCGCGGTCGTCGCGATCCACTTGGGGAGCGCGCCGGGCCGCTCGATCCGGTGGAGGTCGCGGTAGAGCGCGAGCCAGGTCGTCTGGAAGACTTCCTCGCAGTCGTCCTCGCCGAGACCGAGCTCACGCGGGATGGCGAGGACCAGGCGTCCGTACTGCTCGACGAGCCGCTCCCACGCCTCGGGGTTCCCGCTGAGCACTCCACGGCAGAGCTCGCGTGCGATCTCGGCCGGGCTCTCCTCGGTTCGCTCGCTCACGGATCCACGGTACCACGCTCCGCTCGGTCCCGCTCGGCGGGGTCGGCCGCCGACAACGCGCCCTGCGGCCCGACCTGGAAGCGGTTGAGCAGCGGGAGCTGGAGCAGGCTGAACACGACGGTGAGCGGCATGATCCCGAACACCTTGAAGCTGACCCACGTGTCCGTCGTGAAGTTGCGCCAGACGATCTCGTTCAAGATCGCGAGTGCCAGGAAGAAACAGGCCCAGCGCACTGTCAGGATGCGCCACCCCTCTTCCTCCAGCACGAAAGCCGTACCGAAGACAGGCTTGAGCAGCGAGCGGCCGAACAGGAGCCCCCCCAGGAGAATGGATCCGAACAGAGTGTTCACGATCGTCGGCTTGAGCTTGATGAAGAGCTCGTCGTCGAGCCAGATCGTCAGCCCGCCGAAGACGAACACGAAGACCGCCGTCACGAGCGGCATCACGGGCCAGCGGCGCTCGAGCAGGCGCGAGCCCGCGAGCGCGACGACGATGGCGATCATGAAGGCCTTCGTCGCGTCGAAGATGCCCGCCCTCGCGTTCGTCACGAAGAACACGACCAGGGGCCCGGCTTCGAGGACCAGCCGGAGGAGCGGCGGCGCCGAGGGCGGGGACTCGGGCGACTGTTTCGGCGCTTGCTCCATCGCACTACCTTAATGACCCCCGATCGGGCATGCCATGAACCCCTACGCCGTCTTCGTCCTGATCGCGCTTCTCGCGCAATGGACACTCGAGCTCCTGGCCGACGTCCTCAACATGCGTGCGCTCTCGCCCGAGCTGCCCGACGAGTTCGAGGGCGTCTACGACGCCGACACCTATCGCCGAAGCCAGGAGTACACCCGGGCCCGGACGCGCTTCCAGTTGGTGCCGAGGACGCTGGACCTCGTCCTCCTGCTCGTCTTCTGGTTCGCGGGCGGGTTCGCATGGGTCGACGCGCGCGTGAACGCGCTCGTCGAGGCTCCGATCCCGGCCGGCCTCCTGTTCATCGGAGCGCTGCTGCTCGCGCGCACGGTCCTGCACCTCCCCTTCCGCTGGTACGCAACGTTCTCGATCGAGGAGCGCTTCGGGTTCAACCGGACGACGCGGGCCACGTTCGTCGGCGACCTGTTCAAGGGGCTGGCGCTGGGAGCCCTGCTCGGTGCGCCTCTGCTCGCGCTCGTGCTCTACTTCTTCGAGAGCACGGGAGAGCTCGCCTGGCTGTGGGCCTGGGGCGCGACCACGGTGTTCGCGCTCGCGGTGACGTTCATCGCGCCGACCTGGATCTTCCCGCTGTTCAACCGGTTCCAGCCGCTCGAGGAGGGCGAGCTCAAGCGCGAGATCCTCGGCTACGCCGGCCGCGTCGACTTCCCGCTCGACGACCTGTTCGTGGTGGACGGGTCGCGGCGTTCGACGAAGGCCAACGCGTTCTTCACGGGCTTCGGTCGCAACAAGCGCGTCGCGCTCTTCGACACGCTGATCGAGAAGCACGACGTTCGGGAGCTGGTCGCGGTCGTCGCCCACGAGATCGGGCACTTCCGGCGCCGCCACGTCCTGAAGGGCGTGATCGTCTCGATCGCGCACACGGGCCTCCTGTTCTTCCTCCTCGCCTTCTTCCTGCGACAGGACGGACTCTTCGCGGCCTTCGGCATCGAGGAGCGCTCGGTCCACGCCGGACTCGTGTTCTTCGGACTCCTCTACACGCCGATCGAGCTGGTGCTCGGCCTCTTCATGCAGGCGCTCTCGCGCCGCCACGAGTTCGAGGCCGACAGGTTCGCGGCCGAGACGACCGGCGAGCCCGAGGACCTGGTGGCCGCGCTCAAGCGGCTCTCCGTCGACAGCCTCTCGAACCTGACGCCGCATCCGTTCTACGTGGCGTTGAACTACTCGCACCCACCTGTGCTGGAGAGGATCTCCGCGCTGCGGGGCGCAGCGGGTTGAGCGCTCGCTCCCGCCCGGCGGGAGGAGTAGAGTGCGCGCGAACGCGAGGAGGACTTCATGCTCACGAGCCGACGAGTGGCCATCCTCGGGATGGGAACCATGGGGAGCGCCCTGGCGCACGGTCTGGGCGCGTCGCAGGCGCGCCCGAAGTCGATGGTCGGGACGGTTCGGCACGGGGAGCGGCTCGAAGAGCTCGCCGCGCAGTTCGACTTCGACGTCTCGACCGACAACCCCGGCGCCGCGCGTGACGCCGACATCGTCCTCGTCTGCACGAAGCCCCATCGCGTGGCGCCCGTGATGGTCGAGCTCGCACAGAGCGGTGCGCTGGACGGCGACCCGCTCGTGGTCTCGATCGCAGCCGGGCTCGCGACGAAGAAGATCGAGGAGGCGGCGGGCCGGCCGATCCGGCTCGTCCGCGCCATGCCGAACACGCCGGCTCTGATCCGGGAAGGCATGACGGTCGTCTCGCCGGGCAGCCGCGCGACCGACGAGGACCTGGACGTGGCGGAGGAGCTCTTCCGTCCGCTCGGCCGCGTTCTGCGCCTGGACGAGGAGCACATGGACACGGTCACGGGGCTCGCCGCCTCGGGTCCGGCCTTCGTCTACGTGATGATCGAGGCGCTCTCCGAAGGCGGCGTGATGATGGGCTTGCCGCGGAAGATCGCGGTCGAGCTCGCCGCGCAGATGATGCAGGGCGCCGCGCGCATGGTGCTCGAGACGGGCGAACACCCGGCGTCCTTGAAGGACCAGGTGACGACGCCGGCGGGCTGCACGATCTCGGCCCTGCTCTCGCTCGAGGATGGGCGGATCCGGTCGGTGCTGGCCCGCGGCGTGCAAGAGGCGGCACGGGCGGCGGCGGCGCTCGGCTAGACCGCAGGCGCAGGGCGATCCCCCCACCCCGGGGGGATGGACGCGCGGGCATGTGCGTGGTTTCCGTCCGGCGCCTGCTCCGCGCATAATGCCGCAACCATGGAGCCCACGTTGCACCGGTTGAGAGTCCTCTTCGTCCTCGCCCTCGCTCTCTGCGCGGGCGCATGCGGAGTGTTGAAGGTCGTCGACGGCGATACGGGGCCTTATCTCCTCGTCGACCTCGTTCTCACGAACGGCAAGATCGTCACGATGGACGACGATCGACCCGAGGTCGAGGCACTCGCCGCATACGACGGACGCATCCTCACCGTGGGCTCGACCGAGGAGATCGCCGCACTCGTCGGACCCGACACGCGCGTCATCGACCTCGACGGCGCGCTCGCCATCCCCGGCTTCATCGAAGGACACGGTCACTTCCTCGGCATCGGCGACTCCGGACTGCAGCTCGACCTGATGCACGCGGCGAACTGGACCGAGATCCTGGCGATGGTCGGGACGGCGGTGTTCGAGGCCGAACCGGGCGAGCTGATCCGCGGACGCGGCTGGCACCAGTCGAAGTGGGATCGACCGCCCGTTCCCGCCCACCTCGACCTGCCGGTGCACGTGGGGCTCTCGGCGGTCGCGCCCGGGAACCCCGTCGTCCTACGGCACGCGAGCGGGCACGCGAGCTTCGCGAACGCGCGTGCGATGGAGCTCGCGGGCATCGACCGCGACACGCCCGATCCCCCGGGGGGCGAGATCGTGCGCGACGACGACGGCGAGGCGATCGGCGTCTTCCGCGAGACGGCCCAGGGCCTCCTCGCGCCGGTCTACGCGAACGCGACGCCGCCCTCGACGCGCCGCATGGCCGAGCTCGCCCGGGACGAGTGCCTGCGGAAGGGCATCACGAGCTTCCAGGACGCGGGCTCGTCCTTCGAGGACGTCGAGCTCTTCCGCGAGATGGCCGAGGCCGGCGAGCTCGGGCTGCGGCTGTGGGTCATGCTGCGCCAGCCGAACGAGCGCCTGGCGAGCGAGCTTCCGGCTCGGCCGCTGGTCGGCCTGGGCGATCGGCACCTGACCGTCGGCGGCATCAAGGTCTCGGTGGACGGCGCGCTCGGCGCCCACGGCGCCTGGCTGCTCGGCCCCTACGCCGACCTTCCGACGAGCCACGGCCTGAACACCGTTCCGATCGACTCGCTCGAGCGCACGGCCGAGATCGCGCTCGAGCACGGGATGCAGCTCTGCGTCCACGCCATCGGCGACCGCGCGAACCGCGAGGTCCTCGACGTCTACGAGGCCGCGTTCGACGGACGGGACGGCAAGGACCTGCGCTGGCGCATCGAGCACGCGCAACACCTCTCCCCCGCCGACGTCCCGCGCTTCGCCGGGCTCGGCGTGATCGCCTCCATGCAGGGCGTCCACTGCACGTCCGATGCGGCCTTCGTCGTCGACCGGCTCGGCGAGGAGCGCGCCCGCGAGGGTGCGTACGTCTGGCAGTCGCTCCTGCGCTCCGGCGCGGTCGTCACGAACGGCACCGACGCCCCGGTGGAAGACGTCGACCCGATCGCGAGCTTCTACTCGACCGTCTCGCGCATGACGGCGAGCGGCGAGCGGTTCTTCCCCGCCGAGCGGATGACGCGTCACCAGGCGCTGCGCTCGTACACGATCGACTGCGCCTTCGCCGCGTTCGAGGAGCACGAGAAGGGATCGCTGGAGCCCGGCAAGCTGGCCGACATCACCGTGCTGTCACGCGACATCCTGTCGATCCCCGAGGAGGAGATCCCGGGGACGGAGGTGCTCTACACGATCGTCGGCGGCGAAGTGCTCCACGCCGCCGGGCGCTGATCGCAGGCGCTCGCGTTTCCGGGTGACACACCGGATTCCCGGAAAGCGAGAAGGGTCCACGCGGGCGGAGGCACGAACCCTCCAGTGGCCTCCGCGGTTCACATGGAAGGGGGGCGTCGGGTAGCCTGTTGCGCCGCACGCGCTCAGGCACCCCCGCCCTTGGACCTCGAGAAGCTCCAGATCGACAGGTCGACCCCCACTCGCAGGCGGCGGCGGAGAGGTCCGTCGTGGCTCGGTCCGCTCGTGCTCATCGGGCTCGTCCTCGGCGCGCTGTGGGTCTTCCGCGCACCGATCCTCGCGAAGGTGGACGAGCTCCGACTGCCGCGCGTGCGCGTCGCCCGGGTCGTGAAGAGCCATCCGGCTGCGGTCGGGGCCGTGCGTGGGACGGCGGCGAACGGCTACATCGTCGCGCGCCGCCGCGCGGCGCTGTCGGCGGACACGCCCGGCCGGATCGTCGAGATGCTCGTCGAGGAAGGCTCGGTCGTGAAGGAGGGCGACGTGGTCGCCCGCATCTACTCCGACGAGTACGCGGCCTCGCTGCGGCGCGCGGAGGCCGACGTCCTGGCGGCTCGCGCGGCGGTCGCGTCGGCGGAGGCCGAGATCGAGTCGGCCGAGAGCGAGATCGTGCGCCTGGCGTCGGCGGAGGTCGCGGCCGCGAAGGGCGTGACCGTGGACGAGGCCGGCCTCGAGCTGGCCGAGCTCAACCACCGCCGCACGAAGCAACTCGTCGAGGAGCGGATCAGCTCGACGATGGATCTGGACGACGCGCGGACTTCGCTCGACCAGGCGCGCGCCAGGCTCGAGTCGGCCACCGCGGACCACGAGAGCGCGAAGGCCGCGAGCGTCACCGGCAAGGCGAGCGTCAGGGCCGCGGAAGCCCGGCTCGCCGAGGCGCAGGCGCGCCTGGCCGTCTCCGAGGCCTCGCGCGACGAGGCCCGAGCGGTGCTGGAGAAGACGGAGGTGCGCGCGCCCTTCGACGGGATCGTGGTGCTCAAGGACGCCGAGGTCGGCGAGGTCGTTTCGCCCAACAGCCAGGGAGGTTCGAGCGCGCGCGGCTCGATCTGCACCATGGTCGACTTCGCGTCCCTCGAGGTGCAGGCGGACGTCCCGGAGACGAACCTCTCCGCCGTGCGCATCGGAGCGCCGGTGAGCGTCTACCTGGACGCCTTCCCGGAACGCCCGTACCCGGCCCGCGTCTCGCGCATCTGGCCCACCGCGGATCGGCAGAAGGCGACGATCGAGGTGCGCGTCGTCTTCGAGGAACCCGACGAACGCCTGCGCCCGGAGATGGGCGTGCGCGTCGTCTTCTCCCCCGAGGAGGGCGTGGCTCCGAGCGTGCCGCTCGAGGAGGCGATGATCCTGATCCCGGAGGAGGCCGTCCTGCGAATCGACGGACGCACGGGTGTCTTCGTCGTGGAGCGAGACGTGGTCTCGTTCCGCGAGATCGAGGCCGGCGAGGAACGAAGCGGCCGTGTCGCGGTGGAGACGGGGCTGGTCGAGGGCGAGCGTATCGTCCTCTCCCCGCCGGCGGCGCTCGTCGACGGTAGTCGCGTGAGAATCGAGGAGCAGTGATGGCGGAGAACCTGATCGAAGTACGGGGTGTCACGCGGGTCTATCGGCGCGGCGGCGAAGAGCTCGTCGTGCTCGACGGCCTCGACCTCCAGATGGAGCGCGGGAGCTTCTACGCCCTGATGGGACCGTCGGGTTCGGGCAAGACGACGCTGCTCAACATGATCGGAGGGCTCGACCGTCCCGACGCGGGCGACCTCCTCGTCGCGGGCGAGCTCCTGAACGTCCTCTCGAACGCCGAGCTCGCGCGCTGGCGCGCCGACAACGTCGGCTTCGTGTTCCAGGGCTTCAACCTGATCCCGGTCCTGTCGGCCGTCCAGAACGTCGAGCTCCCGCTCCTGCTCGCGCCGCTCTCGCGGAAGGAGCGCCGCGAGCGCGCCGAGTACGCGCTCGAGCTGGTCGGCCTCGCGGACCGCGGCGATCACCGCCCCAAGCAGCTCTCCGGCGGCCAGGAGCAGCGGGTTGCGATCGCACGCGCCTTCGTGACCGACCCGACCCTCATCCTGGCCGACGAGCCTACCGGGGACCTCGACCGCGCCTCCACGGAGCAGGTGCTCGAGCTCCTGGCCGAGCTCAACGAGAAGCTCGACAAGACGATCCTGATGGTCACGCACGACCCGCACGCGGCGGAGTCCGCGGGGTACATCGTGCACCTCGAAAAGGGCAAGCTCGGGAGCATCGAGCGCAACACGCCCGCCCCCGTCGGCGCGGAGGAGTGACCGATGCCCTGGCGACTCGTCTGGCGCTACCTCGCGGCCCACCCGTTCCGGTCGCTCTTCACCATGATGTCGATGGTGGCGGCTACGTTCCTCCTGTGCCTGCTGCAGGCGCTGCTCGCGAGCCTCGACGTCGCCGTCCTGAACGCGGCCAAGAACCGGTTGATCGTGCAGTCGGCCGTGAGCCTGTTCGTCACGCTCCCCCACTCCTACCAGGGGAAGATCGAGGCGGTCGACGGCGTCGAGGACACGTGCAAGTGGACGTGGTTCGGCGGTTACTACCAGGACCCCGAGAACTTCTTCGCGCAGTTCGGCGCCGATCCCGGCTCGCTGCGCCGCATGTACCCCGAGATGGAGATCATCGAGGGGAGCTACGAGGAATTCGAGCGCAAGCGTACCGGTTGCGTGATCGGCGATCTGGTGGCGCAGCGCTTCTCGTGGGAGGTCGGCCAGACCGTACCGCTCATCGGAACGATCTACCCGCGCGTCGACCGGAAGCCGTGGGAGTACGAGATCTGTGCGATCTACACCTCGAACGCGGCCACGCTCGACCGCAACACGATGTTCTTCCACCACGACTACCTCGACGAGAGCATCGACTCGGGTTCCGTGGAGACCATCAAGGGCGTGGGCGTCTACGCAGCGGCGATCACGCCGGGAGTCGAACCGACCCGGGTCATGGCGGACATCGACGCCCTGTTCGAGAACGGACCCCAGGTCGTGCAGACGACGACCGAGGCGGAGTTCAACCGCCAGTTCGTGTCGATGCTGGGCAACGTGCCCGCGCTCCTGAGCTCGATCGGGGCGAGCGTCCTGTTCGCCATTCTGCTGGCCACGCTGAACACGATGATCATGGCGGGTCGCGAGCGGACGCATCACATAGGCATCCTCAAGGCCCTCGGCTTCGGCGACGGGACGGTCTTCGGGCTCCTGATCGCGGAATCGATGCTCGTCTGCGCGCTGGGCGGGGCGCTCGGCGTGTTCTTCGCGACGGGCATCGGGAAGGCGCTCGAGCCCTTCCTGATCAGCATGTTCCCGGGCTTCGCGATCCTGCCGGAGACGCAGGTCTTCGGCCTCGCGCTCGCCGCATCGGTGGGTCTGCTGGCCGGGATCCTCCCCGCCTGGCAGGCCATGCGCCTGCGTCCGGTCGACGCCCTGCGCGCGGAGGTCTAGAGACATGACCGGCGTACCCCTGTCCTACAACGTTCGCAGCCTCATGGTCCGCCGGACCTCCACGCTGCTGACCGTGATCGGCATCGGCGCGACGGTCGCCGTGCTGACCGGCATCCTCTCCCTGCGCCAGGGCTTCGCCCAGCTCTTCGAGGCGAGCGGGCGCGAGGACATCGCGGTCTTCATGCGCCCCGGAGCCACCTCCGAGGGCGAGAGCGCGTTCCCGCGCGACCGCGTCGACATCCTCGTCAAGTCCACTCCGGAGATCGACGAGGGACCGGACGGGCGACCACTGGCATCGGCCGAGACCTTCCTGGCCGTGCGGATGCGGAAGCTCGACGGCGGCGAGACCAACATCCCGATCCGCGGCGTGCAGCCCGCGACCTTCGTGCTGCGCGGCGACGACCTCGAGATCGAGGGCGAGCGACCGACCCCGGGCTCCGACGAGGTCCTGGTCGGACGCGCGCTGACGACGCGCGTCCCCGGCGCCCGCGTGGGCGAGGTCATCGTGCTGAACACGACACCGTTTCGCGTCGTCGGGATCCTCGATCACGGCGGCCCGTTCGCCTCCGAGATCTGGGGCGACGCCGATCGGATGATGGCCGCGCTGGAGCGGCCGGTGTTCAACCGCGTGATCGCTCGGATGAGGCCGGGAACCGACATGGAAGCGCTCTCGAAGCGCCTCGAGAACGACAAACAGGTCCCGGCGATCGTCACCACGGAGCGCGAGTACCTCTCGGGGCAGACCGCCTTTCTCTCGAACATGCTGCTCGGCCTTGGCGCCATCCTCGGCATGGTCATGGGAGTTGGAGCGGTCTTCGCCGGCGTCAACACCATGCTGGCGTCGGTCGCCGCACGCACGCACGAGATCGGTGTGCTCCTCTCGATCGGCTTCCGCCCGCTCTCGATCTTCCTCGCCTTCGTGCGCGAGTCGCTCCTCTTGGGGTTCCTCGGCGGAGTGATCGGCGTCCTCATCACGATCCCCCTCGACGGCATCCGTACGGGGACGACGAACTTCCAGACCTTCACCGAGATCGCCTTCGCATTCCGGGTCACCCCGGGGATCCTGGTCACGGCGATCCTGTTCGCGATGCTCCTGGGATTGGTGGGCGGCGCGTGGCCCGCATGGCGCGCCGCTCGGATGGATCCGACCGAGGCGATCCGGCACGTCTAGCCCGGGCGCCGGTCAGGACTCGAGCTCGACGCCCAGGCCGTCCGCGATCCGGTTCACGTAGGCGTAGTACGCGGTGCACTCCGCGATCTGGAGCACGTCGACGTCCTGGAAGCCGACCTCGCGCAGGAGGTCCACGTCCCCGCGCCCCACTTCCGCCGGAGCTCGCGTGAGCTTCTCGGCGTAGCGCAGCATCGCAAGGCGCCGCGCATCGAGGCCGGCGGCCTCGTAGTCCTCTTCGATGGCCGCGACCTGGGCGTCGTCCGCGAGCAGCCGGCACAGACCGTGCCGGTGGTGGGTCACTCAGTAGTGGCAACCGTTCAGCTTGCTGACGACCAGCGCGATCATCTCGCGCTCCGCCTTGGGCAGGCTCCGCGTGCCGTGCATCGCGGCGCGGTACACGTCGAAGTGGGCCTTCAGGCCCTCGGGGTGGAGCGAGTGGACCTTGAGGACGTTGTCGACCCTGCCGTCGGCGGGGTCGCACGTGCGCGCGTAGAGGTCGGACAGGACGCCTGCGGCGGCGCTCTCGTCGATGGTCTCGATCCAGGCCAAGGAGACCTCCAGGGGTGGAGCATTCGCGGCCGGCGCCTGCGAAATCAGGGGAGCGCCGCCGTCGAGCAGGAGGGGGAACTGACGGTGAGGGAGGGGCGCTGATCCCTACCGGTGCCGCGACCGCCGGCTACGGCACTTTCGGGATTCGAGCGGGCGAACGCAGCGTCCTCGTATCAGGACATTCCCGATGTCAGGGTCGGCCGTTCGCGCTCTCGTGCTCCTCGAGACGGGAGTCCAGCTTCCGGAACCAGGCGTCGCGCGCGGCCTCCGACGAGAAGACGTCGAACCGCCCGACGGAGCGCTGGACCTCCATCAGGTCGATCACGAAGTCGTAGATCGCGTTCGCGGCCGCCTGCTCCGCGACGAGCGCAGCGTTCTGGGCGTCGAGCAGGTCGATGATCGAGACGACCCCGCGCGAGTAGGAATCCGTGACCAGCTCGAGGTTCTTCGCGGAGGCCTCGGCCGCGTCGCGCGAGAGCCCGATGCCCGCGTAGGAGGCGGTCGCAACGTGCAGCGACGAGCGGATCCGCTGTTCGACGCGCTCCCGGACGGCCTCCTCGTCGAGCCGCAGTCGAATGAGCTCGTGCCGCGCCTGCCGTTCCAGGCTGCGCTTCGTCCCGCCCGTGAGGAGGTCGAAGCTCCCGATCAGCCCGGCACTCCAGGTCGTCTGCTCGGGATCGGGGATCAAGCTGACGAAACCGGGGGGAGGGGGGGGAATCGTCGAACCTTCGCCCTCGGCGGCGATGACGTCGTCGATCCTCCCCTCGAGCGCGAAGGTCGGCTGCCAGTGCGAGCTCTCCGTGGACTGCAAGATGCGCTCCTGGGCCCGGATCGCCTCCTGGAAGCTCGCCAGCTCGGGCGCCGCCGCGAGGCCCTGGTCGACCTGGAAGTCGCGGAAGACCTCGAACGTGAACGGGTTGTCGATGAACCGTCCGACACGCGCGTCGATCCGGATACCCGGGTCGTCGAGCCCGACCTCCACGGTCTCGAAGGGCTGCTCGAGCGGAGCGTGCAGGACGCGGTTCAGCTCGATCTCGGCCACGCGGCGGGCGGCGCGTGCATCCAGCACGTCCTGGCGCCTCGTCGCGATCCGGCTCTCCCACCGATACACCTCGGCCGGCCCACCGACGCCCAGATCGCGCCGAACCTGCGCGAGCTCCAGGTTGGAACGCGTCAGCTTCAGGTCCTCGACCGCAACCCGCTCGAGCGTCTCCGCCCGGAGCACGTCGAGGTAGGCGACCGCAGCCGAGAGAACGACGTCGAGCTCCAGTGTGCGGTGGTCGAGCTCGCGCGAGGCGAGGACGAGCTCCTCCACGTCGAGGTTCGCCCACGTCGATTCGGACCAGAGGATCTGCGAGCCCGAGATTCCGGCAGCGAGGGTTCTCTCCGCGCGCCCGAGCACCGCCTGGTCCTCGTCGATCTGCGTCCACGACGCGCCGAGCCCGACCTGCGGATACAGGAGCGACCGGGCCTGGACCACGTTCTCCTCCGAGACGAGCAGCGACTCCCGGCTCGCGAGGTAGCTCCGGTTGGCGAGCAGCGCCTCGCGCATGACACCGCCGAGCGAGAGCCTGCGCTCGGACTCGACATTCGCCTCGCCGACGAGCTCGGCCTCCGTCAACACCTCGAACCGCGGCCAGACACCGATCGCCCGTGCGGTCCGGATGTTGATCGTCAGCCGCTCGCGGCCCGTGATGGCCGTGGGGAGCGTCCCCGCGTCCTCACCGGCGAGGATACGAGGGACGTTCTGTGCGCAGCGCTTCATCACGCGTTCGAGGTCCGTCTCCGGCGCGAGACAGGCGAAGATCCCACGCTCGACCTCGTCGACGCCGAGCAGAGAGAAGCTCGGGAGCCGGCGCTCGATCAGCCCCGCGATCAGGCGCTCGAACTCCTCCGGATCCATGTGGATGAGCGGCGCCACGATGACCGCCTCGACATCGTCGGGGAGGGCGGCGAGCGCCTCGCCCGCGCTGTATCCGACGGGCACGCGCCGGTAGTCGACGCCGATGTCGCCGAGCTCGGAGACCAGACCCGTGACGAGACCGGGCAGTGCGTCCTCCAGCCACTCGGGGACGAGCACCGCGAGACGGTCGAAGGACACGACCTCGCGGAACCCGAGCACGTCGCGGGTCAGGTTCACCGGCGCGGAGAGGTAGTTCAGGTTCCGGACGCCGCTGCCCGGCCCCTGGAACGGGACTCCCTGCAGCTCCGCATCGACGATGCGCATGGCCACAGCGGGAACGGGGAGGTTCCTCCGGTGAGCAACGTCGTTCGATCCGATGGGACCGAAGGCGATGACGAGATCGACGTCGGGACGCGCGAACAGACCGTCGATCAGCGCCTCGACGCTCGCCCGATTCCAGTCGCCGGTCACGCGCAGCTCGGACGGGAACGCGACGTCGAACTTGCCGCGCGTCTGGCGCCGGATCTCGTCCTCGAGCGTCTCCACGCCCACGGCGAGGTTCTCGATCTCGCCGTCGAGCACGATGGCGATCCGGACGGTCGGCGGTCGTCCCTCCTGGGCCGGGGCACGGCCGACCAGGAGGGCGAGGACGACGATGACGAGGCGGCTCCACGCGCGATGCACCATGATGCTCTCCCCCGGGAGGAGTCCGAGGGGGCCGCGAATTCTACGGGCACGGGTGCCCGAGCGAGCGACTTCAGTCGCGCGGTGCGCGGATCATCACGGAGAGCCCCAGGAAGGTCTCCCGCAGGTTGTTCGTGTTGACGTCGCGGGTGAACGTCACGAACGGCCCCACGGCCAGGTTCTCCTCGTACCACCAGAGGCAGCCGACGCCGGCATAGATGCCGCGCCCGTCCTGGTCGTACGCACCTACGTCGAGCTTCTCGTCGGTGTGGCTGCGGACATAGAAGCCGCCGCGAAGGTAGGGCGTGAGCGGGAGGTCCTCGAGGTCCCACTCGAGACGCCCGCCGCCCGCGAATCGCCAGACGTCCGCCTCGTCCTCCAGCGCGAGCGGCGGGTCGAGGTCGAAGCGCGAGAAGCCCACCTCGAGGTCGACGCTGGCCCGCGCATCGAGTCCGAATAGCTTCTCGTCGTCGCCGTCGAACAGGACGTAGCCGCCGTGGACGTGATAGGCGGGTCCCTCCTCGACAGGCTCGGACTTCCCGCTCCGGAAATCCCAGGACATTCCCAGCCCGCCGTACTCGCGACTCTCGCGCACGGCGCGCTTCTCCCCCAGCACGTGGCAGCTCGCGAGGAGGCAGAGCGCCGTCGCGGCGAGCAGTCGTAAGGCGCGCGCATCGATCATCAGTCTG
Source organism: Planctomycetota bacterium (assembly GCA_029259655.1). GTDB lineage: Bacteria > Planctomycetota > UBA1135 > UBA1135 > OFTM220. Next base: position 15,275 of record JAJDET010000128.1, read on the forward strand.
CCCTCACGAGGTCCCAGCGCGAGCGATCCTCGACGACGGGCGCCCAGGTCAACTTCAGGTAGGCACCGGTCTCGACCTCGGCGGCCTCGCCGAGGAAGCCCGACGTGAACTCCCTGTCGCCGTCGTGGAAGAGGTTCTGCACGCCGAGGCTCAGCTCGAGATCCCGCCGCGGCCGCCACCCGAGCCGGAGGTCGGCACGCATGTAGCTCGACACGCCGAGATCCAGCTCGTCGACCCAGAAGAGCGTCGCGTCGACGTCGAGGTCGTGGCGTGCGTCCCAGGCGCTCGCGAGGTAGGCCTGGTTCCTGGGCGACTCGTCCTCGGCGTCTTCCCCCGTGAGGTCGGTGCTCGTCGCGTCGAGGTCGAGCTCGAGCGAGAGCAGCGAGTACCCGGCGTGCAGGCGCCAGTCCTCGCTCGCGTCCCAACGGGCTGCGAGCTCCACGCCGAGGGCGCGCCCGTCGGCCTGGTTGTCGTGGAAGTCCTGCCGGATGAACTGGCCCGGGTTGCCGGGGTCCGGACCGAAGTTCCGCGCCTCGAGCGTGGCCAGGTTGTCGTAGTCGAAGAGGAAGACCGCCGTGTCGACGGAGAGGTCCTCGGAGAGACTCGTGCGGTAGCCGGCCTCCCAGGCCAGGAGCTCCTCGCTCTCGAAATCCTCGTCGCCCCGTTCCTCGATGGTCGTCAGGTTCCCGCCGAGGTCCTGGAACGCCGCCTCGAGGATCGATTCGTGCTCGAAGTGAGTCGGTGTGCGGACCGCGCGCGAGACCGACGCCCACGCGGCGCTCTTCTCGTCCGGCGTCCACAGGAGGCGCGCGCTCGGCTCCACCTCGAAGGCCGTGTAGTCGTTGTGCTCGAGCTCCGTCCCGAGCGTGAGACTGAGCCGTTCGGGCGCGAGCACGATCTCGTCGCGAACGAAGAACCGGAAGAGGTTGTCCGAGCGATCGAGGTCACGGAACGTCAGCATCGTCGAGTCGTCGATGAGCGTGCTCGTCCAGTCGTACCCGAGCCCCCACGCGATCTCGTTCCGGGGAGAGAGCCGGAAGCGGTGCACGAGCTCGACGTCGACGGTGTCGCGCCCCTCGTCGTACACGTCGTCCAGGTCTCGGAACGTCCCGTCGTAGTAGAGCTGCAGACTCAGCTCGGAGTCGTCGCCCAGCGCCTCGGTCCAGGCGAGGACCGCGTAGCTGCCGCGAAGCCTCGTGTCCTCCTGAGTGACGGCCACCGTGTTCGGTACGGTACCCGGCCTCGAGACCGGAGTCTCCTCGTGGCCGAAGTACGAGCCGACGCTCAGCGAGAACGTCTGGGTCGCCGTCCGGTCCCAATCCATGCGGAGCCCGCCACCTCCGAGCCACCAGTCGTCGTCGAACCCCGCCGCGGGTCCCACCGTCTCGAGATCGTCGACCGCGAATCCCCTCGCGTGGACGCGATAGTGCACGCCCTCCTCGAGCTCGCCGCCGTGACTCACGACGACCTCGCGGAGCTCCTCGGTCCCGGCCCTCACCGAGACCCGACTGCCCTGGCTATCGGCCGAAGAGCGGGTGATGACGTGGATCACGCCACTGACGGCATTCGTCGAGAGCCCCGCCTCCGCCGGCCCGCGAGTCACCTCGATCCGCTCGACGTCGTCGAGCACGACGTCCAGCGCGTCCCAGAAGACGCCCGAGAAGAGCGGCGAGCTCACCCGACGGCCGTCGACGAGCACGAGGAGCTTGTCGGCGAAGGCGCCGTTGAAACCGCGCGAGGAGACGCCCCACGTGCTCGCATCGATGCGCGCGACTTGCAGGCCGGGAACCAACCGCAGTGCGTCCTGCACGGTCGTCGCGCCCGAGCGCCGGATGTCCTCGGCCGTGATGACGTACACGGCGGAGGGACGCTCTCGGGGCTCTTCTCGAGCCTCCGCGACGGCGGGGAGAACGAGGGCGAGGAGAGGCGCGAGGAGGAGGGTCTTGGGCACGGCGGGGGTCCGAGAGAGCCGGACCGTGGGCTCATCGGCAGTTCCGGGCCACCTCTTTATGGGCACGGGGACGCCACGGGTAGCCGATTCCGGTCATTTCGCACGGGGCTCGGGGTCCTCCCTCAAGGTCCCGGAGCCCGTGGGCGATCAAGTATCTCGAGGCTCCACGACGGTGGAGCACCGGTCCCCCGCCAAAGTCCCGACGATGCGCCCCCACGCCCTTCCCCTCGTGGTCTGGCTCGCAGCCGCGTCCGCGAGCTGCGCGGCCACGGCCTATCCGGCCGAGCCGACCCCCGCCGTCACGCACGCCGACCCGATCCCCATCGCGGAACCGACTCCGGAACCCGCTCCCACGCCGCCCCCCGCTCCACCTCTGGCGCGGAAGCGAGCGAGAGACACAGACGGGGACCGCAGCTTCATCGCGCGGCTCCTCTGGGGTCCGGCCGACCCGCCGAAGAAGGGGGCTCGTTCCCTGCACGCCATTCCCGTCCTCGACGAGCGGCCGTGGTGGGACGCGGAGCTCTCCGACGCCGAGCAAGCCCGCGAGGCAGGCGGGTTCCGCGTCGAGCAGGGCTGGTACGTGGGCGGCCTCTACGCCGCGTCGTCGCACTCCGAGGACGACCTCGACGGGCAGAAGTTCCTCTCGGGAGTGGACACGATCGTGTTGCCCGAGATCGACGTCGGCGACGGTCCCGGCGGCGTGTTCGGCTACCGCTTCGAGCAGGCGGCGTTCGAGTTCAGCTACTACGAGACGAAGCACGACTCGGAGTGGACGGGCACCGACTTCGACACGAAGTTCCAGGCGTTCGGCATCGACTTCAAGCACTACTACCTGATCGACCAGCGGCTCCAGCCCTTCCTCATGCTCGGGATCCTCTTCCCCAAGCTCACGATCGAGAACGGATCGTCCCAGGGCGCCCTCATCGACGACGGCGAGCTCGAGGACGACCTCGCGATCCGCTTCGGCGGAGGCCTGAGTCTCTTCCTGACCTCGCGCATCCAGGTCGGCGGACACGTCGTCTACCGCTTCCTCCAGCAATACGACGAAGCGGAAGGTGTCGCCCCGAAGGGGCCGATCCCGGACGTCGACGGTGGCGGCTTCACCGCCGCGGTTTCCCTGACCTATACGTTTTGATTCGGCGCGCATCAGCGCGCGCCGAGATGCCCTGCGGGCGGCCACGGCGCGACTCCGCGCCGGGCGGGCCTTCGGCCCGCTGGGGCGCGGAGGTATCAGGTGAGAGTGGGCTGAGCCCCGCGCACGGGTACGGGCACGAACGCGTGCGTCGGGGGGACGGCTAGGCCCTGAGCTTGGCGAGGGCTTCCTGGATCTCGCTGAAGTCGCGTTCCTCGGGGGTCTTCTCCTGGACCTGGCAGAAGGCGACCTGCCCCTTCTTGTCGACGATGACCGTCGCGCGGTGGCTGATGAACGGGACGGCGGAGTGGACGAGGTCGAAGGACCGCGTGACGTCGAGCATCGGGTCGGCCAGGAGGTCGTGCCGGATGCCGCGTGCCACTTTCCAGGCCTTGTGGGACCAGGTCGAGTCGCGGCTGATCCCGACGACGATGGTGTCGGGGCCGTCGAAGATCGGCTCGTTCGAGATCTTGCAGTTCTCCGTCTCGCAGGTCGGGCTCCAGTCGAGCGGATACCACATGAGAATCACGTTCTTCCCGCGGTGATCGGAGAGCTTCCACTCCTTCTCGTCCTGGGTCTTGAGCGTGAAGTCCGGTGCCTCGGTGCCTACGTCGATGGGCATTGTCTGGTTCCTCTGTGAGATCGGTCTCGCGGGAGATCGGGAGTTCGGGCGCGATACTCTAGGTGCGAGCTTGCGATTCGGCAAGAGCTCCGGGAACGCGCACGACCCTCAGCTCGCCGCCACGATCGCCGCGATCACGACGGCCAGCACGACGAGCGCGGCGATGCCACCGAACACGGCGAGCAGGATCCGGGGGACCGAGTACGGCGCCTTCCCGATCACGCACTCGGCGTTCTGGCCGCAGACGACTGCGCGGTAGACCTTCTCCTCGTAGCGGTAGGCCATGACCCAGGCCGGGAAGGAGTAGCGGTGCGTGACGAGCGAGCGCAGGAGCGGCGCGACCTGGACCTTGCGGAAGCTCGAGCCGGGGACGTGCTCCTCCTCGATGACCTTCGCCGACATGCGCTCGACCGCGTGCACGACACGGGCGCGGGCCTGGGAGCGCTGGACGTCGAACTGCTCGGCCGTGACGCCCTCCGGCGGCGTGCTCTCGGCCGCGGCACCGGCGAGCGAGTAGTGCGGCACGACCGCGGCCACCTCTTCGTCGGTCAGCCCGCGCGAGGCGGAGACCACGATGTCGTCGAAGCGCAGGCGCGCCTGGCCGGAGTGCGGTGCCCAGGCGGCGCGGTGCGAACCCGCGTTCGAGTCGGCCGTCCAGGAGACGAGCGCGTCGGCGTCGAATGCCCAGCCCACCCACCACAGGGGGCGCACGCCCTCGACGCTCGCCCTCTGCTTCAGGTCCGGCGGTCGGAACCAGCCGAGCGAGCCGAGCCATGCCTTCACGGCGCCGCGCGCTTCCTCACCGCCGATCGTGAACGGCAGGAAGAGCTCGGTCTGCTCCATCGGATCCACGAGCTCCTCGAGGTGCATGACCGAGTCGCAGAAGGCGCAGCGCGGCGCCTGGACCGAAGCGTCGTACTCGACGGCGGCTCCACAGCCCTCGCACCGCAGGATCTGGACCTGGACCTCCGTGCGACGCTGCGTCGCCGCCGGCACGGTCTGGCCGCAGATCGCGCAGCGCAGATCGCCCTCTTCGACGGGACTCTCGCAGCGCTCGCAGGTCCGGATCTCGTCCACCATCAGTCGATCAGGAAGAGCGATGCGATGACGATCCACACGAGGAACGCGAGGCCGATGCCGACGAGCACACCGGCGACGATCTTCACCCACGAGCGCGGCACGTCCCCGGCGACCTCGCTCGTCTGGCCGTTGACGAGGATCTGGATCGGGTCCTCGGTCTCCGAGGGGCGCACCGCGAAGACCCACACGGGGAGCAGCACGAGCTCGCTCACCTCGTCCTCGAGCCGTGTCTGGTAGCGCAGGTTCCGGTGGTGGTCACCGGGCATGAAGCCGTCCAGCTCGCGCCCGACGTTCTCGAGCGACTCGTCGTGCGCGAGCTTGCGGCACTCCTCCGAAGAAACGGACGCCTCCTCGGCGATCCAGCCCGAGAGCAGGGCCGGCGTGTAGCGCCGAAGCGCGCGCAGGTCGAAGGGCTCGACCTTCTCGAGCAGCGCGTTCGGGATCCCCCTCGACGCCGTGACGAGCACGTCCTGGACGTAGGTCGTGTGGCGTCCGGCGAGGGAGCGCCACTCGGTGACGGTCCGCGTGCGCGTGACCGGGCGTCCCTTGGAGTCGATGGTGGTGTAGGTCTCCGTGTAGTTCTCACCGATGTCGCACTCGTAGGTCGTGTGCGCGATCGCCCCGTAGAGGAAGACCGGCATGTAGAGTCCGCGCCCGCGCTCGGGGATCGCCTTCTTGAAGTCCGACTTCGTGAAGATGCCGCGGCTCTTGATCCACTGGGTGGCTAGGGCCCGGGCGCGCTCACGCTCGACGACGAAACCCAGCGCGAAGGTCGGATCGACCCGCACCCCGGAGCTCGGCCGCTCGACGATCGAGGTCGAGGCGCAGTAGGGGCACTCGGCCGTGCGCAGGTGCGCCTCGAGGACGAGCTCCGCCCCGCAGTTCTTGCAGGTGATCTCGAGGGCCTCGGGAAGGGTGGCTGTCTCGATCATTCGCGCGCTCTACGCCGCTGCCGGCCGGTCTATTGAATCAAGTCGAGGGCTCGAGCGACGGCCTGCGCTTCCTCGTCCAGGAGCTCGGCGGCTCCGGATAGCTCGGTCCGATGTGTGAAAGAGCACGCCCCGATCGAGCCTCGGCGCTCCCACGCCGCCTGCGGAAGCGTGGCATGCCGCTTGCACCGCGCGGGGCGGCGCGCCGCGTGCGCGCGCCGGGAACCAGAAGGAGGAACCCATGATCTCGTCTCGCAGGCTCTTTCCCGCCGTCGCGCTCGCCGTGCTCAGCGCCCCCACACTCGCCCAGAGCCGGGTCTGGGTCGTCGACCTGGCGGGGGCGCCGGGCGCACACTTCGCCGACAACCAGCCGGCGGTCGACGCGGCGGCTGACGGGGACACGATCCTCGTCCGCGGGCGCATCGCGGGGAGCTACGGGGGCTTCACGGTCCGGGACAAGTCGCTGGTGCTGCAAGGGGAGCTCGACTCCTCGACGCCGTTCCTGGTCCAGAGTCTCCCCTCGACCGGGCAGATCCGGATCGAGGATCTCCCGGCCGACAAGACCGTCGTACTGCGTGCCATGTACCCGGGTTCGTTCTCGCCGACGACGGATCCGGCGGTGCAGGTCTCGGATTGCGAGGGCGTGGTGTTCCTCGAGGAGCTGTCGATGCAGCGTGGGGACGGCCCAAGCGGTCCCTCGCTGCCGGTCCCGCCGTCGTTGCTCGTCCAGCGCTCGTCTTCGGTGACCCTCGTGAACGCGTTCGCGGCGGGTGAGCACGGCTATGCCGGGAGCGACGCGGGGATCGCAGCACGGCTGGACGCTTCGACGACCTTCTTCCATCACGTGTCGATGTTCGGCGGCCTCGGTGCCTGGACGAACTCGTTCGCGCCCGGCTCGTACACGCTTGCGACCGACGGCGGTGGCGGACTCCACGTAGAGGGTGGGTCGTTGTTCGCGGCCGGCAGCACGTTCGCAGGAGGGAACGGCGGTCGCGGCCTCCTCGACGCCGCGATGAACTGTCTCCCGTCGCGTGACGGAGGGACGGGCCTCGCGATCTCCGGTGCTGCGGTCACGTTCCTGGACTCGGAGTTCCGCGGGGGAGGCGGTGGACTCTCCCCGGGGACGAACTGCGGCGCGGGCGTCGGCGGCGTGGATCTCGTGTTCTCGACGGGAACCCTGAACGTCGTCCCGGGAGTCGCGCGCCGGCTCGTCGCCACGTCTCCGGTCCGCGAGGACACGAACCTGGTCCTGCGCTACGAGGGCGTGCCCGGCGACTTCGTCGTCCTGCTCGCCGGTCTGGACCTCATGCATCCGGTGACGAGCCCCGTCTTCGACAGCGTCTTCCACCTGGACGGCCTCTTCTTCGACCGCGCCGCCGGTGTGGTCCCGGGAACCGGTGTGATCCTGGAGACCATCGGGATCCCCGAGCTCGGCCCGGCCGTGGAGAGCCTCGCCGTCGGCGTGCAGACCGTCCACTTCGACCCGGTCTCGCTGCGAGCCGTGCTCGGGAATCCGAGCTCGGTGCTGCTCCTGGATCGGAGCTTCTAAGAGGTCTCAGCGCGCGAACAAGCGTTCCGGGTCGCGGAAGGCCTTCAGCTCGATCGCGTTGCCGCTCGGGTCCTCGATGAACATCGTCGCCTGTTCGCCGACCTCGCCCTCGAAGCGGACGTGGGGCTCGAGCAAGAAGCGGATGCCCGTCTCGCGCAGGCGCTCGGCCCAGCGATGCCACTCCTCCCACCCGAGCACGGCGCCGAAGTGGCGCACCGGCACCGCGTCGCCATCGACGTCGTTCTCAGGGACGCCCGCGAGGTCGTCCGCGACGAGGTGGCCCGTGATCTGGTGGCCGAAGAAGTCGAAGTCGACCCAGGCCTCGGACGCGCGTCCCTCGGGACAGCCCAGCAGCTCTCCGTAGAACGCACGCGTCTCTCCGATGTCGCGAACCGGAAACGCCAGGTGGAACGGGCGTTCGGGCATCGTGATCTCCGCCGTCAGACGCGCGCAGCGGCGTTCTTGACCTCGGCGGCGACCAGGTCGCCGACCGCGGTCGTCTCGTGCACGCCCGTCCCGACACCCTCGATGCGGCCCGAGCGGATGAGATCGACGACCGAGGATTCGATCGCGTTCGACGCCGCCTTCTCGCCGAGGTAGTCGAGCATCATGCTGCCCGCCATGATCGCGGCCACGGGCGACGCGACGTTCTTCCCGGCGTGCTTCGGCGCCGACCCGTGGATCGGCTCGAACAGGCTGACGCGGCCGGGGTGGATGTTGCCGCTGGCGGCGATGCCCATCCCGCCCTGCAAGACGGCGCCGAGGTCGGTGATGATGTCGCCGAAGAGGTTCGGGGTCACCGCGACGTCGAACCATTCGGGGTTCTTGATCATCCACATGCACGCGGCGTCGACGTAGGCGTGATCCGTCGAGACGTCGGGGTATTCGGCAGCGACCTCGGCGAAGACGCGAGTCCAGATGTCCTGGGCTCGCACGGCGTTGGCCTTGTCGATGAGCGTGACCTGCTTGCGCGTGCGAGCCTTCGCCAGTTCGAAGGCGTAGCGGACGGCGCGCTCGACACCGGCACGGGTGTAGACCATCGTCTGCGTCGCCACCTCGAGCGCCTGGCCCTTGTGCGCGAAGCCGTACATGCCCGTGTAGGCACCCTCGGTGTTCTCGCGGACGATGATCATGTCGATGTCGTCCGGGCCCTTGCCCTTGATCGGGCAGAGGCGCTCGTCGTAGCACTTGATCGGGCGCAGGTTGACGTAGAGGTCGAGCTCGAAGCGCAGCTTCGCGATGACGCCGTACTCGATCAGGCCGACCGGGACCCGCGGGTCGCCGATCGCACCGAGGAAGATGGCGTTCATCCCCTTGATCTCCTCGAAGGCGTCGTCCGGGAAGATCTCGTCGTGCTCGAGGTAGTGATCGGTGCCGAAGGGATACTCGGTCCTCCTGAGCTGGAACCCGAAGACCTCGGAGGCCGCATCGAGGACCTTCATGGCCTCGCGGGTGACTTCCGGGCCGATCCCGTCTCCGGCGATCACTGCTACGTCGTACTGAGTCATTGTTGTCTCGCTGCGTTCAAGTGGTGACGGGCGCTCGGAACATGCCCGGCTCGAAGCTCGCGATGCGACCCTCCACGGCGCTTGCGGCGACCGTGAGAGGAGACGCGAGGTAGAGTTTTCCCGGCCCGCTCCGGCCGGAGAAGTTCCTGTTGATGGCGCTCACGGTGACCTGGTCGGCGGTCTCCGACACGCCGGGACCGCAGCCGATACACGCGCCGCAGCCGGGTTCGATCACAGTGACGCCCGCACGTTCGAAGAGCTCGAGGTAGCCCTTGCCACGCGCGTACTCGCGCACGGAGCGGCTCCCGAACTGGATGAACATCTGGACACCGTCGGCGACGCCACGCCCCGAATCGACGGCGTCCTGGAGGACGCGCGCATAGAAGTCGAGGTCGCGCTCCTTGCCCGCCGTGCAGGAGCCCGCGTATGCGATGTCGATCGCGACGTCACCCAGCTCCTGGACGGTCGTGCCGTAGGTCGGATCTCCGGGCTTCGCGACCATCGGCCGGATGCTCGAGAGGTCGACCTGGTGCACGCCGCCGTCGTAGTGCGCGCCATCGTCGGGAGCCACGAAGGCGGCCTCGACCTCGGCCACGCTCTTGCCGGGGCGGCGGGCGGCGATCCACTCGGCCGCGAGGCGGTCGCCCTCGCAGATGCCGGTCTTCGCCGTGCACTCGGTCGCCATGTTGCAGAGCGTCGCCCGCTCGTCCATGTCGAGCGAGGCGAGCCCGGGCCCCCCGAACTCCATGACCCGGTCGAGCGTGTCCTCGCGGACCGCGAACGTCCGCAGGATCTCGAGCATCACGTCCTTCGCCGTGCAGCCGGCAGGGAGCGAGCCCTGGAGCTCGAAGCGAATCGACTCGGGCACTCGCACGAAGGTGAAGCCGGAGTAGATGAGCCCGGCGTACTCCGTCGCACCGACGCCGTAGGCGAGCGCATTGTTGCCGCCGCCCATGCAGGTGTGCGAGTCGGTCGCCTGGACGAACTCGCCCGGATCGATGAACTCCTCGCGCGCGACCTGGTGGCAGATTCCCGGCGAGACGCCGTTCTCGGCCGAGTAGTCCCTGACGCCCGTGTGGCGGCGGAACTCGTTCTGCATGTCGCGCAGCGTCTGGATCTGGTCCACGAAGGGCGCCATCTTCTTCACGCCCGTCGCGTAGAGCAGGTGGTCCTCGAAGACGGCGAACTTCGACGGGTTCTTGACGGCGTAGTCCGCGCCGTACTCGGACGCGAGGAAGTGGTGGACCTGTGCGGTCGTGAACTCGTGGCTGTAGCCGCCGTCGACGTTGACGAGACACGGATCGCCGGGCGCGACGAAGCCGTTCTCGACGTCGACGAGGTGGGAAGCGATGAGCTTCTCCCCCATCGTCATGGCCCGCTCGGGCGTCGTCGGCTGCGTGACTCCGACCTTCCCCGCGGCATAGGCCTTCGCGAAGGCGAACAGGCCGCCGGCCTCGAGGATCGCGCGTGTCACCGGGTCGTAGCGCGAGGTGAACTCCTCGAGCGGGATCTCCTCACCCGACTGCAACCGCTCGAGCACGGCGTGGTCGGCCATGAGCTGGCCGAGGTTGATGTTGTTGCGCTCGTGAATGGGAGCGAAAGAGGAGGCGATCACGAGCTCGATCCCCGACCACTTCTCGGCCTGGGGCGCGGTCTCCCGCGACGAGCCCGTGCCCTTGCGCTGGCCCGACACGATCACCTGGAAGCCGCCGTCCACCAGCGCGCGCGTCCCGAACACGCGCTGGCCGTCGTCGTCGACGAGGCCGGCGTAGGCGTCGAGCGCGATGTCCTCCGGCTTGTGCCGGAAGCACACCCAGGCCGGCGTCATCACGTCCGTGTTGATGTCGTCGAGCAGGTCTTCGGGGTCGACGTCCGACATGCGGAGGTCGAGCTCGCCCCGGAGCTGGGCGCGGATCTTCTCCAGGTCCTTCGTCAGGAAGAGCACGCGCTTCTCCGGATCGAGCCGGATGATGCGCGTTCCATCGGCACGGGTGTGGATCAGGGTGAACACGTCGACTCGCTCACGCTTTCGGGTTCTCGATGAGCATCGCGATTCCCTGGCCCCCGCCGATGCAGGCCGACGCGACGCCGTAACGCTTGCCGGTCCGGCGCAGGCTGTACATGAGGGTGAGGACCAGGCGCGTCCCCGTGGCACCCAGCGGGTGTCCGAGCGAGATCGCACCGCCGTTCACGTTGACCTTCTCGCGATCGAGCTCGAGCTCCTTCTCGCAGCCGAGGTACTGGGCCGCGAAGGCCTCGTTGATCTCGAACAGGTCGACGTCGTCCTTGGGGATACCGGTCGTCTCGAGCACGGAGCGGATCGCCGGAACCGGTCCGATTCCCATCTCGGTCGGATCGACACCGACGGTCGCCCAGCCGCGAATGACGGCCCATGTGTCGAGGCCGTCCGCCTGAGCGCGGTCCGTCGTCGTGAGCACGACCGACGCCGCGCCGTCGACGATGCCGCTGGCGTTGCCGGCGGTGACCGTGCCTTCCTTGCCGAATGCCGCGCGCAGCTTCGACAGGGCTTCGAGGCTCGTGTCGGGCTTGATGTGGTCGTCGGTGTCGACGACCGTCGTGCCGCGCTTGGTCTCGACGATCCAGGGTGCGATCTCCTCGCCGAAGCGTCCCTCCTGAACGGCGGCGGCACCGAGCTGGTGGCTGCGCAGGGCGAACGCGTCCTGCTCCTCGCGCGTGACGCCGAGGCGCTTCGCGATCTTCTCCGCCGTCTGTGCCATGAACAGGCCGCAGTGCGGGTCCTGGAGGCTCGCGAAGAGCAGGTCCTGGAGCTCGGGCTGCGTCCCGAACCGGAGGCCCTTGCGCAGACCGTGCACGACGAAGGGAGCCTGGCTCATGTTCTCCATGCCGCCGGCGAGCACGGTCGTCGCCTCCTCGAGCTGGATGAGCTGCGCACCGGAAATGAGCGACTGGATGCCCGAGCCGCACAGCCGGTTCACGGTCAGGGCCGGCGTCTCCTGGCGCGTCCCTGCCTTGAGGCCGACGTGTCGGGCGCCGTAGATGGCGTCGTTCGACGTCTGCAGCGCGTTCCCGATGATCACGTGGTCGATCGATTCGGGATCGATCCCCGAGCGCTCGATCGCCGCCCGCGAGGCGTGCGCGCCGAGCTCGATGGCACTCGCGTTCTCGAGCTTGCCGAACCCGGGCGTTCCGCTGTACTCGCACATGGGCGTTCGAGCGCCACCGACGATCGCGATGTCTTTGGTCATGTCGTCCTACTTGCCCTGGAAGTTCGCCTTGCGCTTTTCGAGGAAGGCCGCCATTCCCTCGCGCATGTCCTCGGTCGTGGCAGCGAGCCCGAACATGTCGCACTCCATGATCTCGCCGTCCTGCTGACTCATGTTCTGCCCGCGGGAGATCGCCTCGATCGCGAGGCGCAGGGCCACGGGGCCGCGCGAGAGCATGGTGTGGACCAGCTTCATCGTTCCGTCGAGCAGCTCCTCGGGAGCGAACACGCGGTTGACGACGCCCACGCGGTGGGCTTCCTCGGCAGTGAACATGTCGCCCGTCAGCACCCATTCGCGCGCGACGCCGGGACCGGCGATGCGCGAGAGGCGCTGCGTTCCGCCGTAGCCGGGGATGATACCGAGGCTTACCTCGGGCAGTCCGACCCGCGCCTTCGTGCTCGCGGTGCGGAGCGTGCAAGCAAGAGCGATCTCGAGCCCGCCGCCCAGCGCGAAGCCGTTGATCATCGCGACCGTCGGCTTGCCCATCTTCTCGAGTCGACCGACGACCGATTGGCCGAAGAACGCGAGGTCCTTCGCACCCAGCGGGTTCATCTTCGCCAGCTCATTGATGTCGGCGCCGGCGACGAAGGCCTTCTCACCGGCCCCCGTGACCACGACGCAACCGACGGAGCTGTCGCCCTTGAGCACGTCGAACGCGTCGGCCATCTCGTGGAGCGTCGCGTCGTTCAGCGCATTCATCACCTTCGGCCGATCGACGGTGACCGTCGCGACGCCGTCGGAGCTCTCGACGCGAATGTTTTCGTAGCTCAAGTCAGCCCCCTACTCGTCGCTCTTGACGACGGTGACCTTCTCGAGCTTCACGGGCGACACGGGCTTCGAGTTCTCCCCGCCGGCTCCGGATTGCACGGGTGCGTTCGCGATCTTGTCGAGCACGTCCTCGCCCGCCACCAGCTGACCGAAAGCCGTGTACTGCCCGTCGAGGAACGACGCCTCGCCGTGACAGATGAAGAACTGACTCCCAGCCGAGTTCGGATCCGCGGCGCGGGCCATGCTCAGGGTGCCCTTCACGTGCCGCGTATCGTTGAACTCCGCGTCGACGTTGTGGCCGGGCCCGCCGGTGCCGGTCCCGTTGGGGCATCCGCCCTGGATCATGAAACCGCTGATGACCCGGTGGAAGACCGTCCCGTCGTAGAAGCCCTTCTCCGCGAGGGAGAGGAAGTTCTCGACGTGCTTCGGCGCCTTGTCGGTCAGGAACGAGAGGGTCATCTCGCCCTCGGAGGTCTTGAGGACGGCGGTGGTGGTGGTGGTCTCGGTCATGACTATCTCCTCTTGCTTTCTGCGAGCACGACGACGGCCCGCTCGATGATCTGTCTCTCGAAGGGGGTGACGTCCCCGCGGCCCGAAATGGGTCGCCCCGGGGCTCGGACGATCCGGTCCAGCGCGTCGAAGCCCACGAGCATACGACCGAAGGCCGTGTATTGACCGTCGAGCTGCGGACTGTCGGCGTGGATGACGAAGAACTGGCAGGACGCGGAGTCGGGGTCGCCCGTGCGCGCCATGGAGAGCACACCCCGGTCGTGCCTGCGCTCGTTGAACTCGGCGCGCAGCGTGCGCGGGCCGTTTCCGTTTCCGGTGCCCTCGGGGTCTCCACCCTGGATCATGAAGCCGGGCATGACCCGATGGAACGTCGTGTCCTCGTAGAACCGGCTGTGAGCCAGATCCAGGAAGTTGCGAACGTGGTTCGGCGCGTCCCCGGGCCACACCTCGAACAGCATGTCGCCTTGGTTGGTCCGGAGGAAGACGAGGTTTTGGTGGAGCGCGCCCTCGTTCATCGACATGAAGTCGGCGCCCTCGGCGACGGCCGAGAGGGCGTCGACCTCGAGCGGCGCGTCCGAGGAGTCGGCGAGGGTGAGGCGAAAGTCGTCCCGTGCTCCGAGCGCCTCCGAGAGGTCGATCGAGGCGACGATCACGTCACCCTCGGCGACGGAGATCTCATCGCGCGCCGTACGCCGTCCGAGGGGGCTGCCGTCGACGTCGAACCCCGCCGGCGTCAGCTGCCAGGCCTTCAGGGCCGCGTCACCTCGCTTCGCCGTGACCTCGATCCTCGCGACGTACGGAACGCCCGGCACGTAGAGCTCGGGCGCCTCGAAGGTCACCAGGAGGTCGCCGACCGGCAGGCAGGCGAGGACGAGTGCCGCGGGGTTCATGCCTTCTTGTCGCCGTCCCACTTGTAGAAGCCCTCGCCGGTCTTCCGGCCGAGCTTCCCCTCCGAGACCTTCTGCTCGAGGATCGCGGGGATCGCGAACGCGGGCTCGTCGGGATAGCGCTCGCACCACCCCTGCAGGATCGAGAGGGTCGTGTCGAGACCTACGTAGTCGGTGAGCGTGATGGGCCCCATCGGATGGCCGCATCCGAACTGCATGGCGGCATCGATGTCCTGCTTGGTCGCGTCGCCGCGCTCGAGCATCAGGAGCGACTGCACCATGTAGGGAACGAGCAGTCGGTTCACCACGAAGCCGGGCGTGTCCTTGCAACCGACGGGGACCTTGCCGACGGCCTCGCCGAACGCGCGAGCCTTCGCGAACGAGTCGTCGGAGGTCGCGTCCGTCCGGACGACCTCGACCAGCTTCATGAGCTGGACCGGGTTGAAGAAGTGCAGCCCGACCATGTTCTCCGGGCGACCCGAAGCCTCCCCCATCTCCGCGATCGGGAACGACGACGTGTTCGAGGCGAGGATCGTCTCGGGCTTGCAGATGCCCCCGAGCTCCGCGTAGAGCGCCTTCTTGACGTCGAGGTTCTCGACGATCGCCTCGACGACGAGGTCACAGTCGGCGAGGTCGCTCTTGTCGACGGTCCCGTGGATGCGGCCGAACGCCCCGTCGGCGTCGGACTTGGCGTCCTCGGCGGACTTCTTCCCCTTCTCGACGGCCTTGGCCGCGAGCTTATCGAGGCTCTTCCGGATCCGCCCGAGCCCCTTGTCGAGGAAGCCCTGCTCGGCCTCCACAGCGACCACGTCGAAGCCGGCTTGCGCGGCCACCTGCACGATGCCGTGCCCCATCAGGCCACAACCGACGACGCCAACCTTCTTCATGTGTCTTCCTCGAGTTCCTTACTGGTGTCGCGCGGGGTCTAGCCCGGACTATTCATGAGCCGCGAGGCAGAACGCCGGTGCGGGGAAAGTGCCGGCACGGGCCGAAAGGTCGGCGCAGCCGACCGTTCGTGGTGTTCGGTCCGCGTGATCATGAATAGTCCGGGCTAGAGCCCCTCGCGGTGGAATGCGTAGGCGAGGCCCTGGCCTCCGGAGATGCAGAGCGTCGCGAGCCCGTGACGCCCGTCGCGCCGCGCGAGCTCGTGCAGGAGGGTCGCGACGATTCGCGCCCCGGTCGCGCCGATCGGATGCCCGAGCGAGATCGCGCCCCCGTTGACGTTGAGCCGGTCCATCGGGAGCTCGAGGTCCCGATCGCAAGCGATGACCTGCGCGGCGAAGGCCTCGTTGAGCTCGATCAGGTCGAAGTCCCCGGGACGGCGGCCGGACAGCTCCTCCAGAGCGCGCACGGCCGGAACCGGCCCGATGCCCATCGTCTTCGGGTCCACACCGGCCTCCGTGCGCTCGCCGATGAACGCGAGCGGTTCGAGGCCCAGCGCCTCGGCCTTCTCGGCCGTCATCACGAGCAGGGCAGACGCGCCGTCCGTTATTCCGGAGGCGTTTCCGGCCGTGACGGTTCCCGCCTTGCGGTCGAAGACCGCCGGCAGCTTCGCGAGCGCCTCGAGGGTCACGTCGTCGCGCGGGTGCTCGTCCTTCTCGACGACCACGTCTCCGCGCTTTCGGTCCTTCACGGTGACCGGCGACAGCTCGTCCTGGAAGCGGCCGGCAGCGCGGGCGGCCTGCGACTTCCGCTGGCTCTCACGGGCGAGCTCGTCCTGGGCCTCGCGCGGGATGCCGAGGTCCTGTGCGAGCTTCTCGGCCGTCTCCCCCATGACCATGTCGGCCAACGGGCACTGGAAGCCGTCCTGGTACATCCCGTCGACGAGCGGAGCGTGGCCGAGCCGGTAGCCCTTCCGCATGCGGGGGAGGAAGAACGGCAGGCCGCTCATGCTCTCGGTGCCGCCCGCGATCCCGATCTCGATTCGACCGAGCTGGATCGAGTCGACGATCGAGCCGATCGACTTCAGCCCGGAGCCGCAGGCCATGTTGAGCGTCCAGGCGGGCGTCTCCACGGGGATCCCGGCGCGGACGGAGACCTGGCGCGCCACGTTGGGGCCACCGCCGGCCTGGCGGCCGTTGCCGAACACGAGCTCGCCCACGAGCGCCGGGTCGAGGCCCGCTCGACCGAGGACGTCGGAGACTACGGAGGTCCCGAGGTCGGCCGCCGACAGGTCGGCGAACGCTCCCAGGAACTTGCCGATCGGGGTGCGCAGCGCGTGCGTCACCACGACCGGTCGATCAGGTCGACGTTGGGTCGTGGGCATGGCCCGGACGAGGGCTTCTTGACGGAGGAGTTGGGAACGCCGCGACCGCGACGGTCCGCCGGCCTCGAGAGGCGAGTTTCGACCATCGGAGCGGCCGGAGACCCCCCATGAAAAGGGCAAACAGGGTAGTTCCGTCCCCTTGGGAGAGCAAGGAGAGAAGGGTCCGGACCAAGGGCGCCGGAGGCGGCTTTGCGCCGCCCGGGGGATGTGCATAATCCACTCGATAGCCTACGTGGGGAGTTCTCCTCCTCCCTGCAACGCGTGGACACCGACAGACCCGACACCGGCACCGCGAGCGCCGACCTCACCTCCTCGGAACGAGCCGGCGCGGCCGCACTGAGCCCCGCAGGCCCCCCGAGGGCGGGGTCCCGGCGCGAGCTGCGTGCGCTCGTCGAGCTCCTCGACGACGATTCCCAGCCGATCGTGGGAGCGGTGCGGGGCGAGCTCCTGCAGTACGGCCGGGTCGCCCTACCCGCGCTGGCCAAGGCCACAGGCGGAGACCGGGCACGGCTGCGGACTCGAGCCCGCGACGTCGTCGCGACACTGCACAGGCAAGAGGTCCTGCGCCGGCTCATCCGGTTCGGCGCACGTCCCAGGATCGAGCTCGAGAGTGCGTTCTTCCTGCTCGCGAACCTCTCGCTGGACTCGTTCGACGCCCGGCCCTACCGGCGCGCGCTCGACGCGATGGCGGCCGGCGTGCGCGACCTGGGGGATCGCGAGAAGAGCGACTTCGGCCGTGTGATGGCCCTGTCGCACTACCTCGGCGACGACCTCGGCTTCGCGGGCAGCCAGGACGAGTACCACCACCCCGACAACATCCACGTCCACCGTGCGATCGAGCGCAAGTGCGGGATGCCTCTCACGCTCTCGGCGATCTACCTCTTCGTCGCGCGGCGGGCGGGGATCCGCGCCGCACTCGTGCCCCTCCCCGGACACGTCCTCTTGCGGCTCTACCACTCGGACAGCCGCTCGGTGCTGGTCGACCCCTTCCAGTCCGGCGAGCCGCGGAGCCGGTCCGACTGCCTGGCCTACCTGCGCGAATGCAACATGGTCCCTCAGCCGGAGTGGTTCGAGGACGCCGACGAGGGTCTCATGTTCCTGCGACAGGTCATGAACCTGATCAACAGCCACCAGATGCGCGGTCTGCACGGGCGTGCACGGGAGCTCCAACGCGTGGCGGGCGTGCTGGCGCGCGTTCAGTCCCGCCGCACCAGGATCCGCATCCGCGACTGACTCGCCCGTGGTCGACATTCCGGAAACCTGGCCGCCCGAGGAACCGCAGACTGCGGTCGTGCCCGTCTTCCCGCTCGCGAACACGTGGCTGTACCCGGGGGTCGTGCTGCCCTTGCACGTCTTCGAGCCGCGCTACCGGCAGATGATCGAGGACTCCCTGGACGGACCGGGTCGGCTGGTGATCGGGACCATCATCGAGGGCCACGACCAGAGCCAGTCCGGCGCCCCGCCCATCTATGCCATGGCGGGGCTGGGGGAGATCGGCCGGCACGAGAAGCTCGAGGACGGGAGGTTCCACGTCCTGATCGCCGGACTGTGCCGCGTGCGCATCCTGGAGGTCCCGAGCGACCGGCTGTACCGCAAGGTGCGCATCGAGCCTGTGGTCGAGACCGGACCGACGTCCGAGTCGTCGAGCTCGCTGAAGGAAGAGCTGACGCGCGCCGTCCTCCTGGTCAACGAAGAGCTCCCCGAGGACAAGCTCGACACGCTCCCGGTGGGCCCGCTGGCGGACCTGCTGACGGCGCACATCGACGTCGAACGTCCGGTCCGTCAGGAGATCTTCGAGACCCTGGACGCCGGTGAGCGCGCGCGGCGCGCGCTCGACGAGTTCGAGGCCGAGAAGGGGCGGACGGACGCGGAGGACGAGGGCGGGGGCGAGGCATGAGCCCTGGCGAGGTGCTCTTCCACCTCGATTTCATCTCCCCCTATTCCTACCTCGCGCTCGCCCGGGCTCCGGAGCTCGAGCGCGAGCACGGCATCGCATTCCGGATGCGGCCGGTCGTCTTCGGGAAGCTCCTCGAGGCCACGGGCCTCGTCGGGCCGGTAGAGGTGGAGGCCAAGCGGCGCTACACGCTCGCCGACGTCGTCCGCCTCGCCTCGGCTGCGGGAGTCCCGCTGGTCGGCCCGCCCGCGCACCCGTTCCGATCGCTCTCGGCGCTGCGAGTCCTCGCGCTCTTCGCCGACGATCCGCGCGCGCTGACGCTCGCGTGCTCGATCGCGCGAGACATCTGGGCGGAGGGCCGGGACGGCGAGAGCTGGGACGTGCTCGCCGAGGCCACGCGTCGCGCCGAGCTCGACGCAACCGACCTCGAGGAGCGCGCAACCGAGCCCGCGAACAAGGAGTGGCTGCGGCGGTTCACGGAGCAAGCTCTCGAGGACGGTGTGTTCGGAGTGCCGACCTTCGCTGTCGGCGGTGAGCTCTTCTGGGGTCACGACCGGATGGACGCGCTCGCCGATCGGGTCTCGGGTCGCGCAGCGCCCCTCGACGCGGCGAGGATCGAGCAGATCCTGGCGCGTCCGATCGGCGTGCGTCGACGCTGAGTGTCCTGAGTCAGTCTTGCAGCGTCGCGATCACGGGCGCGTGATCGCTCGGCTTCTCGCCGCCGCGGGCCGCCAGGTCGACCTCGACGCCCACGCAGGCTTCGAGCGCCGGCGGCGACATCAGGAAGTGATCGATACGGAGCCCCTGGTTCCGGCCGAAGCCCCGCGTCCGGTAGTCCCACCACGTGTAGATGCCGGTCTCGTCGGTGAACTTCCGCAACGCGTCGGAGAGGCCGCAGTCGGTCAAGCGCGCGAGCGCTGCGCGCTCCGGCGTAGAGCACAGGATCCTCTCCCGCCAGCGTTCCGGGTCCCACACATCGCGGTCGTCGAACGTGATGTTGAAGTCGCCACAGAGGATCACCCGCTCCTCCATCGGATAGCTCTCCTGGACGAGATCGCGCACACGATCGAGCCATTCGAGCTTGTGCTCGTAGCGCTCCGTCCCGACGGCCCGGCCGTTGACGACGTACAGGCACAGGATCATGCAGCCGGAGACTGTCGCGCCGATCACGCGCCGCTCGTCATCGTCCCCGTCCCCGGGCAGGCCGCGGACCACGTCCTCGATCGGCAGGCGCGACAGGATCGCGACCCCGTTGTAGGTCTTCTGGCCGTAGGCCTCGACGGCGTACCCGAGGTCCTCGATCTCCTCCCGGGGGAACTCGGAATCGCGGCACTTGGTCTCCTGCAGGCAGACCACGTCCGGAGCCGCCTCCCGCAGCCAGGGCAGGAACCGGGGCAGGCGCGCCCGAACCGAGTTGACGTTCCACGTCGCGATCCGCATGGTGTCAGGCCCAAGAGCTTGCCGCGTGAGCGGTGCTCTGGGAATCGCCTATCGGCACCTGTGGCCCCGTCCGGGCCCCTCCCGAGGTGAGACGACACGCTCTCGCCCGAGGACTTTCCCCGGCAGACGGTGGAAAGGGTGAAACCGAGGGCGCACGAGAGCGTCGAGAAACACCCCGGGTGGAGGGGGGGGCGGTGGGTCCTTCCTTCCCGAGACGCTCCAGAGACCTATCCTGACTCCCACCCTTCAACTCGGCCCCCCCCGCCGGACCCCTGCATGAATCGCCCCCAGCGCTCCCGACGACCTCGTGGACGACGCCCCGCCAAAGACGGCGGCGGTAAGCCCGACGCGTCGATGGAGCTCCATCCCGTCGCCGAACCTCCGGACATCTCGAGCTTCCGTGAGTGGGAGCTCACGCCCGAGGTCCAGGAGACGATCGCCGGCATGGGCATCGAGACTCCGACCCCGATCCAGAGGCTCGCGATCCAGCCCGTGCTCGACGGTCGCGACGTCATCGCCAAGGCCGAGACCGGCACCGGCAAGACCCTCGCCTTCGGTGCGCCGATGATGTCGCGCATCGATTCGGATCGCGCGACGATCCTGGGGCTCGTCTTGTGCCCGACGCGCGAGCTCGCCCAGCAGGTCCACCAGGTCCTGGCCGTGCTCGGCGCGCCACGCGGCGTCAACGTCGCGCTCGTCGTCGGAGGAGATCCGATGCACCCGCAGGTCGACGCGCTCCGTGCCGGCGCGCAGGTCGTCGTCGGAACACCCGGCCGTGTGCTCGACCTCATGGGTCAGCGCTTCATCACGTTCCCGTGGACCGAGTTCGCCGTCCTCGACGAGGCCGACGAGATGCTCGAGATCGGCTTCCTCGACGACGTGCGCAAGATCCTGGCTGCGTGTCCGGACGAGCGTCAGACGCTGCTCTTCTCGGCGACCTTCCCGCCCGAGCTCCTGAAGCTCGCCCGCGAACACACGCGCGACCCGGTCGAGATCGCAACGGCGCGCGGAGTCGCGTCGGTCGAGGGCATCAGCCACGGTTACATCGAAGTCGACGAGGCCGACCGAGCGGACGCCCTGAAGCGTCTGATCTCGAACACGGAGAAGGACGACATCCTGCTCGTCTTCTGTGATCGCCGCGTCGAGGTGGAGCGGTTGATGCGGACGCTCGAGCGCACGCGCTGGAGCGTGAAGGCCCTGCACGGCGGCTACGACCAGGCGTCTCGGTTCCGGGTCATGTCAGCCTTCCGCGAACGCGACGTGAAAGTGCTCGTGGCCACGGACGTCGCCAGCCGCGGGCTCGACGTCGTGCACGTCACGCACGTCGTAAACTTCTCCGTTCCTCGCGACATCACGGACTACACGCACCGCTCCGGCCGAACGGGCCGCGCGGGACGCAAGGGTCGGGCGATCACGCTGGTCTCACCCTCCGACGCACGCCGCTGGAACGAAGTGAAGCGCCGCATGACCTGGGACGTCGAGGAGCTCGACGGAGGAGGCCGCGGGCCCCGCGGCGGCGGCGACCGAGCCGAGGGCGGCTCCGGGGAGAAGCGATCGCGCGGGCGCGGAGACGGGGGGCGGAGCTCCTCGCCGCAGGGAAACCGCGGATCGAGCGAGAACAACGGGAGCAGACCGAAGAGGGGCCGCCGCCGCGGATCAGGCGGTGGCGAGCGTCCCTCGGGCGGATTCGGATCCGGAGTCTGAGGCGCACGTGGGCGGCGAGAATCCCTTCATCCAGGAGTCCGAGGTCGAGCTCCCGAAAAAGAGCTACACGATCACGTTCCTCCCTTCGAACCGGACGGTCGCAGTCGAGCCGACCGATCTCCCCTACTCGCGTGAGGGGCGCGTCGGTTCGATCCTCGAGATCGCCGAGGGTCACGAGATCGATATCGACCACGCCTGCGGCGGCGTCTGCGCCTGCTCGACCTGCCACGTCGTCGTGAAGGAAGGCCTCGAGTCCTGCAACGAGGCCTCCGAGGACGAAGAGGACATGCTCGACAACGCCCCGGGCCTCACGCTCCAGTCCCGACTCGCGTGCCAGACGGTTCCCGACGGGACCCGGGACGTGGTCATCGAGATCCCGGCCTGGAACCGAAACCTCGTCTCGGAAGAACACTGATCCCGGCCGGCACGACCTCCCCTCCTACCGCTCGCGCGCAGCCCGGATCAGGCCCTCCGCGTAGTCGATCCCGTCCGGCGTGCGCGACCCGTGCCACGAGAGGTACTCGCCGTCCGCGACGGTGAAGCGCTCGCGCGGGAGCCCGGTGAGCTCGGCGAGCTCGTGCTCGTGCTTCTCCTGGAACGGGAACGGCTCGGTGCACAGGAGGACGAGCTCGGGCGCCTCGCGCGCGAGGTCCTCGACCCCGATCTCCTGGTAGCGCTCGGCCGCGTCCGCGAAGACGTTGCGCCCACCGGCCTGCTCGAGGAGTGCATGCGCGAACGTGTCCTTGTTGACCGTCATCCAGGGCTTGCGCCAGATCAGATAGGCGAAGGACACCGTACGCGCGCCCTCGGCCGCCGCGCGCACGCGCGCCGTCCGCATCTCGATGTCGCGCGCGATCCGCTCGCCCTCGTCGCCGCGCCCGAGTGCGCGTCCGATCGAGCGGCACATCTCCGCCGTCTCGTCGGCGTCCCGCGGCATGCTCGCATGACAGCGAAGCCCGGCCGCCCCGAGCCGCTCGGCGTCCTCGACTCGATTCTCCTCCTCGTTGAGTAGCACGATGTCCGGCTCGAGCTCGACGATCCGCGCCACGTCCGGGTCCTTCGTCCCACCGACCTTCTCGACCGCGTCGACCCGGTCCGCCGGGTGAACGCAGAACTTCGTGATCCCGACGAGGTCCTCCCCCAGACCGAGGTCGAACACCAGCTCCGTCAGGCTCGGGCAGAGGGAGACGACGCGCATCAGGCGACGCGCTCGAAGCGGTAGCGCTTGCCGTCGCGACGGATGCGCCCGAAGGGCTCGTCGGGGTCGTGATAGAAGAGCCCGATCCAGCCCTCGCTCGCCGCGCGCTCGAGCCACCGCGAGCGGCTCTCGAACGAGCGCACCACGTCGATGTCGTAGGCCATGATGTACGGCGGCTGGACGTGGTGCGTGGTCGGGACCACGTCGGCCCAGAAGATGGCAGTGTCGCCCTCGCCGTCCTCGTTCAAGGTCACGACGTGCACGTCGTCGGAGTGACCGCCCGCCTCGTGCACGCGGAGCCCCTCGAGCAGCTCGGCGTCGCCCGCGTAACCCTCCAGGAGCCCCGCCTCCTCGATCGGAACGACGTCCTCGGGCCGATAGGACGCACGCCTCACGTGCCCGGGGTCCTTCGCGATCGCGATCTCGACTTCCGGCGCGAAGTGTCGAGCGTTCGGGAAGAGCGGAACGAGCTCGCCCTCGCGCTCGGTGACCTGAGCGCCGATGTGATCGAAGTGGCAGTGGGACGCGACGACGTGTGTCACGTCCTCTGGTGCGACGCCCACGGCCCCGAGCGCGTCCACGAGAGTGGTCGTCCGGTCGATCTTGTAGATCGAGCGCCACTTCTCCTCCCAGCGATCCCCGATGCCGACCTCGATGACGACCTTGTCGTCGCCGCGCTCGGCCAGGAAGGGACGCAGAGCGAGGAGGATCGTGTTGTCGTCATCGGGGGGCGTCATCCCCGCCCAGATGCTCTTCGGCACGACGCCCCACATCGAACCGCCGTCGAGCCGCATGAACCCGTCGGTCAGCGCAGTGACCGTCCAGTCGCCGACACGAATGCGGCGCGGCTCCCACTTCACGAGCGAAGGATGTTGCGAGCGATGATCATCCGTTGAACTTCGCTCGTCCCCTCACCGATCGTGCAGAGCTTCGCGTCGCGCCACATGCGCTCGACCGGATACTCGCGACTGTAGCCGTACCCGCCGAAGACCTGGATCGCATCGTAGGTGACGCGCATCGCCACTTCGGAGGAGTAGAGCTTCGCCATCGACGCACGCGGACCGAAGTTCTCGCCGGCATCCTTGAGGCGAGCGGCGTGGTAGACGAGGTGGCGCGCGGCCTCGATCTCGACCGCCATGTCGGCCAGCTTGAACTGGACGGCCTGCTGGTCGGCGAGGGTCTTCCCGAAAGCCTCGCGCTCCTTGGCGTACTGGACGGAGCAATCGAACGCACCCTGCTCAATGCCGAGCGCCATGGCGCCGATCGAGATGCGACCGCCCTCCAGGGTCTTCATGAAGGTCTTGAAGCCCTCGCCCTCGGGACCGAGCAGGTGTCCCCGCGGGATGCGGCAATCCTCGAAGACGAGGCTCGCCCAGTCCGAACCGCGAGTGCCGAGCTTCTCTTCGCCCTTCTCGAGCGATAGCCCGGAGGCCTCGCGCGGAACCACGAACGCGCTGATCCCCTTCGCGCCGAGGCTCGGGTCGGTGACCGCCGTCACGATGAACGTACCGGCGTAGTTGGCGTTGGTGCAGAAGCACTTGCGCCCGTTGAGCACCCACTCGTCCTTGTCGAGCACCGCGCGGGTCTGCGTGCCGCCGGAGTCCGAACCGGCGTTCGGCTCGGTGAGGCCGTAGGCGCCCATGAACTCGCCCGCAATGAGCTTGGGCACGTAGAGTTTCTTGAGCTCCTCTCCGCCCCAGGCGTAGATCGGGTAGGTCCCGAGGCTCACGTGGGCCGCCAGCGTCAGGCCGGTCGAGCCGCACACGCGGCTGATCTCCTCGACGCACATGCAGTACGCGAGCGTCCCTTGATCGCTGCCCCCCACGTCTTCGGAGAAGGGAATGCCGGGGATCCCGAGCTCGAGGATCTTCTTCCAGGTCTCGATGGGGAACCGGTGGTTCTCGTCGATCTCGTGGGCCAGCGGAGCGACCTCGGTGTCCGCGAACTCGCGGACCATGTCGCGGATCATCTGCTGATCCTCGCTGAGGTCGAGACCGTCGCGGATCTGGGGGAGGCCGTACTTCGTCTTCGTTGCTGTCGTCATCGTCGTGGCGTGTGTCCCTCGTACGTTCAGTCGAGCTCGAGGCTCCATCCGGCCTTGCTCTGGCGGTCCGCCAGGTTCTTCTCACGCTCTCCGTTCGCGCTCGAGGCCTCGCGGTAGAACTCGTCGGAGTGTCCGCTGCCGACCCATTGGATGAGCGCCGTTCGGGAGAACTTCCACTCGCGGCCGATCTTGCGCGCGGGCATGTTTTCGGAGTGCAGGACCTTGTTGAAGGTCTTGATGCTCACGCCGAGGAGCTCGGCGGCTTCCTCGATGTTGAGGATCTCGCGATCGGGGCTCTCACTCATCTCAGACCCCCTCGGAAGCCCGCGATTTCTCCACCGCGGTCTGGATCCATTCGGCGATGTCGTCCGTGCGCGTGCCGGGCCCGAAGAGACGCGTGAAGCCCTCCTTCTCGAGCTCCGCCATGTCCTCGGCCGGAATGATCCCGCCCCCGGTGAGCAGGACGTGGCCCATTCCGCGCACCTCCAGCTCCTTGCGGACGCGGGGGAAGAGCGACATATGGGCGCCGGAGAGGATCGAGAGTCCGACGACGTCGACGTCCTCCTGCAGCGCGACCTCGGCGATCATCTCGGGGGTCTGGTGCAGCCCCGTGTAGACGACCTCCATGCCGTGGTCGCGCAGGACCGTCGCGACGGTCTTCGCGCCTCGGTCGTGGCCGTCCAGCCCGGGCTTCGCCACCAGCACCTTGATCTTCCGTTGTGCCATCGTCGTCAGAGGATCTTGGGCTCCACGTACTCGCCGAACTCCTCGCGGAGGACGGCACCGATCTCTCCCAGAGTGCAGTACGCGTGCGCGGCAGCGATGAACCGCTCGAGGAGATTGCCCCCGTCGCGGCAGGCCTCGCGGACGTCGTCGAGCGCGCTCTGTGCCCTGTTTCCGTCCCGGCGCTGGCGCAACGACGCGAGCCGCGCGCCCTGCTCCTTCTCGACCGCCGGGTCGATCCGGTGCAGCTCGATGTCCGGATGTGCTTCGCGGTCCTCGACGTAGCAGTTGACGCCGACGACCCGCTTCCGCCCTCGCTCGACGGCGCGCTGGTACTCGACGGCCGAGCGATGGATCTCGCGCTGGATGTAGCCCGCCTCGATGCACGGAACGACACCGCCCCGCCGATCGATCTCCCCGAAGTAGGCCTCGGCGTCGCGCTCCAGCCGGTTCGTCTGGGCCTCGATGAAGTAGGAGCCCGCGAGCGGGTCGGCAACGTGCGCCACCTCGGACTCCTCGGCCAGGACCTGCTGCGTGCGCAGCGCGATCTTCACGGCCTTCTCCGTCGGGAGCGAGAGCGTCTCGTCCATCGAGTTCGTGTGCAGGGACTGCGTCCCGCCGATCACGGCCGCGAGCGCCTCGAGCGCCGTGCGCACGATGTTGTTCTCGGGCTGCTGTGCCGTCAGGGTGACGCCGGCCGTCTGCGTGTGGAAGCGGATCATCCACGAGCGCGGGTCCTCGGCGCCGTACACGTCGCGCATCTTTCGCGCCCAGATCCTGCGCGCCGCGCGGAACTTGCAGATCTCCTCGAAGAAGTCGAGGTGGCTGTCGAAGAAGAACGAGAGGCGCGGAGCGAACGTGTCGACGTCCATTCCGGCTGCGACGCCGCGCCGGACGTACTCCATTCCGTTCGCCAGCGTGAACGCGAGCTCTTGCGCCGCGGTCGAACCGGCCTCGCGGATGTGATAGCCACTGATCGAGATCGTGTTCCATTGCGGAACGTGCTCGGAGCAGTACGCCATCGTGTCCGTGATCATCCGCAGCGCGGGATCGGGAGGCACGAGCCAGGCGTGCTGAGCCTGGAATTCCTTCAGGATGTCGTTCTGGACCGTCCCGCGGAGCTTCGTCGGATCGACGCCCTGCTTCTCGCCGCACGCGATGTAGAACGCGAGCAGGATCGGCGCCGGCCCGTTGATCGTCATGGAGGTCGAGACGCGATCCATCGGGATCCCGCCCATCAGGGTCTCCATGTCCTCGAGGCTCGAGATCGCAACGCCCACCTGTCCGACCTCGCCGATGCTGTGCGCGTGATCGGAGTCGTAGCCCATCAACGTGGGGAAGTCGAATGCGACCGACAACCCGGTCTGCCCGTGGTCGAGCAGGAACTTGAACCGCTCGTTGGTCTGGGACGCGGTGCCGAAGCCTGCGAACTGGCGCATCGTCCACAGGCGTCCGCGGTACATGGACGCGTGAACGCCGCGCGTGAACGGGAACTCTCCCGGCCAGCCCAGATCGCGCTCGAAGTCGGTCGCGACGTCGTCCGGCCCGTAGACAGGCTCGAGCGGGACGCCGGAGACTGTCGTGAACTCGGCGTCGCGCAGACGCGCCTTCTCCATCGCCGCGCTCCAGCGCGCCTTCGCGTCGACCGGCACCACGGGGGGTGCAGCTGCTGCTCGGGAATCCTTCATCGGCGTGCTGCCTCGCTCCGAGAGTCGCCGGCCGGCGCCCCGAGGTTTCCCCCGAGGATCGAGGCCAGGACTTCTTCGGCTACATCGTACGGGGTGGACGCACGGTCCAGGCCCTCTTCCACACGGTCGCCGAGTCTGCGCCCCCCCCACAGCTCGTCCTCGAGGCGTTCACCGACGACCCGCTTCACCTGATCCACACGCCTCCGGCGCCGGACGCTCTCGAGCAGTCCGGCCTCGAGATGGGCCCGATGGCGATGAACGGCGTCGATCACGGCCTCCACGCCCTCCCCGGCGACGGCGTTGGTCGGGAGTACCGGGACCTCCCACTGGTCGGTTCGGACCTCGCGCGTGTGAACGGCCTCCTCCAGGTCCACCAGGAGGCGATCCGCCCCATCGCGGTCCTTCTTGTTGACCACGAGGACGTCGGCGACCTCGAGCAGGCCCGCCTTCATGGCCTGGATACCGTCGCCCGCTCCGGGACACAGGACCACCAGCACGGTGTCGGCCGCGGTGACGACGTCGTACTCGGCCTGCCCCACACCCACGGTCTCGATCAGGAGCTCGTCGAACCCGAAGGCGTCCATGACGTCGCAGGCATCGACGGTCGCGCGCGCGATTCCGCCGTGGCTCTCGCGGCTCGCCATCGAGCGGATGTAGACGCCCGGATCCTTCGTGCGCTCCTCCATGCGGATGCGGTCGCCGAGCAACGCGCCGCCGGTGAAGGGGCTCGAGGGATCGACGGCGAGGATGCCGACCGTGCGCTCGCCCTGCCGAAAGACTCGCGCGAGCTCGTTGACGAGCGTGCTCTTGCCCGCACCCGGAGGGCCGGTGATCCCCGTGCGCCAGCCGCGGCCGACCTTCGAGTAGATGCGCGAGAGGGAGGCGGGGAAGCGGTCGTCGCCGTCCTCGGCCCAGGAGATCATGCGCGAGAGGGCGAGACGGTCACCGGAGAGGAGCCGGGCAGAGATGGTCTCGGCGTCCTTCACGTCGACGTCGAAAGAGTGGGGACCGAAGGATCCATCTAGGCCAAGAGCTTCCTGGCGATGATCAGTCGCTGGATGTCGGTCGCGCCCTCGTAGATCTCCGTGATGCGGGCGTCCCGGAACAGGCGCTCGACATGGAAGTCGTCGGTGTAGCCGGCGCCCCCGTGGATCTGGAGACACTCGTCGGCGCAGAAGTTCGCGGTACGCGACGCGAAGAGCTTGGCCTGGGCGGACTCCTGGGTGCACGGCGCGCCGCGGTCGCGCGTCCACGCGGCCTGACGCACGAGCATTCGCGAGGCCTCGAGCCGGGTCGACATGTCCGCGAGCTTCCACTGGATCGCCTGGAAGTTGCCGATCGGCTGGTTGAACTGCTCGCGCTCCTTCGAGTACTTGATCGACGCCTCGAGGCACGCGCGACCGATGCCGACCGCCTGGGATGCGATGCCGATGCGACCGCCATCGAGGGTGTCCATCGCGACCTGGAAGCCCCCGTTCAGCTCTCCGAGCAGCGCGTCCTTGGGAACCAAGACGTCGCTGAATTGCACGACGTTCGTCGCCGATCCGCGAATGCCGCACTTCTTCTCGGCCTTCTCGACGGTCAGGCCGGGAGTGTCGCTCGGAACGAGTAGCGCGCTGATCCCCTTCGCCCTCGAGGCGTTCTCGTCCGTCCGGACGTAGACCAGGAAGAGTCCCGCCCACGCGGCGTTCGTGACCCACACCTTCTCGCCGTTGACGAGGAAGCTGTCGCCCTTGTCCTCCGCCCGACAGCGCAGGGATGCCGCGTCCGACCCGGCGTTCGCCTCGGTCAGGCAGTAGGCGCCGATCGTCTCGCCCGTCGCGAGCTTGGGAAAGTAGCGCTCCTTCTGCGCGTCGGTGCCGAACTTGCCCAGCGGCGTGCCGAGCAGGCTGTTGTGGACCGACACGGTCACGCCGGTCGAGGCGCACGCGCGATTCAGCTCCTCCAGCACGACCGAGAGCGCAACGCTGCCCATTCCGGCACCGCCGTATTCCTCGGGCGTGGTCAGCCCCCAGAAGCCGAGCTCGCCGATCTTCTCGAACACTTCCGGATCGATCGTGCCGTTCCGGTCGTGTCCGGTGGCGCGCGGCATGAGCTCCTTCTCGGCGAACTCGCGCGCCATGTCCCGGATCAGCCGCAAGTCCTCGTTCAGCTCGAAGTCCATCAATTGCTCACTGGTCGTAGTCGTAGAAGCCCTTGCCGACCTTCCGCCCGAGGCGCCCCGCCGCGACCATGCGACGCAGGAGCGGACACGGGCGGTACTTCGAATCACCGAGCCCTCCGTGGAGGACCTCCATGATGTCGAGGCACACGTCGAGGCCGATCAGGTCGGCCAGGGTCAAGGGACCCATGGGGTGGTTCATCCCGAGCTTCATCACGGTGTCGATCGCTTCCTTCTCCGCAACGCCCTCCATGAGGCAGTAGACCGCCTCGTTGATCATGGGCATGAGGACTCGGTTGCTGACGAACCCGGGGTAGTCGTTGGCCTCGACCGGCGTCTTGCCGATCGATCGCGAGCACTCCATCACGGTCGCGGTCGTCTCGTCGGACGTCTCCTGACCGCGAATCACCTCGACCAGCGCCATCAGCGGGACGGGGTTCATGAAGTGCATGCCGATCACGCGGTCGGCGCGCTTCGTGCCGGCGGCGATCTCCGTGATGGAGATCGACGAGGTGTTCGTGGCGAGGATGCTCGTCTCGGGCGTGACCTCGTCCAGACGCCCGAAGACCTGAGCCTTCACGTCCGCTCGCTCGACGATCGCCTCGACGACGAGCGGCGCGTCGCCGACGTCCTCCAGGTTGGTCGAGGGCTTGATCCGCCCGAGGATCGCGGCCGCGTCCGCCTGGGAGAGCTTCTCCTTCTTGACGAACCGCGCGAGGCTCTTCTCGATCGCGCCGACGCCACGCTGGAGAGCGGCCTCGTCGACGTCGACGAGCCGCACCTCGGCCTCGAAGGAGGCGAAGGTCTGGGCGATGCCGTTGCCCATCGTGCCGGCCCCGACGACCGCGATCGTGCCGAAGCTCGACCGGGTCACGCGATCGCCTCCACGGCGAGCGAGACGGCGTTTCCACCACCGAGGCACAGGGACGCCATGCCGGTCCTGGAACCGCGCTGCTGCATGGCGTGGAGCAGTGTGACGAGGATCCGCGCGCCGGACGCACCGATCGGGTGGCCGAGGGCGACGGCCCCCCCGTTGACGTTCACCTTCGCCGGATCGAGATCGAGCACGCCGAGCAACGCGCAGGCTGCGGCGCTGAACGCCTCGTTGATCTCGTGCAGGTCGAAGTCGGTCGGCGCGCGGCCGAGCTTCTCCGAGAGCTTCTTGATGGAGAGCTCGGGAGCCATCATCACCCACTCGGGCGCGACGCCGCTCGTCGCGTAGCCGAGCACGCGCGCGAGAGGCTTCACCCCGAGGGCCTTCGCCCGTTCCTCGCTCATCACGACCAGAGCCGCGGCGCCGTCGTTGATCGCGGACGCGTTGGCGGCCGTCACCGTGCCGTCCTTCTTGAAGGCCGGGCGCAGCTTTGCGATGGACTCGGCCGTCAATCCCTCGCGGATCGTCTCGTCCGTCGTGAACGCGATCGGGTCCTTCTTGCGCTGCGGAACCTCGACCGTGAACTTCTCGGCATCGAACCGGCCCGCCTGGGTCGCCTCGGCGGCGCGCCGGTGGCTCTCCGCCGCGAACTCGTCCTGCTGGGCGCGCGAGACGTCGTGCTTCTCGGCCGCGTTCTCACCGGTGATCCCCATGTGGAAGTCGTTGTAGACGTCCCAGAGACCGTCCCCGACCATCGAGTCGACGAGCTGGCTGTGGCCGAGCCGTGCTCCCGCGCGCGCATCCGGCAGGAGGTACGGCGCGTTGGTCATGCTCTCCATGCCGCCGCACACGGCGACGTCGATGTCGCCGGCGCGGATCGCCTGGACGCCGAGCATCACGGACTTGAGACCGGACCCGCAGACCTTGTTCACCGTGAACGCGCCGACGCTGTCGGGAACCCCGCCGTGGATCGCCGCCTGGCGCGCCGGGTTCTGACCGAGCCCGGCCTGGAGGACGTTGCCGAGGATGACCTCGTCGACCTGGTCGCCGCCGATCCCGGCCCGCGCCAGGGCCTCCTTGACGGCCAAAGCTCCGAGCTCCGGGGCCCGGAAGCCCGAGAGCCCGCCCTGGAACTTCCCGATCGGGGTGCGACAAGCGCTGACGATGACGGCCTCTTTCACGACGTCTCCTTGTTCGATTGGAAGTCCTTCCCCATCAGGACCTTGCGACGCCTGCGGGGCGGTCGGCTTCCCCCCGTCTTCCGCCCATCCGGGGGACTTCGACCCGTCCGAGGCGGAAAGAGGGGGCGCCAGTATAGCCGGACCTCGCCCGGGAATCGCGCGCCCAGGGACACGCCGGGCGCCCCGGTCCCCTCCATTGCATCCCCCCCAGGAAACCGCTATTCCCGGTTCGGGCTCCCACCCACCCACATGGTCGAGCCTCCCGAACTCTCGGCTCCCGCGACCCCGTCCAGCAACGGGGGCCGCAGTGAGCCGGACGAGATCGCGCTGGCCGCCGGCCTGCGCGACCGGGACGAGCGCGCGATCGACGAATTCCTCGAGCGCTACCGATCGCTGCTCCAGCACTGCATCGCCCAGTTCGAGAGCGAATCGAGTGCCCGCGAGGACCTGTTCCAGGAGCTCGTCTCCTACGCCCTCGAACGGCTCGACGGCGACCGTTTCGACCCGCGCAAGGGCTCGTTCTCGACCTGGCTCTACCGGGTGGCCTGGTGCCGCTGCGTCGACCTGAAGCGGCGCGAGAGCGCGGGCCGCCGCCTACCCGTGGTGCCCTCCTCCGAGGTGACTCGCGAGCCCGCCGACCAGGCACCGGGCCCCGCGAGCTTCGCGGGCGACTCGGAGATCGCCTCGCTCGTGCGCGCCTGCCTGGACGAGCTCGACCCGGAGGAAGCCGAGCTGCTGCGCCTCCGACACATGGGGGGCATGACGCTGGTCGACATCGCCGAGGCCCGCTCCCAGACCCTGGAGACGGTCAAATACCGCCTGCGGAGGGCCACCGAGGTCTTCCGCCGGCGCCTGCTCGCCCGCAGGGTGACTCCGGAGCTCGTCCCGTGAGCTTTTCTCCCGAAAAGGGCCCCCCGCGGCCCCGTCGAGGGACGGACTCCCGTGCAGACATGAAGGCACGAGGGAAGAGACGAGAGGCGCCCCTCCTGCCGGCCTGCAGCGACCCGCGATTGGGAAGACTGCTCGCCGCCTACGACGCGCTGGACGCGGATCGGCGGGGAGAGCTGGGCCGGCACGTCGCGTCCTGCCCGGTCTGCAGTCCCCGCTGGGAGGTGCTGACCGCGGCCGAGACCTGGCTCGAGAACGCTCGCCGGCCGGCGCAGGCCTGCCCGGCCGCAGAAGATCTCTACGACTACGGCTGCGGGCCCGGGCACGGGCCGCTGGCGGCCTTTCGACGCTCGGAGATCGAACACCACCTCGAGGGCTGCGCCCCGTGCCGCGGATTCCTGGGCACGCTCGAGGCACCGATTCCGGTCCCCTGGATCGGGGGGATGGGCGATTCCGAGACGCTCGAGGGCGGGCCGGTGCGTGAACAGGACCTCGGCCTGGAGCCCCCGCCGCGCCGCTTCCCGTTGCGTCGTCTGCTCCCGCGCTTCGAGCCCGAATCGTGGCGGACGTGGGTGCCCGCCATGGCCGCGGCCGCCGCACTCTTCCTGCTCGCGCGCGCAGCCTTCCTGGACGGCGCCGGGAGCACCTCGGTCGCCAAGGGGACCGAGGGTGTGGGGTCCGTGCCGTTCGATTTCCCGGATGCGCCCGTCCTGCGCGGTATGGACGGGCGTGGTGCGAGCCCGCTCCACTTCCCGCGCGACCGGGTGCTCGCGGGCGACGGGGCGACGTTCCATCCGCTGGTCTTCGAGCTCGAGCCGCAAGAGGGCGCCGGCCTCTACCGCATCGAGCTGCGTCGACACGAGGGCGGCGCGTTCGAGGTCGGGGAAGAGATCGGGCGCCTCGAGGGAGCCGGGCCCGTGCTGGACGCCGCCCACCTCGTCCTGGATCCGGGCCACTACACCTGGGAAGCTTGGGTCGACGTTCACGGACTCGAGCGGTTCCTGGGCGAGCGCGACTTCGAGATCGACGTCGATGAGGACCTTCGCGCGAAGTGGGACGAGCTCGAAGAGCTCGACGAGCCGGCTCGGAGCGAGCAGCGGCTCCTCCTCCTGCACGAGCGCGGGTATCTCGGCGACGCGCGCGCCTTCGCGCACGGCATGCCCGCGAGCGAGGCTCGCGACCGCTACCTCGACGCGGTCCCGGGGCGCTGAGAAGCTCGTCGCGCTTGCGCTCGCAGCGCTCTTGACGTCGTTCGGGGGATCGGACGACAGCCAGGCGATCCTCGCCGAGCGCGCGGTCGCCTTCCGCGAGCACCTCGACCTCCTGCGCACCGGCGACCGGTCCGTGACGGGCCCCCTGCTGGACGTCGCCGAGGACCTGTGCCGGGAGCACGACCGCTGCGACGCCGTCGACATCGCGCGCTACTACTGCTCGCTCACCGACGCCGGACTGGCTCACGGTCTCGAGCTCGATCGGCGCTACGAACGCATCCACGCCGAGCTGCGCGCGGCCGGCGGGTTGCGAGACGAGCCGTGGTACGAGCTACGCGACCGCGTGCTCGAGGGCCTGGCGCTCTTCGCACGCGCGAGCGCAGACGCCGAGGACCGGGTGCCGCACGCTCGCGCCCTCTCGATCTCGGCCCGCCTGGTGGCCGACATGCTCGAAGGGGAATCCGCGGAGGCTCCGGAGGACCCGGTGTACGTGCTCATGACGGCACGCGACGGCGCCGACCGGAGCCTCCGGATCTTCCGCGCTGCCGGAATGCGAAAGCCGACGCTCGAGGCCCTCTGGGCGCGAGGCCGACTCGACCGTTTGAGCGGCGACCGCATCGCAGCCAGGCACCGGCTCGAGGAATGCCTGTCCGAGGCCGAGCGGATCGGACAGCCGGCCTGGAGCGCGCGCGCACTGGAAGGGCTCTTGCGTCTGGCGCGCGAAGCGGGTGACGCCCAGCACACCGGCCGGTTGCTCTCGCGGCTCGCCGGCGTCCTGTCGCCGGAGGAGAGCTGGCCTTTGACGCGCGAGTACGCGCAGTGGATCCTGCAACGCGATCACGCCGAGGAGGCGCGCGTCTTCCTCGCCCGCCACGAAGCCGTCGGAGAGGCGGACCTCGTCTCGTGGCGCCTCCTGTCCGGGAATGCCGCCCTGCGATCGGGCGACGCGGAAGCCGCGCGGGCGCACTTCGACTGGCTCGAGCGAAACGACGCCGGCGAATCCGCGGTCCTCGCGCAGGCGAGCCTCCTGCTCGAGCTCGGGAGGTACGAGGACGTGGCCCTCGAGCTCGGAGACGGCGGGCTCTCGCTGGGGTTCAGCCTGCGCGGCGAGGCCCAGGGGCACTCGATCCTGGGCGAGGCCGAGCTCGCGCTGGATCG
>JAJDET010000129.1 GCA_029259655.1 Planctomycetota bacterium
CCGGCGAGCATCGCGAGACTGGGGGCCGAAGCGCATGCGGCTCGTCAGCCCTGGTGCGATACGCGACTGCGGGCACCACGGCACTCCGCCGATGGATGCGCCGGTACCCGGCGCGATGCCTCCCGGCGGGCGGAAGAAACCTGATGGAACACGCCGACATCGCCTAGGGCGGTCGGCTCACGAGCGGGAGCGCATGACGCGCTCCGCTCGCGGCATCGGGCCCGCGCGAGACGACGGCTTGACCGCGGAGTACGAGGTACGCGGTGCCTCGCGGTCGCGTTTCGTGCGCGCGGTGACGAGCCCCGGACGCTCACGGTGAGTCGTGCGCGTTTCTCTCGCAGTCGCGTACTCTCCGCGCACCGGCGGACGCCGGCGCGCGCGAGGAAGGCGCCTCAGCGCCGGTCCCTCGTGAGCCGACCGCCCTAGGCGGTGTCGGCGTGTTTCATGAGGTTTCTTCCGCCCGCCGGAGGCATCGCCGCGGGTACCGCGGCTTTATCGGTGTGGGGTCGTGGTGCCCTCGGACGGGTTGCTTCCCACGGGTTGCAGGTGTCAGGGGAGTCTGAATGCCTTCGCGATGCTTGCGCGGCGAAGCCCGCGCAAGCGAGGCGTCGGGAGGCGACGACATGTGGAGGACGTCGGTGGGGGACGTCGCAATGCGTACTCGCTCGCGGGCTTCGCCCGACGAGCATGGCGACACCGGGGGCCAACCCGCAGAATGCCCGCCCCATGGTGGAGCCCGAGAACGAGAACGGCGACCTCGCCCACGTCCCCGTCCCGAGCGTGCTCGCGGGCGGGGTCCTGATGGGCCTCGCGAACCTCGTCCCCGGCGTGAGCGGCGGGACGATGATCCTCGCGCTCGGGCTCTACGACCACTTCATCGGCGCCGTTGCCCGCCTGACGCGGTTCAAGATCTCGTGGCGGCTGATCGTCTTCTTCTCGATCTTCGGCGTCGGGCTGATCGCCGCGCTCGTGGGCGGCGCCGAGGTCGCCGTCACCCTCGTCGCCGAACAGCGCTGGCTGATGTACTCGCTCTTCATCGGACTGACGCTCGGCGGCGTGCCCGAGCTCGTCCAGCAGTGCCGGCCGGCGAAGTGGACCGTCTTCCTGGGCGCGGCCATCGGCTTCGGGGGCATGGCGGCGCTCGCCTTCGTCCTCGACTCGGCGCCCGTGCCCCAGAACGTGGTCACGTTCGTGCTGGTCGGCGCGCTCGCGGCCTCCAGCATGATCCTGCCCGGAATCTCGGGCTCGACGATCCTCCTGATCTTCGGCTTCTACGAGGTCGTCATCGGCAGCCTCTCCTCCGACGCGCTGCGCGCGGACTTCGCCGGGAGCGCCATGATCGTCGGTCCCGTCGCGATCGGCGCCGCCGCCGGCATCGCGCTCCTGTCGAACATCCTGAAGTTCTGCCTCTCGCGCTACCGCCTCGGATCGCACGGCCTCCTGATGGGATTGCTGCTCGGCTCGCTGCTCGTGATCATCCCGTTCCAGGAGCCGGTCCACCCCGAGCTAGCCGTGCGCGCCGAGCGCAAGGCGATCGAGATGGTCGCCGGGGGCGCCACCGCCGCGCAGGTCGAGGCCGAGCACGAGGTCGTGTTCGACGCACCGCGAATGGAGACCTTGCGCGCCAAGTACTCGGGGCTGTCGAAGGCCGAGCTCAAGCGCATGTCGCTCGACCTCGACTACTTCCGCCCGGACGTGATCCAGATCCTGATCTCGGTCTGCATGGTCCTCGCCGGCTTCGGGATCACGCAGCTGATCGGGCGGCTGGGCGTCCACTGACGCTCGCAGTCAACCCGGCGTCTTCTCGCCGACCGTGAAGTCCGCGAGGAGGAGCTCGAGGTTTCGCTCCCCGCGCCAGACGTTCCAGCGCGGCGTGTAGACCACGCTCAGGGGCGCACCCATCTCGAGCTCGCCCCGGCGGTGCCCCATGCCGAAGCCGAGGGCCTTGAAGACCGTCTCGCCGCGGCGGACGTCGAGCCGCAGGTGGCGGCCCTCGGCGCCGAGCTCGATCGGCGGCCGCGCCAGGCGAACGTCGCTGGAGAGCAAGAGCGGCTTCTCGTTCTGCTCGCCGAAGGGTTCCAGACGGTCGATCTGCGACATCAGGGACGGCGTCATTTCGGGCAGCGGGAGCTCGTAGTCGATCAGGAGCCGCGACTCGTCGTGGCCGCCGTCGCCGAGCATCTCGCGCGCCCTCGAGGTGATCGCCTCCCGCAGGGAATCCACGGCGTCCGCGCGCACCTCGCAGCCGGCGGCCTGGGCGTGGCCTCCGAAGCGGAGCATGTGATCGGAGCCGCCGCGCATGGCGTCGAGCACGTGGAACCCGTCCACCGTGCGCGCGCTGCCGCGCCCCTCGTCGCCGTCGAGCCCGATCACCAGCGCCGGACGGTGGTACTCGTCCACGAGCCGCGCCGCGATGATGCCGACGACGCCCTGGTGCCAGCCCTGACCGGCGATGACGAGGACCGGGTGCTCGTCCGGGTCGGAAAAGCGCGCCTCGACGACCGCGCGCGCCTCCGCCAGGAGCTCGCGCTCGATCTCCTTGCGGCGGTTGTTCAGCTCGTCGAGCTCCCCGGCGAGCGAGCGCGCGTGCTCATCGGTCTCCGCCAGGAGGAGGTCGACCGCGCGCTGCGCGCTGCCGAGACGCCCCGACGCGTTGATCCGCGGCCCGATCTGGAATCCCACGTCCTCGGCCGAGAGCGCGCGTCCCTCGAGGCCCGCGACACCGAGCAGCGCGCGCAGCCCGGGGTTCTCCGTCGCCGCGAGCGCGCGCAGGCCGAAGCGCGCGAAGATCCTGTTCTCGTCGACCAGCGGGACGACGTCGCAGACCGTCGCGATCGCGACGTACGCGCAGGCGTCCTCGAGGAACGCCTTGAGCTCGGGACGCACGACGCGTCCGCCGGACAGCCGCTGCGCGAGGCCCCAGGCGAGCTTGAACGCGACCGCGCCGCCGCACAGCTCGCGCCAGGGATAGCTCGAGCCCTCGAGCTTCGGGTTGACGATCGCCGTCGCGTCCGGGAGCGGTCCGTCCGGCGGCTCGTGGTGGTCGGTCACGATCGTCTCGACGCCGATCTCGAGGAGCTCGGCGATCGTGTCGCGCGCCGAAGTCCCGTTGTCGACGCTGATCACGATCTTCGTGCCCGTGTCCCGCGCACGCTGCACCGAGTGCGCGCCGAAGGAGTAGCCGTCGACCAGCCGGTTCGGGATGTGCCAGCGGACGCGGGCTCCGACGAGCCGCAGGAGTCGCACGAGGAGGGCGGTGCCGGTCACCCCGTCGACGTCGTAGTCGCCGTGTACGAGGATGTCCTCCTTGTCGGCGATCGCGCGCTCGAGGCGCTCGGTCGCCACCTCCATGCCCGGCAGGAGCAGGGGATCGTGCAGGCCCATCGGGCTCGCCAGGAGGTGGGTGGTCGTCGCCTCCGGATCGGTGTGGCCGCGCGACACGAGCAGGCTCGCGACCACCGTCGGGAGATCGCAGTGCCCGGAGATCCTCCGCACGAGCGCGGAGTCGGGGCGGCGGAGGGTCCAGGGGCGGGGCACGGTGGTGGGGCTCGGGGTCGCGGCGAGCCTACGCAGCTCCGGCGAGTGTGGGAAGGTGTGAGCCCGGGCGGGTTTTTCGTGCGTGCCCCCCCCTCGCGCGGCGAGACTCGGGGCGCATGACACCGCCTCCCGACATCCGGCGCGACGCCTTCCGCCACCTCCCCTCGGTGGAGGAGGTGCTGCACGCGCCTCCCGTGGCCGGGCTCTTGGCCGAGGTCGAGCGCGACGTGCTGGCCGGGTTCGTACGCGAGCGGCTCGACGCGTGGCGCGACGAGATCCGATCCGGTGCGCTCGACGCGGAGGGCGTGGAGCGGCGGCTGGCGGAGGGGGAGCTCGTGCGCGAGCTCGCGTCGCGCGTCGCGCGCGAGTCCGGAGCGGGGGTGGTGGGCGCGGTCAACGCGACGGGCGTCGTACTGCACACGGGTCTCGGACGGGCACCGGTCCACGCCGAGGCCGCCGCAGCGATGGCGCGGGCCGCGCGGAGCTACTGCGTGCTCGAGGTCGACCGCTACACCGGCGAGCGCAACCGGCGCGACGACCGCGTCTCGGACCTGCTCTGCCGTCTCACCGGAGCGGAGGCCGGGATCGCGGTCAACAACAACGCGGCCGCGGTCCTGCTCACGCTGTCGACGTTCGCAGGCGGGCGCGAGACGATCGCCTCGCGCGGCGAGCTGGTCGAGATCGGGGGCTCGTTCCGGATGCCCGACGTCTGCGAGCGCGCCGGGACGCGCATGGTCGAGGTCGGGACGACCAACCGGACACGGCTCGCGGACTACGCGTCCGCGATCACCGACGCGACCGGGCTCCTGTTCAAGGTCCACACCTCGAACTTCAAGGTCGAGGGTTTCACCGAGGCGGTCGGCGGCGACGAGCTCGGCGAGCTCGGACGCGAGCGGGGGATCGCAACCGCGCACGACCTCGGGTCGGGGCTGCTCGAGCTCGCGGGGACGCCTCCGCTCGACGTGCTCGCGGGCGAGCCGCTCGTGTAGGACGCCGTGAAGGACGCCGTGGACGTAGTCAGCTTCTCCGGCGTCAAGATCCTGGGCGGTCCGCAGGCCGGCCTGCTCGTCGGCCGGCGGGGCGCGATCGACGAGCTCCGCAAGAACGCCCTCTACCGGGCGCTGCGGCTGGACAAGGTGTCGCTGGCCGGGATCGAGGCGACGCTCGAGCTCATGTTGGACGGTCGCGGGGCCGAGATCCCCGCACGCGCGATGATGCTGCGAACGGCGGACTCGCTCCGGTCCGATGCAGAGGCTCTGGCCGAGTCCCTGACCGCGATCGAGGGCGTCACCGCCGAGGTCGTGGCCGGCGAGTCCCAGCCGGGGAGCGGCAGCGCGCCGGGCGTCTTCCTGCCGACCTCGGTCGTGCGCACGCGCACTTCGGGCAAGACGGCCGACGAGCTCGCGGCGGCGCTGCGCCGGAGCGACCCGCCGGTCTTCGCGCGGATCCAGGACGACGCCGTGCTCCTCGATCCGCGGACGCTCCTCGCAGGCGACGCCGAGCGCGTCGCCGCCGCGTACCGCGCTCTCCCCTGATCGATGTTCGCACCCCACGAGGGAATCGGCGAGCGAGGCGAGCGGGTCCCCGGCCCGCCCTGGATCCTCGGCCACCGGGGGTCGCCGCGCGAGGCGCCCGAGAATACCGAGGCGAGCCTGCGCCGCGCGATCGAGCTCGGGCTCGACGGCGTCGAGTACGACGTCCAGCGCTGCGCGACGGGCGAGGCCGTGCTCCTGCACGACGAGACGCTCGACCGGACGACCGACGCACACGGGGCCGTCGCGTTGCGCACGCTTCCGGAGCTCTTCGGGATCGACGCCGGCGGCTGGTTCCACCGCGCGTTCGAGGGCGAGCCGCTGCCGCTGCTCGGCGAGGTGCTGGACCTCCCGGGGAACGAGGCCGGCGCCCACCCGCAGCACATGATCGAGGTCAAGGACCCCGACCTCGTCGCCGAGGTGACGCGGCAGGTGGGTGAGCGCGGCGAGCGGCTCTCGGTGCGCATCGCGTCGTTCCACCGCTCGGTCTGCCTCGAGGCGCGCGACGCCGGGCTCCCGGCGATGCTGCTCGCGGAGCACGCGACCGAGGAGGACCGCGTGTTCGTGCGCGACGAGCGCATCGCGGCCCACGGCACGGGCCCCGGCGGCTGGCGTACCGGGGCGGGCGAGCGCGAGTGGCCCTGCGAGCGCTGGTCCTGGTCCGTCGACGAGCCTCGGGACCTGCTCGAGGCCTGCCGCATGCCGCTCAACGGCTTCAACACGAACGAGCCCTTGCGGGCCCTCGCGACGCGGGCGCTGTGCCGCCTGGCTCCGCACGACAGCGGTCCCTATCCGGTGGCCGTGCGCGAGCTCGAGGTCTCCCCCGACGGCCTGGGAGAGGGTGGCGGCGAGTGGGCGGGGCGCTGGTCCGTGCGCGCAGAGGTACGCAACCCGTTCGCCTTCGAGGTCCGCGCGACCTCGCTCTTGATGGTGCGCGGCGGCGCGTTCGAGGTCGAGCCGACGGGCGCGGTCTTCGATCTCGAGCCAGGCCGGACCGTGGAGGTCCCGTTCGAGCTCGAGGGCGGCTCCTTCTCGCCCGGCAGCGATCCCCTGTTCGCGGTCCGTTTCTCCTGGGGGCGCGGGCCCGGGCGCCCGGCCGAGGCGCTGGTGCTCGACGCTCCGTTGCACCGCGTCCGGACGCTGGTGGCGTCCGAGGACGCGCGGCGCCTGACGCTCCTGCGCGAGTCCCGGGGCGATCCGCCGGCCTCCATGACGGTGCGGCGCCGCGGGAACCAGCTCCTGGTGGCCGTCGAGAACGCCGGCGGGCTCGAGCACCCGAGGACCCGGGTGAGGATCGGGTCGCGGGAGGTCCACGGCGGGCGCGGTGTGGTCGTCTCGCTCCCGACCGACTTCGACATCATGGGGGAGGGGATCCCGTTCAGCTGCGGCGTCGAGGGGAACGATCCGCGGCGCGGCGGGACCCGGAGACTGCGCCGCTGGGCGGGCGGATTGCCGGCCGGGCTCGAATCCGGAGTGCCGGGGCGTTTGCGGCCGCGCTGATCCGCCGTGTACAGTCCCGCGCTCCCCATGGGAGTGGATCGGTGCTGGTGTGCCGCCCGGCCTTCAAAGCCGGTTGGGTTTCGTGAACAGCGGGACCGGTGGGTTCGATTCCCATGCACTCCCGCCAGGGGAGCCGCTCCCACCGAATGGGCACCGAGGTCCCCCCGTACACCGTCCGCGAGTACGAGCCCGGCGACGAGCACGCGGTCCTCGCGACCTTCAACCGTGTCTTCTCCGAGCTCGACCCGGGCTTCGTCCCGCGCACGCTCGAGTCCTGGCGCTGGCTCTACCTCGACAATCCGTCGGGCTGGCGCATCTACCTGGCCGTGACGGACGACGACGGGCGCGTCATCAGCCAGTACGCCGGCGTGCGACAGCGGATGCTCCTCGAGGGTGAGCCCGCGTGCTTCAGCCAGGCGGTCGACTCGATGACCGACCCGGCCTTCCGGCGCGGGCTCAAGCGACCGGGGTTCTTCGTCCTCACCGGTTATCCCTACGCCTCGAACTACGGTGGCCCGTCGCCCGACGGCGACGTGGTCATGTGGGGGCTCCCGCTGCCCGCGGCCTGGCGCGTCGGGAAGGGTTTCCTGAAGTACCAGCTCATCCGCGTCCAGAACAAGCTCGTCGCGGATCCAGCCCGGCTCGACGGCTCCGCCGGAGGCGTCGAGGTCGAGGAGGTAGGCGAGTTCCCCGAGGAGGTCGACGTGCTCTCCGAGCGCGCCGGCGCCGAGCACGGTGCGATCGCGGTGCGCGACAAGGCCCAGCTCGACTGGCGCTTCCGCGACAATCCGGACAACGACTACGCGATCGCGCTTGCGCGGCGCGGAGCGGAGCTCCTGGGCTACGCCGTCTACCGCTTCGGCACGTTCGACCGGGAGGAGTCGGGGCTCGTCTGCGACTGGCTCGTGCCGGGCGGCGAGGGAGCGGTGGCCGTCGCCCTGCGCGCCTGGCTCGCCGAGCGCGCGCGACGGGACTCGGCCGAGCGGCTCGCAGCCGTCTTCCCCGACACGGTGGGGGAGTGGCTCGCCTTCCAGCGCGCGGGATTCCGCGTGCACCCGACGCACTACTTCGTCGTCGGGCGCAGCTACGTCCCGCGCTACCGCATGCCCTGGCTGCACCAGCACTGGTACTACACGCTCGGCGACTCCGACCTCTGCTGACCGATGGGCGACTACCAGATCCGCGAGTTCGAGGACGGGGACGAGGAATCCCTGCTCGCCACGTTCAACCACGTCTTCAAGGGTGAGCTCGAGGGGTTCCGCCCGCGCACGATGGCGGAGTGGCGCTGGGCCTTCCGCGACAACCCTGCCGGCCGGCGCATCTGGGTCGGCGTCCACGAGGGCGAGGTGGTGGCGCAGTTCGCCGGGGTTCCGATTCGCACCTGGCTGGACGGAGGCGAGCGCACCTTCGTGCACTGCGTCGACAGCATGAGCCATCCCGACCACAGGAAGGGGCTCAAGCGCCCCGGGCTCTTCCTGACGGTTGCGAACGCCTACTTCGACTCCTACGGAGGCGTCGACAGGGACTGGGTGCACTTCGGGCTCCCGATCGAGGAGGCCGCGCGGATCGGGGACAAGTTCCTGAAGTACGAGGTCGTGCGGAACCAGGTCTTCCTCTTCCGCGAGCCGGGCCTCGGCCCCGTCGCGCCACCCGAAGGGGTCGAGGTCATCGCGCGCTTCGACGAGCAGGTCAAGTGGCTCTGGGACCGCTGCGTCGACGAGTGGGGTGCGAGCGCCATCCGCGACGCGGACTACATGAACTGGCGCTTCGTCGACCACCCGGACCACGCCTACGTGCCCTACGGCGTGCGGGACGCCGACGGCGTGCTGCGCGGCGTCGCCGTCTATCGCAAGGCATCCTGGGTCCTCGAAGACGTGGGCTTCGTCGTGGACTGGCTGGTGCCGCCCGACGAGCCCGAGGTCGCCGAGCTCCTGATCGAAGCGTTGCTCGCGCGTGCTCGCGTGGACCGCGCGATCGCGATCGCGCTCTGGATCCCCGAGTGGTCGCGCTGGTTCCTCGAGCTCCAGGAGCGAGGCTTCCTCGTGCACCCGAGCGAGTACTGCATGCGCGTACGCACGTTCCACCCGAAGTTCGGGGCATTGGTGCTGCGCGACCGCTGGTGGTACCAGATGTCCGAGACGGACCTCGTGTGAATCGAGGCGCAACTCGCGCCGCTGTGGACGCCGGTTCAGCGAGACCCGTAGACTGGGCCCCGTGAAACTCGTCGGCATCTCGCTCGCTCTGATC
The DNA here is from genome assembly GCA_029259655.1 of Planctomycetota bacterium. Taxonomy (GTDB): domain Bacteria; phylum Planctomycetota; class UBA1135; order UBA1135; genus OFTM220. The sequence continues at coordinate 8,817 of JAJDET010000129.1, forward strand.
GGTGCTCTCCTGGGCGTCTTCCAGGAGACGCCGGTCAAGCGCCCCGGCGTGACCCTGGTGCGGATCGAGGGAGCGCTCGACGTCGGTACGCTGAGCCTCGTCCGGCGCGCGACCGAGGAGGCGCTCCAGCGCGGGGATCGGCTGGTCTTCGAGCTCGACACGCCCGGCGGCGAGGTCGAGCTCATGTGGAAGATCTCGCGCGCGATCGGGAACGCTGCGGATCGCGGGCTCGTGACCGTTGCCTGGGTCAACGACCGCGCGCTGTCCGCCGGCGCCCTGATCGCGATGTCCTGCGAACAGCTCTACATGCGCGGGCGCGCGACCATCGGCTCGGCGACGGCGATCACCGTCGGACCGGGCGGCGTGATGCCCGTTGCCGAGGACGAAGCGGTGCGCGAGAAGTTCACGTCGAGCTTCCGCTCGGAGTTCCGCGCCCAGGCCGAGGAGCGCGGGCGCTCGGGGGCGATCGCGGAGGCCATGGTCGACGCCGGGATCGAGGTCACCCAGGTGCGGATCGACGGCGAGATCATGTTGCTCACCGGGAAGGAGCGCGCCGATCGCCTCGAGCGCGGCGAGCTGGTGCAACTGGTGAAGACCGTCGTCACGGAGGGAGAGCTCCTCAACCTGACCGGGACCGAGGCGCTGGCGATCGAATTCATCGACGGGCTCGCCGAGTCGCTGGACGACGTGCTCGAGCGCATCGGGTGTGCCGGAGTCGAGCCGAGCGTCCTCGCGCGAGCGCGCTCCGAGGACGTCGCGGCGCTGCTCGACCGGCTCGCGCCGCTGCTCTTCGTGGGGGGCCTCGTGCTCGCCTTCATCGAGCTCAAGATGCCGGGCTTCGGGTTGCCCGGGATCTCCTCGATCGCCTGCTTCGCCGCGCTCCTGTTCGGTCGCTACCTGGTCGGCCTGGCCGACGTGCCGCACTTCGTCATCGTCGCGGTCGGTGTCGTTCTCGTCGCGGTCGAGATCTTCGCCATGCCGGGCGCTCTCTGGCCCGGGATCACGGGCGGGCTCCTGGTCCTCGGAGGGCTACTCTGGGCGAGCCTCCCACCGGGCGTCATCGACCAGCCCTACGGGCGCGAGCTCGCGGTCGACACCGCGTTCCAGACGATGGTCTGGGCGCTGCTCGCGGCCGTGGTCATGTGGCTCTCGTCGCGCATCCTGCCGCGGACCAGCGCCTTCGACCGGATGGCGCTCGACCCGGGCGCCGCCGCGCTGCCCGGGGAGGCCCTGCGGACTCCGTCGGCGCAGCCCGCGAGTGGTGTCGTGCGCGGGGCCCAGGGGACGGCGGTGACAGCGCTCAGGCCCGTGGGGAAGGTCAGCCTCGACGGCGTCGCACGCCAGTTCGAGGCGCGCTATCCCAGCGGTGCGCTCGACGTGGGCGAGCGAGTGAGGGTCGTCGAGGTCGAGGGCTCCGGCCGACTCGTGGTGGAACCGGTCGAGGGGGCGACTCGTTGATCGCATGACGCTCGCCGTACTGCTGCTCGGGCTGGGTCTGGCGCTGATCGTGGCCGAGATCCTGTTCCCGAGCTTCGGAGTGCTCTCGGTCCTCGCCACGCTCGCGGTTGCAGCCGCGATCGTGGTCGCGTTCCGCGAGGGGGTCGGCGGGGAGTTCCTCGCTGCGACCGCGATCCTCGTGCCGGTCGCGATCCTCCTGGGGTTCAAGTTCTTCCCGAAGAGCCCGATCGGCCGGCACATGGTGGCCGGCGGACTCTCCTTCGAGGGGCGCGCCGCGACCGACGAGCGTGACCTCGGCCTGGTCGGGAGCGTGGGTGTCGTCGAGGCCGCGCTGCGGCCCTCCGGCATCGCGCGCATCGGGGAGCGCCGGGTCGATGTGGTCAGCCGGGGGGAGAGGATCGACCCCGGAGTAGATATCGTCGTGCTCGCGGTCGAGGGCAATCGCGTCGTCGTCGCTCGCACCGACACTGGATCCGAACGAAAGAGATCGTGACAGAAATGCTGACACTCGCGCTTCTGCAGGGAGCGGATGGACCGAGTCTTCTGAGGGTGATCGGGCTCGTGGTGCTCTTCATCGGCCTGTTCGTCTTCCTGTTCGTGTTCATGCGCTACGCGCACCTGTACATCCGGTCGATCCTGACCAAGGCCGGTGTCGGGCTCTTCGACATGTTCGCGATGAGCCTGCGGAAGGTCAGCCCTGCCGTGATCGTGAACGCGCGCGTCATGCTCGTGCAGGCGCGGCTCGACAACGTGGACCGACGCGACCTCGAGGCGCACTTCTTGGCCGGCGGCAACGTGGACCGCGTCGTGCGCTCGTTGATCGCCGCCAACCGCGCCGGCATCGACCTCGACTTCCGCACGTCCTCGGGCATCGACCTGGCGGGTCGCGACGTCCTGGACGCCGTCCGGACCTACGTGACGCCGAAGGTGATCGACTGCCCGAACCCCGCGTCGGGCAAGACCGAGGTCGCGGCCGTCGCCAAGGACGGGATCCAGGTCCTCGCTCGGGCGCGTGTCACGGTTCGCACGAACATCTCCCGGCTCGTCGGTGGCGCGGGGGAGGAGACCATCATCGCCCGCGTCGGCGAGGGCATCGTCTCGACCATCGGTTCGAGCGAGACCCACAAGGACGTGCTCGAGAACCCCGACGGGATCTCGAGAGTCGTGCTCTCGCGCGGTCTCGACGCCGGCACCGCATTCGAGATCGTCTCGATCGACATCGCCGACGTGGACATCGGCAGCAACATCGGCGCACGGCTCCAGGCCGACCAGGCGGAGGCGGACAAGCGCGTCGCCCAGGCGCTGGCCGAGAAGCGCCGCGCGATGGCCGTCGCGCAAGAGCAGGAGTTCAAGGCGGGAGTGATGGAGAACCGGGCGAAGGTCGTGCTGGCCGAGGCGGAGGTCCCGCTCGCGATGGCCGACGCGCTCAAGAGCGGCAACCTCGGCGTGATGGACCTCTACCGGCTTCGCAACGTCCAGGCGGACACCAACATGCGCGAGGGGATCGCGGGCGGCGGAAGCAACAACCCCGAGACGAAGCCCGGCAGCGGCGGGGCCCCCGGAAAGTAGGGGTTGGCATCGTGCACACCTTCTTCGCGTGGGAGGCACAGGACCTCTTCAAGTGGGCGATCCTGTTCTTCCTCTTCGTTCTTCCGGCCCTGAAGGGCGTGTTCGAGAAGAAGAAAGAGGCTGCCGCTCCCCCGGGACGCCGTCCCGAGCGAGAGCCCACGCCCGAGGAGGATCCCTGGGAACGTCTCCTGCGCGGCGAGTCCGTCGATTCCCCGTCGCCACCGCCGCTCGAGCCCGCCCCTCGGCCCGAACCGCGCATCGCTCCCGTCCCCGCTCCCGCGAGACGCCCCGTTCAGAAGGCCGGCACGCTCACGAAGCTCGAGGGCTTTCACCCGGAGGAGCTCACGCCGGCGAAAATGGAGGAGCTCCACACCGACCTTCCCGCGCTTCACGCGTTCTCGGACGGGGAGCCGCTCGTTGGAGCGGCGGAGCGCGCCGCCGTCGTCGACTCGGCTGATCGCGCCGCGCGACTCCCCGCCGACGAGTGGCGCCGCGCCGTCGTCCTCGCCGAGGTCCTCGCTCCGCCCGTCGCGCTCCGCGCCGGTTCTCTCGGCACGATTCCGCCCGTCTGACGAGAGATGCCGCGTCGCCCCGTGCAGTACTGGCTCATGAAGTGCGAGCCCGACGTGTTCTCGTACGAGCACCTCGAGCGCGCGCCGAAGAAGACGACGATGTGGGACGGCGTCCGGAACTACCGCGCGCGGAACTTCATGCGCGACCAGATGGCGGTGGGGGACGGCGTCCTCTACTACCACTCGAACGCCGACCCGCCGGGAGTCGCGGGCATCGCCGAGGTCGCGAGCGAGCCCTATCCGGACCCGACCCAGTTCGACCCGAAGGACTCGCACTTCGATCCGAAGAGCTCGCCCGAGGAGCCGCGCTGGTGGCTGGTCGACGTGCGGGCCGTGCAGAAGCTCGAGCGCTTCGTGTCCCTGGCCGAGCTGAAGGAGCACCCGGAGCTCTCCGAGATGGGGGTCTGCCAGCGCGGGAACCGCCTCTCGGTCCAGCCCGTGGAGGCGGCCGAGTGGCGGGTCGTCCGTCGGCTCGGGGGCCTCTCCGGGTGACCCCTGAGCTTCGGTAACGCCTTGCCAAGGGGTGGGTTAGGTGCCTTCAGGCTCTCTCCGGGCCTCCTCGCGGCCCGGACGCCGGACCCGCTCCTGGGCCCCGGGAGGCGAGAACGCCTTGATGTTCCGGCCCGAATGTGGCTCATAGAGCCCCTGGAGGGGGCAGCGCGCACTTCTCCGACCAACCATCGGACCCAAGGAGAGCCCGCCAGGGCACCGTTGGAAGCCATCTCATGACCCAGAACTACGAACAACTCGTCAATGCCGTCAACGCCATCCGGGACGACGTGGAGAAGGCCGGGACCGGCAACAAGGCGGCCTGCGCCCGTGTCCGGAAGGGTATGCAGGACGTCAAGTCGCTCGCTCAGGAGATCCGCAAGGAGATGCTCGAGCTCCGCGATTCGGGCGGCCTGAAGACCTGACCGCGACGCCGTCCAGAAAAGCTCGCAGCAGCTCGCTGACGGGGGCGCGTGACGCGCCTCCCGTCGGCTAGCAGACGAACCACGGGCCCGGCACTGCCGGGCCCGCTCCGTACCACGGGCCCGGCGCTGCCGGGCCCGGTTCGTATCAGGGAAGCGGGTGCCCCCCGGGTACGTCGCCGGCCGGGGTGTCGGCCAACGCGGGCAGGGCGAAGCCGCGTGCGTCGCGGACGAGGGGCCAGGACCGCAAGAGCTCCTCGCAGGCCAGCGCTCGGTAGACGTGGGGAAAGAGCTCGCCGTCGCGCGACGCCTCGATCCGGAGAGCGTCCTCGACCGCCGCACCGTCGACCTCGAGGAGCAGGAGCTCGCGCACATCCGCGAAATGGATCGCGAGCGTCCCGGGGAGCTGACGCGCGAAGGAGAGGTGCACGAAGCCCTCGCTCGCGAGCGACGGTGGCGACCAGAGGCCCGAGTCGCGCGCGCTCGCCGGCGCGTCGGGTGGCGCCAGGTGGAAGAGTCGCTCCGCGCTCACAGGACCTCGAGCTCGTGCGTCTCGACCCCGCACTCCCGAGCGCGCGCGGAGAGCACCTCGAGTGCGGCGCGACCTTCGTCGCCCAGGTCGAGTGTGTACTCGTTGACGTAGAGGTCGACGTGCGCCCAGAGCACGTCGTCGGAGAGCTCTTGCGCGTGGCGGCGCATCGTCGCGAGCGCGACTTCGCGATTCCCGCGCGCCCATCCGATGGAGCGCGACAGTGCGTCGTCGACTGAGCGGGCGACGTCCCGACCGAGCTCGCGCCGCGCCGTGATTCCGCCGAGCGGGAGCGCGCACCCCGTCGAGTGCTCCCATGTCTCGCCGAGATCCTCCACGAGCTCGAGCCCGCGCTCGCGCCACGTGAAGCGTCCCTCGTGGATGCAGACACCGAAGTCGGCGCCTCCGTTCTCGAGCGCCGGCATGATCTCGGAGAAGACGACCTGCTCGACCGAACCCTCGCCGCGGTGGAACAGCTCGTAGAGGAGCGACGCGGTCGTCCAGCGTCCGGGGCAGAGCACGACCGGAGCCCGTCCGTCGACAAGGTCTCCGGGCTTCCCCCGCCCCGGCGCCGCGAGCAGGAGCGGACCGACGCCACGTCCCAGGGCGGAGCCACTGCGGAGCACGAAGAGCCCGGGAGCGGCGAGCGCGGCGTGGAAGCTGACCTTGGCGACGTCGAGCTCGCCGGCCAGCATCCGCACGTTCAGCTCCTCGACGTCGGCCAGCTCGAACTCGAGCTCGAGTCCCTCGGCTCGGACCGCACCGTCGAGCAGGCCGGCGAACGCGAACGTGTCGTTGGGGCAGGTCGAGATCCCGACCGAGAGGGTGCGCGTCACCCCTCGTCCTCCAGGAGCTCGAGGGCCGCCCGGCGCGCAGCCCCGAGGGCGGCGGGAATGCGCCAGTGCGCGGCGTCCCGGTCGCCCACCTCGTTGGAGAACCCGCGCACGATCGCGAGGGGCGTGCGCGCGACGGCGCAGGCGAGCGCCACCGCGTAGCCCTCCATGTCCTCGGCCACGGCGTCGGGATGCTGCTCTCGCCGCATGAGGGCCTCCTCGGGAGAGGCCGACGCGGAACAGGTCGTCAGGAGCAGAAGGTCGCCCTCACCGGCGAGCGTCAGCACGTCTTCCAACCGCTCGGTGTCCTCCGAGCCCGGCCACTGCGGGAAGCCCAGCGCGGAAGGGCCGACGTGGTCGCTCCCCTGGCCCGCGCCGATGCCGTCGAGCGCGACGCGGCCGAACGCGACTGCCTCGCCGACCGCGTGCCGGTCGGTGTCGTACGTGCCGGCGATGCCGATCAAGAACGCGCGCGCCGGGCGCAGGCGCTCGAGGAGCTGCGCGGTCCGCGCCGCCGCCGCGATCGGTCCGAAGCCGCAGATCGCCGTCAGGCCGTGCCCGCTCGGGAGCCCGCCCTGGTCCTGGAACCTCCGCGCCTCGAGCTCGGTCGGGAAGAGGACGAGCGTCGGCGATCCTGATTGCCCCGTGCGTTCGCGCCTCACGGGGGCAAGGTAGCGTCCCGGCCGTGTCCGGCGCGAGCGCTGAACGCGTAGACTCTTCCGCTCCCTTGAGCGATCCCGTCGACCCGACCACCGTCCTGCGCGAACGCTTCGGCCTGGCCGAGTTCCGCCGCTCCCAGCGCGCCGCGATCGATGCGGTGCTCCAGGGGCGAGACGTCTTGATCACCATGCCGACGGGCTCGGGGAAGTCGCTCGTCTACCAGCTCCCGGCCCTCTGCCTCGAGGGGATGGTGCTGGTCGTGAGCCCCCTCATCGCCTTGATGAAGGATCAGGAGGACGCGCTCCGTCGCCAGGGCATCGCGGCCTTCTGCGTGAACTCCGCGATCGACGGGAAGGAACGCAAGCGGCGCCTCCAGGCGGCCGTCCGCGGCGAGGTCGACATCCTGTTCATCACGCCGGAGCGCTTCCGCTCGCCGCTCTTCCAGGAGCTCGAGGCGAAGCTCCCGATCGCGCGGCTCGCCGTCGACGAAGCGCACTGCATCAGCCAGTGGGGACACGACTTCCGCCCGGACTACTGGAAGCTCGGCGAGTACAGGAGGCGTATCGGGAGCCCGCCGACGGTCGCCTTGACCGCGACCGCCACGCCGCGCGTCGCCGAGGACATCTGCAAGGCGCTCGAGCTCTCCGACCCGCTGATCCTGCGCGAGGGGATCGAGCGGCCGAACCTGTTCCTCGCCTCGACTCCGATCGACCTGGCCGAGGAGAAGCTCCCGCTCCTGGCCCGCCGCATCGGCGAGATGGACGGACCGGGCATCGTGTACTCCGCGCTGATCCGAGATCTCGAGGAGCTCCACAGCGAGCTTCGGCGGCGCGGACTCTCGAGCCTCGTGTATCACGGCAAGCTCTCGCCCGAGGAGCGTCGCCGCATGCAGGACCGCTTCATGCAGTCCGAACGCGAGGTCGTCCTCGCCACGAACGCGTTCGGAATGGGCGTCGACAAGGCCGACATCCGGTTCGTGATGCACGCCCAGGTCCCGAGGACGCTCGAGCAGTGGACGCAGGAGGTAGGGCGCGCCGGACGCGATGGCGAGCCGTCGTGGTGCGAGGTGCTCTACTTCCAGGAGGACCTCGCGATCCAGCAGAACTTCGTCGACTGGGCCAACCCGACGCGCGAGTACCTCTTCGGCGTGTACGAGACGCTGCGCGGCTGGGGCGAGCGCATCCAGGGCAAGGATCTGGGCGACCTGCGCGACGAGTTGCTCGTGAAGAACAGGAGCGACAACCGCGTGTCGATCTGCCTCAAGTGGCTCGAGGTCCTCGGGGTCACCTCCGGTTCCTTCGACACGCACGACCTCGGTCTCGCGCGCGACCTCGAGCCGGACGAGCTCCCGCCGTTCGTCGGTTCCGACGAGAAGAAGCGGACCGACCTCGAGGGGTTGCTCGGCATGGCGCGCTTCGCCGGCGGGGAGGACACCTGCCGCCGCGTGTCCCTGGCCCGGCACTTCGGGCTCGACGAGCCTCCGGGCGAGTGCGGGGCCTGCGATCACTGCACGAACGGCGACGCGTGGCGCGCGGAGCGCTTCACTCCGCGCGAGAGAACGCCCCAGGAGCCGAAGGAGCGCGAGCCGTTCGAGCGCGGCGACTGGGTCCGGGTCGACGGGCGCCACATGGGGCAGATCGTCCGCGTCGACGGCGAGGGAGATCGAGTGCGACTCGTCGTCGAGAGCGCGTCCGACATGCGACGGCGCACGATCAACCCGCGCAAGAAGCGCGTGGAGCGCCTGTGACGGGGCGCGTCCCCGTCACACTGCTGGCCGGGTTCCTCGGCAGCGGCAAGACGACGCTCGTCAACCGCATCCTGTCCGCTCGCCACGGCGAGCGGATCGCCGTCATCGTCAACGAGTTCGGTGAGCTCGGAATCGACGGCGCGCTCGTTGTCGGTGCAGACGAGGACGTCGTCGAACTGGCGAACGGGTGTCTCTGCTGCACCGTGCGCGGCGACCTCGCGGATGCGATCGGGGGCCTGCTCGCGCGCCGCAGGCGCAAGCTCGTCGGGCGGCTCGCCTTCGACCGGATCCTGATCGAGGCCTCGGGGCTCGCTTCGCCGGGGCCGGTCGCCCAGACGCTCGAGATCGTGCCCGAGCTGTCGGACGAGGTCGTGCTCGACGGCGTCGTGACGTTGGTGCGCGCGGAGCACGCGGTCCGGTCCCTCGCGGAGTTCCCCGAGGTGGCGGAGCAGATCGGCTACGCGGACCGGATCCTGCTCAACGCCTGCGACCTGGCCGGGGAGCGGGTCGTGGCCGAGGCGGAGATCGCCGTGCGCGCCGCGAACTCCGTGGTCCCGATCCTGCGTTGCACGAGGGCGGACGTCGACATCCCCGAGCTCCTCTGCATGGACACGAAGGAGCCCGGAACCTGGAAGCTCGAGGCCGAGCCCTCCGGGCCCCATGGGGGGGGAGTCCAGCGCGTGAGCACCGTGGCCTTGCGCACGGACCGGCCGGTCGACTTCCACGCGCTCAAGATCTGGCTCCAGTTCGTCGCTGCCAGGCGCACGCACGAGGTCCTGCGCCTCAAGGGGCTCTTCCGCTGCGAGGGGTTCGCGAACGCGGTCGTGGTGCAGGGCGTTCACCAGTGGCTCGAGCTGGGGCCGGGGGAGGCCCCGGCGCCGGCGGAGTCCGCACTCGTGCTGATCGGACGGGATCTCGACGAGGAGGAGTTGCGGCGCGGCTGGCGGAAGCTGGTCGGTTGAGCGGGATCCCGCCGGGCGTATCTTCTCTGGCGTGCCCGTCGTTTCGCTCCTGATCATCCTGACGCTCTCGCTGCTCGTCACGCGCGTGGCCGCGGTGGGGCTCATGCACACGGGGCTCTCGCGCGAGGCCGCCCGCTTCCAGGCTCGCTCCGCCTTCACGGGCGTCGGGTTCACGACCGGGGAATCGGAGAAGATCGTCAACCACCCGGTGCGACGCCGGATCGTGATGCTGCTCATGCTGGTCGGGAACGCGGGCTTCATCACCGTGATCTCGACGTCGATGCTCACCTTCATGACGATCGAGGATGACGCCGGGATCAAGATCGGCTTGCTGGTCGCCGGCCTGGCCCTCCTGTGGCTCGTCGCGAGCAGTAGATGGGTCGATGGTCACCTGTCACGCGCTATCAGCATGCTCCTGCGCCGCTACACGACGCTGGACGTCCGCGACTACGCGAACCTCCTTCAGGTCGGCGGCGAGTACCGCGTGACGGAGCTCAAGGTCGGCGCGGAAGACTGGCTCGCGCACCGCACGCTCCTCGACCTGAGTCTGCGCGACGAGGGCGTGATGGTGCTGGGCATCAACCGCGCCGACGGCGAGTACCTGGGAGCGCCGCGCGGGACCACGGAGATCCAGTCCGGAGACACGATCATCCTCTACGGGAAGATCGGGATGTGCGAACGCCTCGACCAGCGCCGGAGTGGGCACGAGGGCGAGGCGGAGCACCGCGCTGCTGTCGAGGAAGAGCAGAGGCGCGTGGAGCAGGAGCAGGTTCGCGAGGCTGTCAGTAGTTGACCGTCCAGCGATTGCCGTCGGCCGAGCGGGTCCCGCCGCCGGGCGGACGCGCACTGATGTCACCGCGACGCTCGAGAGCGGCGTCGAACCCGGGGGCGACGCCCCCGGTGGCGCAGGTGCCCGAGTAGGGCTGCCGCTCGTCGTTCGTGCACGCGAAGAGCTGGCCGCGTTCGTCGATGTAGAACGCCCGGTTGCCCGACGTGCCGGAGTCGACCGGCCAGGCGTAGGCGCACCAGCGGCTCTCGGCGGCATCCGCCATCACGGGCGAGCTCATCGTGTCGCACACGGCATCGCTCTCGCCGGGCAGCCAGACCTGGAACCAGTAGCCGCTGCGCTGCACGGCACCGCCGCCGCAGCCGTCGGCCTCGATGGCGCCGAACGTCGGTGAGAGCATGGCCGGGTCGAGAACGTGCTCCTGACCGCGGAGTCTCTGCGCGCCCGCGAGCTCGCCGAGGAAGCCGTACTCGCCGTCACCGTCGAAGTCCGTGTCCACGGCGAGGCTGTGGTGGAACTGGGCTTGCGCCGAACCGATCGAGCGCAGGGTGGCGATGGCCGCGTTCTCGTTCGCCGCGAGGCGCGCCGAGAGGAGCTTCGGGATCGCGATCGAGGAGGCGATGCCCATCGTCATCGGCTGCATCTGTCCCGAGGGGGAGCCGGCCATGGCGACGGCGCGCGCCAGCCACGAGCTGTCGTGCGTCACTGCCTGCAGCAGGTCGTCGCCGCGGGTGTACGAGAGCGACACGCTCGGTCGAGCGCCGCGCGCGAGCGTGGCGTAGCTCGGGAGGAGCTTCGTCAGGTCGGGCAGTTCCTGCGGGCCGCCGAAGCCCTGGGCCAGGCTCGCGAGGCTGGTCTGGAGCATTCCGACCACGCCGAAGCCGCGCTCGAGGTGTTTGGGCGCGTCGTTGAACCCGAAGGCCACGAGGTTCTCGAGCGAGCCGTCGGCCAGCGCGATCATGCGCGGGTGCTGTGCGATCGACGTGTCGCGCCCCGCCTGGTCGAGCGCCTCGGCGAGCGCGCCGCGGCTGGCCGCCAGGAAGACGACGCCGTTCGCCGTCGCCACACAGGGCTCGAAGGGCAGCATGCTGCCGGGGATCGTGAACGCGGTGCAGGGGATCGAGCCGTGGGCGTAGCGCTGGGGTGAGAGGGGCATCCCCATCTGCTGCCCGAGTCTCGAGACGAGGCCGTTGAGGGTCGACAGGAAGGCGCTCGCGTTCGACGAGCGCGCGAAGAACACGAGGCCGCCCGGCCCGGCGGCACCGCCGGTGGCGGTCGAAGCGAAGGCCCCGACGACCGGACCGATCGCACCGAGGATGTCCTTCTCGACGTCGACGCCCGTCGCCATCTTCGCGGCGGCGAGCCCCTGAATGGTCTCCTCGGGGGCGACGGAACGCGCGAGCTCGACCAGGATGTTCGGGCGGAACGTCCCGACCCAGCCCCAGAGCGTGTCTGCGGGGAGCAGCTCGATGTCGTCTCTCGAGAGGACGGATGCAGCGCGTCCGAAGAGCGTCTGCTTCCAGCCCTCGACGTGCCGCGTGGTCATCGACTCGACCTCGCCGTGTCCGAGCGCGAAGGTCATCGGTGCGGCGTTCTCACCCGCCAGCCCGAGCTCGTCCATGATGTCGATGAACATCGCCGCCTCCTCGCCCTCTTCCTTTCCGATCTCGGCCAGGAGCGGCGAGAGCGCGCGCCCGTCGAAGGCGAGCGTGAACGCAGGCTGCATTCCACGCGGGAGCGAGGCCTTGGGCATGGAGAACGGCGCGCTGAGGCCGCGTCCGAAGGCGATCGA
>JAJDET010000130.1 GCA_029259655.1 Planctomycetota bacterium
TGGCCGCGATCGCGGTCGATCTCCGTCGTCTGGGGATCCGGCACCTGCTCGTCCACGAGGCGGCGATGGCCGATCCGCGGGAGCTCTACATCCTCCTGGACGAGCTCGAGGGCTGGGAGCAGGCGCCGGCCGCCGGCGACGGCGTCACGCGCTGGTACGCGACGGGGTTCTGACCGCGGAGCCGCGGTCTCCCCGTGCTCAGTCCTCGTCTTCTTCGGCGGCCGTGTTCCAGTCCTTCAGCGTCGCCTGGTCCGGGTTGAGGATTCGGTCCAGTCCCGCGATGAAGGCGATCGTCGTGTTGCAGACGTCCAGGCGATTGCACTTCGTGGCCAGCTCCGCGAAGCCTCGAAGTCGCTTCTTGAGCACAGGGATCTGCTTCAAGAGCGGGGAGTCCTGGCGCTTCTTGGTCTCCATCTTGACCTTGAGCTCCTGGATACGCCCTTCGAGCTCGGCGATCCGCTCTTCTTCGGTGCGACGGTGGTACTTCCTCTTCGTAGTCGATGCCATGCGCTGATTCGTTGGATTGCTACAACGAGATCCTGATTCGGATCTCTGACGGATTCGCTCGGGGGCTACTGGGAGACATCTTCGAAATGAAAACGTCTCGAACGGGGGAACCCCGGCGGTTCTTGGACGCTTCTCACGCCCTTCGAATCGTGTGATATCATACGACGTTCGTATCGGACAACCCGCATGCGGGAGATTCCTTGTCCGACGCTCGGCCCAACGAGAAAGTGCTCCGTTCGCGAATCGTGTTTCTGCGGCGAGTTCTCGTCGCGAGAGCCATTCCCGATGTTGGGCGAAGGTCGTTTCTGGTAGAGTGTTCGGCCCTCGTGAGGCGGCGGGTGGAGGTCCTCGGTTCTCGTCAGGAGCACGACTTGCAGCAGGACGTGGAGCGGATTCTATTTTCCGAGTCGGAGCTCGTCGACGCGGTCGAGCTCTTGGCCGGCAATCTCACGGAGGCCTACCGGGGCTCCGACCTCACGGTCGTCTCCGTGCTCAAGGGATCCTGCGTCTTCGCCGCCGACCTGATCCGACGCCTGCCCATACCGATGGAGCTGGGCTTCGCGGTGGCGGAGAGCTACGGCGACGGGACCACCTCGTCCGAGCTCTCGGTTCATCACTTCCCGGCCCGGGAAGAGCTCGACGGGCGCGATGTGCTCCTGGTCGACGACATCCTCGACAGCGGCCGCACCCTGAGCGCGCTCCGGACCCGGGTCCTCGCCCGGGGAGCCGTTTCGGTTCGCACCTGCGTGCTCCTCGACAAGCCCTCACGGCGCTCCGCCGAGATCGAAGCCGACTTCCGGTGCTTCGAGATCGACGACCTGTTCGTCGTGGGCTACGGGCTCGACTTCGCCGGGCGCTACCGAAACCTGCCCTACGTCGCGGAGCTCCGGGCGGAGGTCCTGGCGGGCTCCCTCGCATCCGGTTCGGGTGAGGCGGGATGAGCGAGTACATCATCGTTCCCGAGGATCGCGTCGGAATCGAGCTCGACGAGTTCCTCGCCCTCACCTATCCGAAGCTCAACAAGGGCTTCTTGCGGCGAGAAGTGCGCACCGGCCACATCCTTGTCGACGGTGAGGCCGCCCTTCCCTCGCATCGCCTGCGCGACGGCGAGGTCTTGATCGTGGAGATCGACGTGGAGTCGGCGCCCGATTCGGCCATGGAGGCCGAGCCGCAGGAGCTCACCGTCCTGTACGAGGACGACGCCGTGCTCGTCATCGACAAGCCGGCCGGGATCTCCACCGAGCCCGAGCGCTGGGCGCGCGACGCCACGAACATCGCGGGCTCCCTCTCGTGGCACGCCGCAGGGGACGTCGCACCCGGTGAGGTTGCCTCCTGGCGGCCGCGTCTGGTTCACAGGCTCGACAAGGACACCTCGGGGGCCCTCATAGCCGCCAAGGAGCTCGCGGCCGAGCGCCGACTGCGCAAGGCGTTCGAGGAGGGTGCGGTCGAGAAGCACTACCTCGCGCTCGTCGAGGGCGAGCACCCGCTCGCGGACGACGAGGAGGACGTCGTCGACCTCCCTCTGGCACCCGATCGGCGACGCGGCGGAATCCAGCGCGTCCACCGGAGCGGGAAGCCCTCGGAGACGCGCGTGCGGGTCGAGCGTCGCTTCCGCGGCTACACGCTGCTCCGCTGCCGCCCGATCACCGGGCGCACGCACCAGATTCGCGTTCACCTCGCCGAGACCGGGTTCCCGCTCGTCGTCGACCCGTACTACGGTCGGCGGGATGCGCTGCTCCTGTCCGAGCTCAAACGGGGCTACCGGTCGAAGCCCGGGCAGAGCGAGCGCGCGCTGATCGACCGTCTCACGCTGCACGCTGCCCGCATCGCCTTTCCGAGCGCGAGCGGCGACACGATCGCCGTCGAAGCTCCCCTCCCTGCGGACTTCGGACGCGTGCTGAAACAACTGGGCAAGACCCGCCCCCTCGGAGCTCGACGACGATGAAGATCAAGCACCGCTATTCCGATTTCCGCGTCACCGAGCTCCTCGAGGACGGTGTCATCGGCGGAGAGGGTCACTTCTCCGTCTACCGGGTCACGAAGCGGAGACTGTCGACGGACGAGGCCATTCGCGAGCTCGCGAACCTCGTCGGCACCGAGATCAGCGAGATCGGCGTGGCGGGGCTGAAGGACCGTCAGGGGATCACGACTCAGCACATGAGTGCTCCGGGGCGCGTGAAGAAGCGCCTCGACCGGAACGGCCTCAAGATCGAGCACGTCGGCTTCGCGCGCCGCGAGCTCGACTCGAGGGACAGCCGCGGGAACGCCTTCCACATCGCTGCTCGCGCCGTCGATCGCCGCGAGCTCTCGATCCTCCGCAAGAACCTGCCGATCGTGCGCGAGCACGGAGTGACGAACTACTTCGACGACCAGCGCTTCGGGAACCTCCGCCACCAGCAGGGGTGGATCGCCCGCGACCTGATGCAGGGGAAGACCGAGGAGGCGCTGTCGAAGCTGATCGCCGCGCCGTCTCCGTTCGACGACGATCGGCACCAGTCGTTCAAGTCGGCCGTCTCGAGGTACTGGGGTGACTGGCGCGCCTGCCGCGACGCGGCGGGTCGCTTCGGGGCTCACCACTCGGTGTTCGAGCACCTGGGGTCCAGCGACGGCGACTTCGCGGGGGCTTTCCGCCGCGTCTCGAGGCGCCTGCGGCTCATCCACCTGTACGCCTATCAATCACACGTCTGGAACCGCGCCGTCGCGCTCCGCCTGCGGGAGCTCGTCCCGGTGGGATCGCGCGTCGTCGTCGAGAGCATCGAGGGTCCCCTCGTCTGCTTCGAGGTCGCCCCCCCCGCGGAGCTCGGAGAGACCTTCCGCCTGCCCGGCCCCGGGCTGGCGGACGTCGCGGTCGAGGCCCAGCGAGCGGCGCTGGCCGACGTCCTCGCAGAGGAGGGGCTCGCGCCGGACGCGTTTCGCATCGACGGCGTCTCCGGTTTCCAGCTCAAGGGAGAGGACCGAGCTGTCGTCGTGCAACCGCGACACCTGCGCGTCCGGCCCGCTGCGGACGATCCGGACCACCCGGGCCTCGCTACCGTGTCGTTGCGCTTCGAGCTTCCGCGCGGTTCCTACGCGAGTCTCGTGGTGAAGCGCCTGTTCGCACGCGGCATCAGGGAGCAGGACGAGCGCGGGCGTCATCAGAATCAGCGCGGTGACGGGCGGCATGGCGGTCAGGACCGCGGGCAGAGACAGCCGTATCGAGGCCGGCGACCCGACAGCCGGAAACCCGGAGGAGCGGGCGGCGGCGGACACCGTAGGGACTCCGGTTCGAAGCGCGGACGATTCGAGAGCACGAAGGGGGAGAAGTGAGCGAGACCCAGGTCATCGGTGTCATCGGCGGTTCGGGGCTCTACGAGATGGAGGATCTCCGCGACGTGAAGGAGGTCGCGCTCTCCACTCCCTTCGGCGAACCGAGCGACGCCTTCGTGACAGGCGTCCTGGGCGAGACGCGGATGGTCTTCCTTCCGCGACACGGTCGGGGGCACCGGATCAGCCCGTCGGAGATCAACTCCCGGGCGAACGTCTGGGGCATGAAGAAGCTCGGTGTGACGCGCATTCTCTCGGTGTCGGCGGTGGGGTCGATGCGCGAGGACATCGCGCCCGGTCACTTCGTCGTGATCGACCAGTTCTTCGACCGCACGCGCCACCGCCCCGACACGTTCTTCGAGCGGGGCGTCGTCGCGCACGTCCTGTTCGCCGACCCGGTCTGTCCCGAACTGCGCCGAGTCCTGATCGAGGCTACCCGCGGTGTCGGCGTCGTCGTCCACGACGGCGGGACCTACCTGAACATGGAGGGCCCTCAGTTCTCGACGCGCGCCGAATCGAAGACTTACAGGAGCTGGGGTGTCGACGTGATCGGCATGACGAACCTCCAGGAAGCGCGCCTCGCCCGCGAGGCCGAGATCTGCTACGCGACCGTCGCCATGTCCACGGACTACGACTGCTGGCACGACGGCCACGACGACGTGACCGTGGAGGCCATTCTCGAGGTCATGGGCCGCAACGTCGGGAATGCGAAGGACGTTATCCGGGCGGCCGTGCCCGCCCTCGGCGGTGATCCTTCCTGCGCTTGCGGCCGCGCGCTCGAGCACGCCATAATGACCGCGCGCGAGCGGATCGAACCCGAAGCGCGGGACCGCCTGGGTCTCCTCATCGAGAAGTACCTGTGAGGAGTCGAGAGGCTTCAGGACGGAGGACGAGTCGGGGGATGGGCAACAAACGAGCGATCGTAGGGACAGCGACGACAGCCGCCGCCGTCGTCCTCCTCGCGCTGGGCTGCGCGAGCTCGGGTCGAGGTGAGGTTCCGACGATCCGCCACCGCGGCCCCGCCGTCCACTTCGACGATTCGGGACCCGCCAGGTACGTTCCGAAGCTGCTCGACGCCTTCGATCAGGAGCGCGCCATGGAGGTGGTTGCGTTCATCGATCGCTACTACCGCGCGCCGGCCAACGAAGGGTACGAGGCGGTGATCGATCGTCTCCTCGAGGAGCTCCGCCGGGCCGGGTTCGGCTCGGACCCCCGTCTCGAGCTCGAGGTCCTCAGCGAGGAGATGGACCACCCGGCCTGGACTCCGCGCAGCGCCTCGCTGCGTCTCACGACCAACGGCAGGACGGAGACGCTCCACGCTTTCTCGGAGGGCACGGGCGTGGACCGGGTCATGCTCCCGATCAACGCGCCTTCCTGTCGTGTCGCGGGACCGGTGGCGCTGGCGCTGGACGAGATCGAGGAAGGCGCCATCTTCGTGACCGATGCTCCCGTGGGACAGGTGATGCGCCGGGCGCGCCAGCGGGGCGCGGCCGCCGTTCTCTCCGCGTCGCTGCAGACCTTCAACACGGATCCCACCGGACAGAAGAGACATCTGGACGCGATCCAGTTTCGAACCGTTCCCGCCGGGACCACGACCCCGGTGGCCCAGATCTCGCTCCGGAGCTACACGAGGATCCAGGAGGCGGTCGTGAGCGGCGAGGCTGCGCGCATCTCGTTCTCCGCAGAAGTCGAATTCGACGAGCGTCCGCTCCGAACCGTGGTTGCGTCCATCGTGGGGGACTCGCGACCGGATGAGGCCGTCGCCGCCGCCAGCCACGTTCAGGAGCCCGGCGCCTGCGACAACGCCAGCGGAGTGGCCGGATTGCTCGAGTCCGTCGTCGGTCTGGCCGGTCTGCTGCGGTCCCGCGCGCTCGACTGGCCGTCGCGCACGCTGGTCTTCCTGTGGGGGGACGAGTTCGATCAGAGCCGGGTCTGGCTCGAGACGACCGAACGGCACCCCATCGCCGGGATCTCCTCGGACATGACGGGCCAGTCGCGTACGCGCACAGGGGCGATCGCGCTGCTCGAGCGTATGCCCGATCCGGGCGCTCTCGTCACGATCCCGCCCGACGAGCACACACCCTGGGGAGCGGGCGACGTGACCGTAGACGATCTCAACCCCAACGGGCTCGCCGTCGTCGCGCGTTGCGCGATGAACGACGTCGCGCGCTTCGCGGGGGGCTGGGAGTCCGCGGATCACCCCTGGGAGGGCGGGAGCGATCACGACGAGTTCATCGAGCGGGGGATACCCGCCGTGCTCTTCTGGCACTTCACCGCCTTCGCGTACCACACGAGCCTCGACCGCCTGGACATGGTCGATGCCGCGGAGATACGACGCACGCAGGTGGCGCTCCTCGCGACCGCGCTGGCCGTCGCTGATCCCCACCCCGGCGACCTCCCGCGCTACCAGGCCTGCCTCTCGATGGAGGAGGAGGAGCGTGTCCTCGCCGCCGAGTCGGCGGGACGCTCCGACATCGCCAAGCTCTGGAAGGAGTGGACCGAGGGCGCGCGCGCGTGGATGAAGCGCGAGATGCTCTGATCGGTCCACCCGCCGGCCGCCCGAATCGAGAGGACCCCCCCGGCGGCCCTGTCCCGCCGGCGTCGCCGGGTCCGCCTCGTGGGACCGCGGGCGCGCTCTGAGGGTCACCGAGGCCCGCGCCGGGCGCGCTCCCGGGCCTCCGGCGGGAACTCGTGCACCTCGTCCGGATCCCGTGGAACCCTGACGGCCCGGACTCCGTCCATTGGGTGTCGGAGGCGTCTGTGGGCACTCGCTGGCTCACTGTCGCTGGAGTCCGCGGTTGGCCGGATCTCGGTCTCCAACTCCGACGCCCCTTGGTGCGGCCGCCCCCGGAACCCGGTGGCGGCCGTTCCTCTTCTCGGGGGCCTACACTGGGGCGATGGGACACCCCTCCGCCGCGCGCCCCGATCGCCGTTCCGTCATCGCGGGAGCCGTGCTCCTGCCGACGATGTCCGCCTTCCCCCGTCCGGGACGAGCGCGAGAGGCGCGCCCGGCAGCCGAGCCCCTCCTGGTGGGGAGCTCCAACGCCCTGGGCGGCATGGAGGAGGGTCATGCGCGGCTCGTGCGAGGGGAGCCCGGGCTCGATGTCGTCATCGACGTCGTGTCCGCCGTCGAGGCTGACCCGGAGGACACGAGCGTCGGGCTCGGCGGGCTGCCGAACGAAGATGGAGTCGTGCAGCTCGACGCGGCCTGCATGGACGGGGCCACTCACAATGCGGGGTCGGTGGCGGCGCTCGAGAACATCCTGCACCCCGCTCGGGTCGCGCGGCTGGTGATGGAACGCACGGACCACTGCCTCCTCGTCGGCAAGGGCGCCTACGAGTTCGCGCGTATGCATGGGCACGAGCACGTCGACCTCCTGACGGAGAAGGCCCGCGAGGCCTGGCTCCGCTGGCGCGAGACGATGAGCACGAGGGACGACAGACTTCCCCCGCCCGCGGGCAAGGAAGACGAGAAGACCGGCTGGATCCCCGGCCTCGGAGACCCGGCCGCGGACTCGTTCCCCCGTCACGGCACCACGCACTGCTCTGCGCTCTCCCGAGCCGGCGACGTCGCCTGCACCACGACCACGTCGGGCCTGGCTTTCAAGGTTCCGGGCCGTGTGGGCGACTCCCCGCTCATCGGGTGCGGCCTGTACTGCGAGGCCGGCTCGGGAAGCGCGGGCGCGACGGGCCGCGGCGAGTCGGCCATCCTCGCGAACGCGAGCTCCGCCGTCGTTGCGCTCCTGCGTGCGGGCGCACACCCGCGCGACGCGGGACTCGAGGTCATGAGCCGGATCGTGGAGCAGACACGTCTTCAGGCCGCCTGGCAGCCGGGGCTCCTGGACGAGAAAGGCATCCCCAGCTTCGGCCTCGAGCTCTATGCCCTCGACACCGAGGGCCGTTTCGCCGGCGTCACGCTACGCGGCAAGGACCGCGAGTTCGCCGTCGCAAACGCCGACGGAGCCCGGCTCGAACCCCTCGAGACCTTGTTCTAGCCCGCCCGCCAGCGCCCCACACCAGCGATGCCGCAGGCATCGCCCCGGCGCGCGGGGCGCGCCGTGCGCCGCAGGCATTCTTGGCGCGCGCCGATGCGCGCCAAGTCACTATTGAAACGCCGCGCGGAACTCTTCCGCGGAGAGGGCACCGTCGCCGTTGGTGTCCATCGCGGCCACCATGGCGCTCGCACGCACCGGGAGGTGCATCGGGGACTGCAGGACGGTCAAGTCCTCCGTGGAGATGACCCCGTCTCCATTCTGGTCGAGGCGCATGAAGTGCGTCGTCGGCGTCCGGATCCGACGGACCGAGCGAGCCGTGAGGGCCTCCTGGGGGATGTCCTCGAGCAACGCGGCGGGCGACACCCCGAAGTGATCCATGGCCCACTTGAGGCCCTGGTGCAGCATCGGCATCTCCTCCGGGCCGAGGAAGCCCGAATCGTCGAGGTCGGCGTAGTCGAGGACTCTCTCCACGTTCACCTGGCTCGCGGGCAGCCTGAGCTTGGTGATGATCGCGTCGATCTCCTCCGGCGAGAGGAGGAGGTCGAGGTCTCCGTCGAAGCGCTGCATGATCCGGGCGCCATCCTCGGTCTCTGCCGCTTCCTCTGCCCCTTCGACGTCCTCGGTCGCTTCACCCGTGGTCGCTTGCGGCGCAGGGAAGGAGCCATGTCGTTCGACGACGTGGGAATAGCGCGCCGAGAACTCCTTCATGTCGATGCGGCCGTCCCGATCCGAGTCGTAAACGAAGAAGGAGTCGCGGGAGATCTCGAGGCTGACTCGGGCCTCGCGGAAGGAGATCCACTCGTTGGCATCGTG
The DNA here is from genome assembly GCA_029259655.1 of Planctomycetota bacterium. Lineage (GTDB taxonomy): Bacteria > Planctomycetota > UBA1135 > UBA1135 > OFTM220. Next base: position 8,619 of record JAJDET010000130.1, read on the forward strand.
GTCGCAGACGTCGAAGTAGAAGCGTTCCAGCTCCGGATCACGCGGATCGCGCCATTCGAAAGTGGAGCCCTCGAAGGCCGGGATGTCGGGCAGCTCCTCCGGTTCCAGCGCACGTGGAAGCAACGCGGACCCCGAGAGGACGGGAACGCGGGCACCCGGAAGGGGAAAGTCCGCCAGGGGGTTGGCTCCCACCGGCGAGGCCGGCCTGGGAAGGAGGAAGCCGGAGCCCTTCTTGCCGCCTCCGCCCTTGCGCTGGGAGCTCTTGCCGCCTTTTCCACGACTGCCCCTTCCGCGCCCTCGCTGGGCATCGAGGGTCGATGCGACGAAGACGAGGAGCAGGAGCGTGACAAGGACGCGAAAGGCGGTTCGACGGTTCACGAGGGTCTCAACAGCTTCGCCGGGATCGGGAGGGCCTGCAACCTCGGCCAGGGAGGTTCGTAGGACGTTTCAGAGCGTGCGGCAAGGTCCCTCAATCGCGACCCTTCTTCTTGCGGGCCGTACGGCGTCGCCTCCCGGAGCGTTGGGAGACTCCCCGCTGGACGCGGCCTCGGAGCGGGCGGGCGAGGACCAGGTCGAAGACCTCCTGGATGTGCGAGATCAGGTGGATCACGAGGTTGTCCCGGACCTCAGGCGGCAGGCGCATGACCTCCTCCCGGTTGCGCTCCGGCACGACGACCTCCGCGATCCCGGCTCGGACAGCTGCCAGGAGCTTCTCCTTCAGTCCGCCGATGGGCAGCACGTTGCCGTGCAGCGAGACCTCTCCCGTCACCGCCACGTCGTGACGGACGGGGATCTTCGCGATCAGGGAGACCAGCGCGACGGCGATCGCTGCGCCTGCCGACGGGCCGTCCTTGGGGGTCGCTCCGGAGGGGAAGTGCAGGTGGAGGTCGAGGGCGTCCAGGATGTCCTGGCGGACCTTGAGCGAGGAGAAGCGCGTGCGCACGTAGGAGATGGCGGTCTGAACGGACTCGCGCATCACGTCGCCGATCATCCCGGTCAGGATCGTCCGTCCCGAGCCCATCATCGCGAGCGCCTCGACCGGGAGCAGCGCACCTCCGGCAGAGGTCCAGGCGAGCCCCGTGGCGACTCCGAGCGCGGGGCGCCGGAGCTTGTACTCCTCGTCGACCACGGCCGGACCCAGGAGCGGCAGGAGGTCGCCCTTGCGTGTGTACAACCCGCCCTTGCCCCGCACGACGCCGACGGCGGCCTTCCGGGCCAGCGAGTTGAGGAGGCGTTGGAGGTGACGAACGCCGGCCTCCTCCGTGTAGTTCCGGACCAGCGTGCGCATCGCTGCCGGCGACAACCTCAGCTCGTTCGGCTCGAGCCCGTGGACCTCGCGCGCTTTCCCGAGCAAGTGCTCGCGCGCGATCGTGAGCTTCTCACTCTCGGTGTACCCGCCGAACTCGATCACCTCGAGGCGGTCGAGCACGGCGTCTGCGATATCGTCGCGGTCGTTCGCCGTGACGATGAAGATGCACCGTGAGAGGTCGTACGGGACGCCCAGGTAGTAGTCGACGAACTCGGCGTTCTGGTCGGGATCGAGCAGGTCGAGCAGGGCGCCGCCCGACGCTCCCGAGCCGCCGAGCTCCAGCTTGTCGATCTCGTCGATCAGGATGACCGGGTCCGTCCGTCCCACGCGATGGATCGACTGCATCACCGCGCCCGGCATCGAGCCGATCTGACGGTGCGACGCGCCGCGCAGCTGCTCCTCCTCGGTGACCGTTCCGCCCGGAATCTGGACGAATTCGCGGCCCAGGGCCTCGGCCACCGCACGCCCCATGCTCGACTTGCCCGTGCCCGGCGGCCCGAGGAAGCACAGCACCGTTCCGTGCGGGCGGCGTGCGAGCAGGCGCACGGCGAGGTGCTCGACCACGCGATCCTTCACGTCCCTGAGGCCGGTGTGGCTCTCGGCCAGGACCTCCTCGACAGTCTCGAAGTCGACTGCCGGGGAGTCGGAGCCGGCGTCCCAGGGGAGCTCCAGGAGGAACTCGAGGTAGCCGCGGATGCAGGCGGCCTCACTCGAAGACGGTTGCGAGCGGCGCAGCTGGGCGAGCTCGCGCAACGACTGGTGTCGCGTGGCGGCCGGCAGCTTGGCGAACGCGATGCGCTCCTCGAGCGCGCGGGCCTCGCGTTCGTGCGGATCGGCATCGAAGGGCTCGGCGCGCAGGCTGCGCCAGCGGGGGGCGGGCTCCAGCTCGCCGCGTGTGCCGAGCCGCGAGGGCGCCGGCCGATGGCGCTCCACCGCGCGCGACAAGAGGTCCAGGCGCCGGACGGGGTCGTTCTCCTCGACGAGCTCGAGCTCGTCCTTGTACGCGAGGCCGACGACGGACCGCACGAGGTCGACGAGCTTCCACGCGTTGCCGGAGTTCAGCGCCAGGAGCTCCGCACCTCCGAACGAGCTCCCGCCGACACGGCCCGCGACGGTCTCGAGGATCCTGTCCGTCGCACTGCGGAGCGCACCGTTCGGCTCCCCGTCGAGAAGGGGCTCGCCGACCATCGCCGCGAACGCCCCGTGGACGCGCTCGATGCTCTGGACCGCTGCGCGGTGGAGGCCCTGCACGGTCACGCGCACGCCGGCTCCGGGGAGCTCGATGCGGGCGAGCAAGCGACAGACCACGGAAACCGTCGAGAGGTTCTCGGGGGTCGTGCCGACCCGTCGCCCGCGGACGGGAATGGCGGCCAGGAGCTCGTCCCGCGCCCGGTCCAGGGCCAGGGTGTTCTCCTCGCGAGAGATCTCGAAGGTCGCGACCTGACCGGGGAGCACCAGGGCGCTCCGCAGGACCAGGACGGGGAGGGGGTCGCGGGAGAGGGACATCGGGCCGAACGGGCGGAGCCGGACCGCCGGCGAGACCGATCGCCGCACGGGGACTCCGGCTTCCTATCGGCAGGAGAGAGGCCCCGGGTTCGGAGGACCCGGACAACCTCGAACGGTTGCGGGGTGCTCGGAAGTTCTTTCCGTGTGTGCCCGTGCCGGATCCCCGGCAGGCGACCCAGGAGCCCGTTGAAGAAGTCATCCGGCGCCAGGACGGCGTCCTCCACTCCGTCGCGGCACCTGAAATCCTCGCCGAAGCTACGGCTTCGCCTGCGGTTCCAGGCACCACGACGAAGCGGATGCCACCATCCTGGCATCCGA
>JAJDET010000014.1 GCA_029259655.1 Planctomycetota bacterium
CGACGTCGCGCGCGACGTCGCCGTGCTCGTCTCCGTGACGGAGGGCTTCTACCGGGAGCGCGGCTACTTCGACCTCCTCGACCCGCTGGAAGAGCCCACGCTCGATGCTCTCCACGACAAGTTCGAGACTTACTCGCAGGACCCCGGCTCCATCGCGCCGCGCCGCGACTTCGTGGCCCGCACCTTCGCGCGCCTCTTCCTCGATACGCGCTTCCGCGCCCGCCTCGAGGTTCTCCGTGGCTGGCAGGCAGAGGCGGCCGAGGTGCGCGGCGGGCTCGGTGTCCTCCGGAGTGCGGCTCACGGTTTCGTGACACTGGACGAGCTCCAAGGACAGAACATCGCACGGCGCATCGATCTCGCGGCCGCCGCGCTCCGCTCCCTCAGAAACGACCTGTCGAGCCTTCGCGAAGCGATGGAGACAGCTGCAATGACGGGACCCGACGATCAGGAGGTCGACGAGTTCCTCGCCCTGTTCGACATCGGCGAACGGGCCGCGCGCGAAGCGCGTGTGGCCGAGGCCGTCGCGGTCGCCGACGACCGGATCCACCGCATGAGCGAGCTCCTGTTCCTCCCGCGCCTCGAGGCCGCCGCTTCGGACGACTTCGCGCGTCGCGCCGCAGATGCGTCGCGTGCTCGGTCATTGCTCGAGGCCGCTCGAGTCGCGTTCCCCGAGAACGACGAGACCGAGACGCCACGCGAGATCGCACGGCTCTCGAAGTCGCGCCGCCGCAAGCTGGCGCGGGAGAACGCGGTTCTGGGGCTCGCCTACGACCCGCTCAACGATGAGCTCGCGTGGATCGCCGCGGAGACGTCGCGCCTCGTCTACGGCGAGCTCGAGGCCGTGTCGCACTACGACCGCTTTCTCGCGCTGCGAGGGATCGTCCACTCCGACGACAGGACGTACAACGGACGCGCTCTGACGGAACGCGAGACGGGCGCCCTCTTCTACGTTCAGGAATTCGAGCGGATCACCGAAGGCGCCGGTCGCTAGCGCCCCGCTGGCCGGTCACCGGTGGATGCGTTATCGTAGTCGCCCCGAATGCCGGACCAACCCTTGCCTTCGACCTCCTTGCACAACCCCCTCATTCCCGCGAGCGCGGATCGACCTGGCGACGATCCGATCTTCGCGTTGCACGCGGAAGCGACGAAGCGCGCGCGCGACGGCGAAGAGATCCTCAACGCGACGATCGGAACGCTGTGCGGCGACGACGGCAAGATCGCCGTGCTGCCCAGCGTGTTCGAGGCCTATCGCAGGATCCCCCCCGAGAAGGCGGCGGGCTACGCACCCATATCCGGTTCGGCCAAGTTCCTCTCCGCCGTCATCCGAGACCTCTTCGGAGAGCGCGAGAGCGCGCGCCAGGCCGTCGCTGTCGCGACGCCCGGTGGAACGGGCGCCGTCCACCACGCGATCGTCAACACGCTGGAGCCCGGTCAGAAGCTCCTGACCTCGTCCTACTACTGGGGTCCCTATGCGATCCTCGCCGACCACACTCGGCGTGGAGTCGAGACCTTCCGCATGTTCGACGAGAAGGGCGGCCTCGACGTCGCGGCCTACGAAGAGGGGCTCGAGCGCCTGGTCAACGAGCAGGGTCGGGCACTCGTCGTACTCAACACGCCTTGCCACAACCCGACCGGATACTCGCTGGACGACGACGAGTGGGCGGGTGTGGTCGAGGTCACCGAAGCGATGGCGAGCCGGGCGCCCACGAGCTTCGTGCTCGACTTCGCCTACGCGAAGTTCGCTCCCCCCGGGCAGTCCGTCTGGCGGCCCCACCTCGAGCGACTGGCGCGGAGCACCGGGGTGTTCGTGGCCTGGACGGCCTCCAAGTCGTTCGCCCAGTACGGCGCGCGGATCGGAGCTCTGGTCGGGCTGCACCCCGACGGCGAAGAGCGCCTGCGGATCGCGAACGCGCTCGGCTACTCCTGCCGGGGGACCTGGTCGAACTGCAACCACCTGGGGATGCTGGCCATCACCGAGGTCCTGGACGACCCCGAGCTCCGTCTGCGGAGCGAGGAGGAGCGCGAGGGCCTGCGGCGGCTCCTGACCGAGCGCGTCAAGGTCTTCAACCGGCACGCAAAGGAGGCCGACCTCGTCTACCCGCGCTACGAAGGGGGGTTCTTCGTCACGGTCTTCACACCCGATGCCCGTCGAACCTCCCAGGCCATGCGCGAGCAAGGCGTCTACGTCGTCCCCGTGGACGGGGCCGTTCGGGTGGCGTTGTGTGCCACTCCCGCACACGAGGTGCCCCGACTCGTGGACGCGCTCGCCGCCGGCGTCCAGGCGGCCGGCTGACCGGAATCGATCTCGTTACCCCGCTCGAGGGAGGGGCTATTCCCTCCACAGGACCCCTGGTGGAACTGCCCCCCGCCGCGTGGGTCCGGCCCGAATGAAGGACGTCCTCCGCATGCTCGCGGTGCTCGGTCTCGCCTCCCTCGCGACCCCGATCTCGGCTCAGGAGGACTCGGCATACCGGACGGCCCTGGTCGAGGCGCAGCGGGAGCTCGTGGTCGAGCTCGAGGGGCTGGCCGCCTGGTGCAAGCGGCAGAAGCTCGGACGCGAGGCGGACGTCTGCTACCGGCAGATCCTCCAGTTCGACGAGGACCACAAGCTCGCACGCCGGACACTGCGCTATTCGCGTCGCCGCGGGCAGTGGGTCCAGGCGGCGAGCTACAGGCGGCCCAGGAACTTCGCGAAGCTCGCTCTCGTCGAGCATGCCGAGCGTCGCCTCGCGACGCTCGAGCCCTACAAGGAGACGGTGTTCGCGCTCAATGCGAGGCACCGCTCGTCCGTCTCGCTCGAGCAACGGGAACGGTCGCTGCTCCAGCTGCTCGAGCTCTCTCCCGAGGACCCCGAAGTGCGCAGGGCTCTGGGTGAGGCGTGGGTCGACGACAAGTGGATGCTGGTGGAGAGCGAGAGCACGTTCGAGCGCCGCGAGCTCATCCCCGAGCTCGCCAAGCGCTGCGTCGCGACCGCGCCCACCGGGGAGCCGGCCGAGCCCAACGGTCTCGAAAAGATGCTGGAGCTTCCCTGGAGCCTCGTCCTCGAGACGCCCTACGTCCGCGTGGCGGGCACAGGCGACCCCGAGGAGGTCCGGCACGTCATGCAGGTCACGCAGGGTGCCGGGGAGTTCTTCCGCACGCTGCTCGCCAACGACACGCTCCCGCCCGTCGGCTTCGCGGTCTATCTCCTGTCGAGCGACTCCGAGAAGAGGCAGTTCCTCGACAAGCACCCGCGCGTCAAGCTCGCCGATCGCCCGTTCCTCGAGGCGGTCGAGAGCGCGGGGATCCCGAAGACGTCACAGACGGCCGAGTGGTCCGCGACCGAGGAACTGAGGCTCGACCGCTCGACGCGGCAGACGATCGGGAAGATGCTCGCCGACACCTACGGGATCACGACCGATCACGGGTGGGCCTGGGAGGGAATCGGGATCTACCTGACTTACCAGCTCATCGGATCGCGCCGGACGTACTACCTGCGCCCGGATCGCTACGGCGACGACCCGAACGCCACCGAGGAGCAGCGCCAGCTCTTCAGGCGACTGTTCCATCCGGAAGCGGACTGGATGAACGAGGCGCATGCCTTCTTCGCGGAGCACCGGAGCCCGAAGCTCGCCATCCTCATGGGCCGGAAGGTCGACTCGATGAACGCCCAGGACCTGCTCTGGTCGTACGTCGTCGGCGCCTACCTGATCGAGGGTGCGCCGGACCGCACTCCGAGGTTCCTTCGGGCGATCGGAGCCGGCAGACTGCCCCCGCACGAGGCCGTGCGACTGGCCTTCGACATGGAGCTCCCGCGATTCGAGGACCGCGTCCGCCGCTGGCTGGACGAGACGCGTTGATCCGGCGCACCCTGGCCCTCATCGTCACGCTCCCGCTCGCAGGCGGTTGCGTCCTCGTACCCGTCCCCGCGACGATGGGCTTCCCCGTGGACCATCACAGCTTCGCCCGTCCGGAGAGTGTTCGTGTCACCCACGTCTCCCTCGACCTGTCGCTCGACTTCGACGAGCAGCGCGTCGTGGGGGAGGCCGGACTCGTCCTGGACCGATCCGACGCCGATGCCCCGCTCGTCCTCGACACCCACGGGCTCGCGGTGCTCTCGGTGCACGGAGCCGACGGCACGCCGCGCGAGTTCCGCTTCGGTGAGGATCGCGGCAGGCTCGGGACCCCGCTCGAGATCGAGCTCGCACCCGGAGACGAGTCGGTCTCCGTCCGCTACCGGACCTCGCCGGACGCGGTCGCGCTGCAGTGGCTCGCTCCCGAGCAGACGGCGGGAGAGCGGGCACCGTTCCTCTTCACGCAGGGCCAGTCGATCCTGACCCGGAGCTGGATCCCTCTACAGGACTCCCCGGGGATCCGCGTGACGTACGACGCGCGCATTCGCGCTCCCGAAGGAACGGTCGTGGTGATGAGCGCAGAGCAGTCGTCGCGCGACGACGACGGCGCGTTTCGCTTCCGGATGACGCGCCCGATCCCGCCCTACCTGATCGCCCTGGGCTGCGGCGACCTCGCCTCTCGCGACATCTCCGAGCGCTCGCGGGTGTGGGCCGACCCGACGCTCGTCGAGGCCGCGGCCGATGAGCTCGCGGACACCGAGGCGATGATCCTGAGCGCGGAGTCGCTCTTCGGGGACTACCGCTGGGGCCGCTACGACCTGCTCATCCTGCCGCCGGCGTTCCCGTTCGGCGGGATGGAGAACCCGTGCCTGACCTTCTGCACGCCGACGATCCTGGCGGGCGACAAGTCGCTCGTGTCCCTCGTCGCGCACGAGCTCGCGCACTCGTGGTCCGGCAACCTCGTGACGAACGCGACCTGGAGCGACTTCTGGCTCAACGAGGGCTTCACGGTCTACTTCGAGGCGCGGATCATGGAGGAGGTCTTCGGTGAGGAGCGCGCGAACCTCGAGAAGGCGCTCGCCTTCGACGACGTGGTCCGGGAGATGGCCGAGCTCGAGCCATGGGCTCAGAAACTCCATGTCGACCTCGAGGGCAAGCACCCCGACGACGGCTTCTCGGCCGTGCCCTACGAGAAGGGCGCGCTCCTCCTGCGCCGCATCGAGGAGCTGGTCGGCCGGGACTCCTTCGACGCGTTCCTCCGGCGATGGTTCGACGAGCACGCGTTCGAGAGCGTGACGACCGCCGAGTTCCGCCGCTTCCTCGAGGACGAGCTCCTCGCATCCGCACCCCAAGCGCGGGCCGCGCTCGACCTGGAGCTGTGGCTCGAGGCTCCGGGGCTCCCGGACGACGCACCGCGGGCGGAGTCGTCGGGGATCGCGAACGTCGAGGACGAGCTGGCGCGGCTGCGGGCAGGAACGGACCCGTCCGAGCTCGAGACCGGCGAGTGGGTGACCCAGCAGTGGCTCCACTTCCTCGAGGCTTGCGCCGACGAGGTCGATCGGGAGCGCATGGGCAGGCTCGACGAGGTCTTCGCGTTCACCGAGACGAACAACAGCGAGGTGCTCTGCGTCTGGTTGCGGCTCGCCGTGAAGCACGGCTACGAGGCGGCGGACGGTCGCCTCGAGGGTTTCGTGGAGCGCGTGGGGCGCGCCAAATTCCTGCGCCCGCTCTACAAGGAGCTCGCGCGCACCGACCCCGACCGGGCCCGGGCGCTCTACGCGCGCATGCGACCGCGCTACCACGCCGTCGCTCGCGCGGCCGTGGAAGAAGTGCTGCGTTGAGATGCCGGAGCTGCCCGACGTCGAGCTCTACCTCCACGCCCTTCGCACGCGCGTGATCGGGGAGACGTTCGAGCGGGCGCGGATCAAGAGCGCGTTCCTCCTGCGCTCCGTCGATCCGCCCCTCGCGGACGCGCAGGGGAAGCGGGTCGAGGAGCTCTCCCGCCTGGGCAAGCGCGTCGTGTTCGGGCTCGAGGAGGACCTCTACCTCGTGTTCCACCTGATGATCTCCGGACGCTTTCGATGGAAGGAGCGCGGGGCGGGCATCCCCGGGCGCATCGGGCTCGCTGCATTCGACTTCTCGAGCGGGACCCTGCTCCTGACCGAGGCCTCGAAGAAGCGCCGGGCGTCGCTGTTCGTCGTCCGCGGCGCGGCCGGGCTGGCCGATCACGACCGCGGGGGAGTGGAGGTCGCCGCTTGCGGCCTGGACGGTTTCCGGGCGGCGCTCACGGCGAAGAACCACACGCTCAAGCGAGCGCTCACCGATCCGCGGGTCTTCAGCGGGATCGGGAACGCCTACTCGGACGAGATCCTGCACCGCGCGCGGCTCTCGCCCCTGACCTGGACCCGTCGCCTCTCCGACGCGGAGAGCGAGCGCCTCTTCGAGGCGACGCTCGCGACGCTCGACCACTGGCGCGAGCGCTTGATCGATGAGACGGGCGACGGCTTTCCCGAGAAGGTGACGGCCTTCCGACCCGGTATGGCCGTGCACGGCCGGTACGGGGAGCCGTGCCCCGACTGCGGAGCTCCGGTGCAGCGGATCGTGTACGCGAACAACGAGACGAACTACTGCGCCCGCTGCCAGACGGGCGGAAAGCTCCTGGCCGATCGCGCCCTGTCGCGGCTCCTCAAGGACGACTGGCCGAAGCGGCTCGAGGACCTGGAGGAGGCCCCGCCGCCTGCGTAGCCTGCTTGGCGTGGGAGCATCCAGCGCACTGGTCACGGGAGCGTCGTCGGGGATCGGGCGCGAGTTCGCCCGGGCTCTCGCCGCGCGTGGGCACGACGTCGTGCTGGTGGCGCGGCGTCGCGATCGCCTGGAGGAGCTCGCGACCGAGCTCGCTGCGACCGGTGTTCGCGCGGAGCCGCTCGTCGCCGATCTCGCGAGCGACGAGGGGCTCGCTCTCGTCGAGCGCCGCGTCGCCTCGGCGCGGGATCTCGCCGTGCTGGTCAACAACGCCGGTTTCGCCGACATCGGTCCCTTCGCGGAGCAGCACGCCGATCGCGCGGAGGCCTCCGTGCGCGTGCTCGTGCTGGCGCCGGTCCGACTGACGCGTGCCGCGCTCCCGGTGTTCCGCGAGCGCGGTGGGGGAGCGGTCATCCAGGTCTCGTCGCGCGCCGCGTTCGGAGCTCGCCGCGACCTCGCCACCTACGGCGCGGCCAAGGCCTACCTCCATCGGTTCTCGCTGGCGCTGGCCGATGAGCTCGAGGGCACGGGGATCGACGTGCTCTCCGTGTGTCCGGGGAACGTCTGGACGGAGTTCTTCGAGCGAGCCGGCCTGGAACCCGACGCGATTCGCTCCGCGCTCGAACCCGAGCAGGTCGTCGCCGAGGCCCTGACGGCCCTGGACCGGGGGGAGCGGGTCTGTGTCCCGGGGGAACGCGCGCGGGACAGAGTGCTGCGGCGGCTGCTACCCGATCGGCTCCTGGCCAAGCTCGCGGCCGTGAGCGGACGGCTCGCCGGGTTCTAGATTCTAGAGACGCGGCCGACAAGTCGGCCGCTTGTGACTCGGCGCGCATCAGC
>JAJDET010000131.1 GCA_029259655.1 Planctomycetota bacterium
CGTCGATGATGCACGACTTCCAGATCACCGAGCACCACGCCCTGCTCTTCGACCTGCCCGTGCACTTCGACAGCACCCTCGTCGACCGGGATGGCTTCCCCTTCCGCTGGGTCCCCGAAGCCGGCGCGCGCATCGGTGTGCTTCCGCGCGACGGCACCTCGGACCAGGTGCGGTGGATCGACATCGACCCCTGCTTCATGTTCCACAGCTTCAACGCCTACGAAGACCCCGACGGCCGCATCGTGCTCGAAGGCTGCCGCCTGCCCACTTTGTGGGAGAACGGCCTCGACGATGTGGCCCCGACTCCCAAGCCCTGGCGCTGGACCTTCGACCTCGAAACCGGAACCTCGACCGAGGAGTAACTCTACGATTCCTCGGCCGACTTCCCCATCGTCGACGCTCGGCGTCACGGTCGGGCCAACCGGCTCTCCTACGCGCTCCGCTTCGCCGAGGGCGGACCCGGTTTCGCCGCCTATCCCAACGGACTGGTGAAGCACGACCGCCGCACCGGCACGACGCACATCTGGGATGCGGGTCCGAACCTACAGCCCGACGAGTGCCAGTTCGTGGCCATGGACCGCGAGGAGGACTCGGGCTACCTGCTCTCGATGGTCTTCGACCGCCTGTCCTCCGTGATGGCGCTGGTCATCACCGGCGTGGGTTTCCTGATCCACGTCTACTCGACGGGCTACATGAAGGGCGATCCGGGCTACGCGAAGTACTTCGCGTACCTGAACCTCTTCGTGTTCGCGATGTTGATGCTGGTGCTCTCGAGCAACCTGCTCGGCCTGTTCGTCGGGTGGGAGGGCGTCGGCCTCTGCAGCTACCTCCTGATCGGGTTCTGGTACACGAAGGGCTGGCCCGCCGAGGCCGGGCAGAAGGCGTTCGTCGTCAACCGGATCGGGGACGCGTGTTTCCTGATCGGGAGCTTCCTCTTGGTGAGTCTCTTCGACTCGCTCGACTTCGCGACGATGGTGACCGGGGTCGAGGGCCTCCTGAACGACCCGGCGGCGACGGCGAAGCTCACCGCGGCCTGTCTCCTGCTCTTCGGCGGCGCCTGCGGGAAGTCGGCCCAGTTCCCCCTGCTCACCTGGCTCCCGGACGCGATGGCCGGACCGACTCCGGTCTCGGCCCTGATCCACGCGGCCACGATGGTCACGGCCGGCGTGTACCTCATCGTCCGGCTCAACCCGCTCTATGCGGCGGTGCCGACGGTCCTCGTGGTCATCGGCGGCGTCGGCGCACTGACGGCGCTCATCGGAGCGTCGACGGCTCTCCTGCAGCGCGACATCAAGAAGGTCCTCGCCTACTCGACGGTGAGCCAGCTCGGGTACATGTTCCTCGCCCTCGGCTCGGGGGCGTTCGCCTCGGCGATCTTCCACCTCGTCACGCACGCCTTCTTCAAGGGCCTCTTGTTCCTCGGCTCGGGCAGCGTCATCCACGGCATGCACGACGAGCAGGACATGTACAAGATGGGCGGCCTGAAGCGGCACATGCCGCGGACGTACCTGACGTTCCTGGCCGGGGCCGCGGCGCTCTCGGGGCTTCCGCTGACGAGCGGCTTCTTCTCGAAGGACGAGATCCTCGCCCACACGCTCAACTCCGGCCTGATCGGCGTGGCGCTGTGGCTGGTCGGGATCGTGGCGGCGGCGCTCACGGCGTTCTACACGTGGCGCATGGTCGCGCTCACGTTCCACGGACGCGAGCGGTTCGATCCCGAGGCCGTGCACCCGCACGAGTCCCCCACCTCGATGACCACGCCCCTGATGGTCCTGGCCGTCCTCTCGCTCGGCGGCGGCCTCCTCGGGCTCCCGGTCGTCTTCCACCTCCCGCACGGCATCGCGTCCTGGCTCGAGCCGGTGACCGCGCCGGGCCTCGCGATCCTCCACCACGGCGGCGAGCAGCACATGTCCCACGCACTGGAGTGGGTCCTCCTGGCGCTCGGCTCCGGGATCGCGCTCTACTTCGCGCACAAGGGCTTCCACGCGTACGTCGGCGGTACCGAGCACGACGAGCGGCTGTACCGCGCACGCCCGGGGGCGGCCTCCTTCCTCAGGGATGCCTGGAGGATCGACTCGACCTACGGCCGGCGCATCGTCCAGCCGCTCAAGCTGTTCTCGTTCCTGATCGCGACGCTCGTCGACCAGTTCGTGATCGACGGTGCCGTCAACGGGGTGGCCGTGGTCGCGCGCAAGACCGGAGGGCGCCTGCGGGCACTGACCGACGGTAGCGTCAAGAACTACGCTCTGTGGATGGGCGCCGGCACAGCCGTACTGCTCGTCGCCTGGAGGGTCTTCTGATGCTGACGCTCCTCGTCTTCCTGCCGCTCGTCGGCGCGCTCCTGTGCCTGCTCGTCCCTTCCTCGAACCGGGCCTTGCTGCGGATGGTCGCGCTCGGGACCTCGGTCGTCGTCGCCGCCATGGGCGTCGTCTTGTTCGCGCGCTTCGACGGCGCGTCGGCGGAGGCTCAGTACGTCGCGAGTGCCGCGTGGTTCACGCTGCCCGGAGCGGGCGCCATTCCGATCCGCATGCTGCTCGGAGTGGACGGGCTCTCGATCCTCATGGCCGCACTCACGGCCGTGTTGATGCCGATCGTGATCCTCTCGAGCTGGGGACACATCGGGGAGCGCGTGAAGGAGTTCCTCGTCTGGATGCTGGTCATGGAGACCGGCATGCTCGGCGTCTTCCTCGCGCTCGACCTCGTCCTGTTCTACTTCTTCTGGGAGGTGAGCCTCGTCCCGCTGTACTTCATCGTCGGGATCTGGGGCGGGGAGAAGCGGCTCTACGCGACGGTCAAGTTCTTCCTGTACACGCTGGCGGGCAGCCTCGTGATGCTCGTCGGTGTGATCTGGCTCGTGTACGCGGCAGGGACCGCGGACATCGCGGCGCTCACGGCGCGAGCCTCTGCGCTCCCGAGCGAGACCCAGGGCCTCTTGTTCGGCGCCTTCGCTCTGGCGTTCGCGATCAAGGTCCCGCTCTTGCCGTTCCACACCTGGCTGGCGGATGCGCATACCGAGGCGCCGACGTCGGGCTCGGTGGTGCTGGCCGGAGTCCTCCTCAAGATGGGCACCTACGGCCTCCTGCGCTTCGGGATCGGGATGTTCCCCACGGCCGCGGTCGCGTGGGCGCCGCTCTTCATGGGCCTCGGCGCCGTCGGGATCGTCTACGGCGCGCTCCTGGCGATGGCGCAGAACGACGTGAAGCGGCTCATCGCCTGCTCGTCCGTCAGCCACCTGGGCTACGTGGTCCTCGGGATGTTCGCGCTCACGCAGGTCGGCCTGCGCGGAAGCGTCATCCAGATGGTCAACCACGGGCTCTCCACGGGCCTCCTGTTCCTCCTGATCGGGATGATCTACGAGCGCCGCCACACGCGCGCGATCGACCAGTTCGGGGGGATCGCCCAGTCGATGCCCGTCTTCGCCTTCTTCTTCGTGTTCGCGGTGCTGTCGAGCGTCGCTCTGCCGGGGCTCAACGGCTTCGTCGGCGAGTACATGATCCTCCTCGGCACCTTCCAGGCGAGCCCGTTCTGGGCTTCGATCGGCGTCCTGGGCGTGATCCTCGGCGCGGTGTACCTCCTCTCCGCCACCCGCCGCCTGATCTTCGGCCCGATCGTCCATGCGGCGAACGCGAAGCTCGCGGACCTGAACGCGCGCGAGATCGGGCTCTGCGTCCCGGTGGTCGTGCTGTGCGTTTGGATCGGGGTCGCTCCCAACCTGTTCCTCGGGAAGCTGGACGGATCGATCGACGCGCTCGCCGAGCGGCTGGACGACGCCCGCGTCGCCGCCGCCGAGGCGCAGGCGGACGAGGTGGCGGCGCGATGAACCCCTACGAGCTCGACTTCGACGCGCTGCTCACGCCCGGTGCCTGGATCGCCCTGGCGCCGCTCCTCTCGATCGTGGTCGGGATCCTCCTCTTGCTCGTGGCGGAGGTCGTCGACGCGCTGCGACCGCTGCGCGGAGTGTTCTTCCTGGGCTCCCTCGTCGTGGCCGCCGCCTGCGAGCTGCGCGTGGTCGGGGGGCCCGACGCCCTCGTCTCGGAGGGCGGATCGGTCCTCGCCGGAACACTCCTGGCCGATGGGGCGAGCGCGGCCTGGGGCCTCGTGTTCATCACCGGGACGGCCCTTGCCTGGGCGTTCAGCCACGGCTTCTACGGCGGCAGCGAGGCGCGCTACAAGGACGAGCACGACGTCCTGATGCTGACCTGTCCGCTCGGCATGATGCTCATGGCGAGCGCTCAGGACCTGATCGTGTTCTTCCTGGGCCTCGAGGTCCTGTCGATCCCGCTGTACGTGCTGTGCGCGTTCCAGAGGAGCCGCTCCACGTCGGTCGAGGCGGGTCTGAAGTACTTCCTGCTGGGTGCCTTCGCCTCGGCCCTGTTCGTCTACGGCGCTGCGCTCCTCTACGCGGCGACGGGATCGGTCTCGCTCGCCGAGCTCTCCACGACCTTCGTCGCGGATGACGCGAGTCCCCTGGCCCTGGCCGGGGTCGGACTCCTCGCGGCGAGCCTGCTCTTCAAGATGTCGGTCTTCCCCTTCCACCTCTGGGTCCCGGACGTCTACCAGGGCAGCCCCACACCGGTGACGGCTCTGATGGCCGCCGGGACGAAGGGGGCGGCGATCGCCTTCCTCCTGAACGCGTCGTTCCTCATGCCGTCGGGCACGGCCGAGCTCCTGTGCGTGATCGGGCTCGTGACGATGGGCGTCGGGTATCTGGGCGCGCTCGTCCAGGAGGACACCAAGCGCATGCTGGCCTACTCCGGCATCGCGAGCGCCGGGACGATCGTGCTGGTCGTCGCGGGCGTCTTGAAGAGCGGCGCCGAGCTGGAGGGCGCCCGGACGGCCGCGCTCTACTACATGGGCGCCTACGTGTTCGCGATCACGGGCGCGTTCGGCGTGATCAGCGCGCTCGAGCGCGACGACGGGCGCTTCACGAAGCTCGAGTCCCTCGCGGGTCTGGCGCGTTCGCGCCCCGGCGCAGCGGCCGCCCTCTCGCTCTTCGTGCTCTCGCTCGGCGGCATCCCGGCAACGGGCGGGTTCCTGGGCAAGTGGTTCGTCTTCGCCGTCCTCGTGCGCTCCGGCTTCGCGGCCTTCGCCGTGATAGGCGTCCTCTTCTCGGTGATCGCGATCGCCTTCTACCTGCGGATCATCGTCACCATGTGGATGCGGCCCGCCGACGAGGCGGGGCCCGTCTCGGAGAAGGCATCGCTCCCCGCGGTCGTCGCCACGGCCGTGTGCGTCGTGGGCGTGCTCGCCACAGGGCTCGCACCCGCGCTGTTCCTGCGCTGACGGAGGCCCGCGCATCGGCGCAGGCCTCCGTTCACACGCTCACTGCGCCGCGGGCATTCCCGAGCCGAAGGCCAGGACGAACTTCCCGCGGAAGGCGCCGTTCGGATTCGGCATCTGCGGCGTGGGATCGACCCACTGACCGCGGGCGAACCCGATCGGCCGATAGCCGGACTCCTGGGCCTCGTCGGGAACCAGGAACGTCAGCCGGAAGACACCGTGCCCCGGACCCTGTCGGCGCCACTGACCGCGGACGGCGGCGACGACCTTCTCAGCCTGATGGGGCCCGCCAGCCTCGGCCACCAGCCGTCCGACGATCGCACCGCGCCCAGGATTACCGGGCTGCGGCAGAACGAGCGCATCGATCGAGAGCGGGGTGGGACCGTTCGGTCCGACGAGCCGTCCGGCGGCCCGTCCGGGAGCACCCGGCACGGGGAGGTTCCAGAGTCCGAGCAGGTCACCGCCGACGGCCTGTGCGGGCGGCATCGGGGGCGCCTCCATCCCGCGAGCCGAGGGAGTGAGGAGCGGGACGAGGCAGGTGAGCGCCATCGCCGCGAGCAGGGGAATGCGATTCGAGAGCATGGGAGTCTCCTTGTGTTGGGAAATGAGTCCGTCCAGGGGTCGGCTCACCTTCAACCCCGGACGACCGGCTCCGGTGCCGCTCGACGCGACCGGTTTTTTTTGGCGTGTGACCGACGCGTGTGCGCCGTCTAGTCATTTTTTCCGGACCCGAGTAACGACGAGAGGCCCGCGTCTTTCGACGCGGGCCGCTCTTGTCGATCGCCTCCGTGAGAGTGGGCTCTACTTGAGCTTCTCCCAGTACTCCTCCGGCATGTCGTGCGCGATCTTGAGCGCGCCGTTCGCGCCGCCGTACATCGCTTCCTCGATGCGCAGGACCTTCCCGCCGCCGAGGTGACTCTTCATGTACTCCTCGATGGCCACGTCCAGGTTCTTGATCTGGCTGCCGCCACCTGCAAGGAGGACACGGTTCTTCAGGCGCTCCTGGAACTCGGGGTCGAAGCTCGCGACGAGCTTGCCGAGTCCCTCGACGATGGGCGGCACGATCGCGTTGCACGCGGTCCGCATCTCGTTGGTGATGTCGAACGGCGTCGGCTTGCCGTTGACGGGCAGCTCGATGTTCGCGGGCGGCATGTCGTTGGAGACGTTGGAGTGTTTCTCCTTGATCGACTTGATCATGTTGATCGTGAACTGCGCCTCAGGGTGCGACTCCTGCACGAGCTTGGTGAGCTCGTTGTCGACGAAGTCACCGGCGTAGGTCACCGTGATCTGGTCGGTCTCCTCGGGCATCGTGCCGTGCATCCGACAGAGGTCCGTGGTACCGGCACCGATGTCGATGACGAGGACGTCGTCGAGCATGTCGAGGCCGTAGGCGACGGAGAAGGGCTCCGAGCAGAGCATCACCGAGTCCACGGTCTCCTTGGCGGCCTTGATGATGGCCTCCTTGTTGTGGATGGAGGCCTGGGCCGGGACACCGATCACCGCGTAGACCAGCTCGTCCTTGCGCGGCTGCGAGCGACGGATGATCTCGGCGATGAGGTCCCGAGCAGCCCGCAGGTTGCCCTTCACGTCGGCCTTGTCTCCCTCGGAGCAGTCGATGACTCCGTGAGCGAGCGGGCGATAGAACTCGAGCGAGAGGCGCTTGTCGAGAGCCTCGTCACCGAAGAGCACGTCGCGCTTGAGCAGCTTGCGGCTGACGACGTCCTTCGGATACCCGACGTAGGAGGCGACAGTCTCGCGGACCCCGTTGCTGGCGGAGACCGACGTACGGGACGTCCCCAGGTCGATGCCCAGGTACAGCACGCCGTGCTCCTTCGAGCCGCCAGGATTCGATTGAGTAGTGCTCGTGGAGGTGGGTTCCTTCATCTCCTCAGAGGTCTCGGTGTTCTCGTTTTCGTTGTTCTTCTTGGACATTGATGACTTCCCTCAATACCGGGTGGACTTGACCGATGTTGCGTTTCTCGAGGGAGACACTTCACCCTCCACGCATCTCCGACTTCTCATGCGACGACCTTCTCCCGAAGCTCGAGGTTCGCCTCGAAGATCGCCGTCATCATCTCCTGCTTCTGTTCGACGTCCTCGCCGTCGCACAGCCCTTGGACCGTGCGGTAGATGGAGGCGACGCCGCCTTCGACGTCCTTCATCTGTGCGAGACGCTTGATCTCTTCTTCGGTGCGGCTGAGCGAGTTCGTCAGCTTCTCGATCCGCCGCTGGTAGTTCGCGACCTCGGCGTCGTGGTCGGCGAGCTTGTCCTCGACGGCCTTGCCGCGCTCCTCCTGCACGGACGAGATGGCGATCTGCGTGACCATCCCCCTGAGCTCCGTGATCTCGGGGGAGTCCCCCATGCCGTCGAACAGCTCGTTCAGCTTGTCGAGGAGCCGGCTGTCGAACGCGACACCGTCGGCCCTCTTCGCCTCGATGAAGTCATCGCGCTCGGCAGCCATCTGCTCGCGGCGCGACGAGAGCTCGCCCGTGACCCGTTCGAGCTCCTTGCGAGCCTGTTCGCGCTGCTTGAGGATGCGCCTCTTGGACTCCTCGACCTCCTTCACGAAGTCGCTGACCGGGACCCCGCGCACGCTCTTGCCGTTGTTCTTGAGGAGGTGGAGGAATCCCCGCTGAGCGATTCCCGCAGCCTTCACGAGCTGCTCCTCCCGCGTCTCGCCGAAGGTGCGCTTCACTGCGTGGCGCACGGCTGCGGCGATCACGGCCATGAGCCGGGCCTCGCCGATGTGCCGCAGGCTCCGCCCGCTCTCACGGATCATCTCCTTCTTGCGGGCAGACTCGTCCTCTTGGGCGAGACTCTTTGCGGGCGTGGGGACGTCGTGAACGGACATGGGTGTCGTGAACGGGAGGATTTGCCACGGGGCGAAGAACCCCCGTGGCCTCGCGCGAGACCATCGGCATTCACCCCGGCGGAACATGAAGCCCGGTGAGGATTTGACCGCGGAGTAGCAATCGATCTCGCCGTGTCGCCGGGCCGGAAAGAAATGCCTCCGGAAACCGACGGCTATACTCCCCCGCTTCCATGCGCGCAGGGATCCTCGCAACGCTGATCGCCACCGGCTGCTCGAACGCCACACCGGGCGCGGAGCCTGCGATCCCCGATACCTCCACGGTGAGGGCCGCTCCCGAGGTCCTGGAGCTCTTCGACGAGCGCACCGCGCAGGTACGCCGGGCGCCCCGCGACGGTGCGTCCTGGCTCGCGCTCGGGATGGCCTACGACTCGCACCAGCTCTTCCATATGGCCGAGGCGGCCTACGGCGGCGCGGTGCACAACGCTCCGGACGAACCCAGGGCCTGGTACCACCTCGCGCGAATGCGGGCCGAGCTCGGCTTGCTCGAGGAGGCGCTCGAGGCCATGGCGCGCTCGATCGAGCTGGAGGAGGACTACGCACCCTCCCACTGGCGCACGGGCTTCTGGTCGCTCGATCTGGGGCGGCGGGACGAGGCCGAACGGGCCTTCACGCGTGCCACCGAGCTGGCGCCCGAGGACGGCGCCGGGCACGTCGGGCTCGCCAGGGTCGCCCTCGAGCGCGGCGCGAGCGAGGTCGCCGTCGCGCGGCTCGAGGCCGTCCTCGAGCGCGACCCCCGAAACGGCTACGCGCGCCAGCTACTGGGGCGGGCCTACAAGGACGTCGGCCGCACCGAGGAGGCCGTGGCCGAGCTCGAGATGGCTCAGCACGCGCGCCCGATCTGGAACGACTCCTGGCTGCTCGAGATCCAGCGCGAGGGGACCAGCCTGCTCGATCGGCTGGAGCGCATCCGGGCCGAGGTGCGCGCCGGCCGTGGAGCAGGCGCACTCGAGGTGCTGGAGGAGATCCGGCGGGAGAACCCGACGAACATCGCGGTCCTGTCCACGCTCACGCCCGCCCTGGTCCAGTCGGGGCGCATCGACCGCGCGATCGAGGTCAATGAGGAGGCCCTGCGGCTCGGCCGCGACCACACCCGGGTCCACCTCAACCTCGCCCTCCTCCTTCCTCAGAAGGGGGCCTTCGACCTGGGGCTCGAGCACGCCCGACGCGCCGTCGAGCTCAACCCGGCCTCGGCCGACGCACACCTGCAGCACGGCAGGCTCCTGTTCGAGGCGGGCAGGAACGAGGAGGCCGCCGGGGAGCTCGAGCGCGCGCTCGACCGAGGAAACGACCGCGTGTCCACACACGTCACGCTGGCGCGAGCGCGTGCGCTCGCAGGAGCGCCGGAGCAGGCAGCGCGCGGTCTCGAGCTCGCCGTCTCCTCGCACGCGGAGTCGGGCGAGCTCTTCGCCGTGCTCGCCACGGTGCGGGCCGAGCTCTCCGACATCGACGGCGCCTGGGAAGCGTGGCGGAGCTCGTCACGGCTCGGCTATCCGCGCTCTCTCCTCGAGGGGATCGCCGACAGGATCCGTGAGGCGGAGGCGCGGGGGCGCGGCGAATGAACGCCCGGCTCACCACGGTCCTCGCCTGCGCGGCGGCGGCGGCGATGCTCTCGTGCAAGGGAGGTGACTCCCCGCCGCGCCCGTGGTTCGAGGAGGAGGCCGCGGCCAGCGGCCTCGACTTCGTGCACGACTCGGGACACCGCGACCTCTTCCTGATGCCGGAGGTGGTCTCGGGCGGCGCGGCGCTCTTCGACGCGGACGGAGACGGGGACCTGGACGCGTACCTGGTCCAGAGCGGTCGCGTGGTCGACGCGCCCGAGCTGCGCCCCGAGAACCGGCTCTACCTCAACGACGGGAGCGGTCGCTTCAAGGACACCACGGCCGAGAGCGGCACAGGAGACCGGGGCTACGGAATGGGCGTGGCCTGCGGCGACGTCGACGACGACGGTGACACCGACCTCTACGTCACGAACCTCGGTCCCAACACGCTGTTCACCAACCTGGGCGACGCGCGCTTCCACGATGCGACGGCTTCGTCCGGGACGGGCGACGGGAGCTGGGGATCGAGCGCCGCCTTCTTCGACCACGACCTGGACGGAGACCTCGATCTGTTCGTCGTCAACTACATCGAGTGGTACGTGACGGCCGAGCTCGACTGCCGCGACATGATGGGCCTCGCCGACTACTGCAGCCCACTCAACTACGACGCGCCGGCGGCGGACGTCCTCTACGAGAACGTCGGACGCGGTCGTTTCAGGGATGTCTCCGCCGCGAGTGGCGTGGGCTCCGAGCGCGGTAACGGCCTCGGAGTGGCCGTCTTCGACCACGACGACGACGGGTTTCCCGACGTCTTCGTCGCGAACGACGGCGAGCCCGATCACCTGTGGCGGAACGGCGGTGATGGAGCGTTCGCGAACGTGGCGCTCGCGGCCGGGTGCGCCCTGGATCACGAGGGTGCGGCCAAGGCCGGGATGGGCGTGAGCGTTGCCGACGTCGACGACGACGGCGACACGGATCTCATCGTCTGCAACAGGAACCGCGAGTCGGACTCCTTCTTCGTCAACGACGGCGGGAGCTTCCGCGACCGCGGGTCCAGCGCGGGCCTGCGTGTGGTGAGCCGCTCGTTCACGCGCTTCGGCCTGGGATGGGTCGACTTCGACCAGGACGGCCGGCTCGACCTCTACGAGGCCAACGGACGGGTCGAGCGCCAGTCCATCCCGTACGCCGACGACCCCTTCGCCGAGCCCAACCTCGTGCTCGCCGGCCGCCCGGATGGAACGTTCGTCGAGGTCCTTCCGCGGGGCGGGACGCGCGAGCCCGTGAGTGCGACGAGCCGCGCGGCGGCGTTCGGCGACGTGGACGGCGACGGCGCCGTGGACGTCCTGGTGGTCAACAGGGACGGGCCGGTCCACCTGTTCATCAACCGGGTGCCCGATCGCGGGCACTGGGCGGCGTTCCGCGTGCTCGAGGCGAGCGGCAGGGACGCCCTCGGCGCCTCCGTCCTCGCGAGCCTCGGTGAGCGGACGCTCCGGCGAGACGTGCGCGCGGCTTCGAGCTACCTGGCCTCGAACGACCCGCGCGTCCACTTCGGACTGGGCCGCGCGCGCAGGATCGAGGGAGTCCGCGTACGGTGGGCCGACGGCGCGGTGGAGCGATTCGGCGACTTCGACGAGGGGTCCGTTCACGAGCTGAGGCGCGGAAACGGCGACCGCGAGGCGCCCTAGCGGAAAAAGGCCCCCCTGGTCCAACAGGCACGGGACCCCGAGCGGATAGGAGGTTCGCCGCGAATCCCTGCGGCTCGATGGCGCGCGATGACGAGAATGGCCCTCGAAGCTCCCTCTCACTCCCCACCCGATCACCATGACCCGCACTCGCTCCCTCTTCCTCCTCGCCCTCCTGCTGACAGCCTGCACGGAGGGTGGGACCGCCCCTCCGGAGACCTCGTCCGAGGCGGCGCAGGAGACACCCGAGCCCGAGCCGCCGAAGTCGTGGTTCGAGTTCGAGCGCGACACCGAGGACTTCGGCGACGTCTACGCCTCCGCGATCCGCGAGACGACCTTCGACATGGTCGTGGCCGGTGAGGAGGGCATCGTGCTCGACGAGCTCCGGCGCACGTGCGGGTGCACCGAGGGCGAGCTCTACGTGCTGGGCGATGCGGGAGAGAAGACGCTCTTCGAGGTCGGCCGCTCGTACCCGCCGGGGACACGGTTCGAGCTCCTGGCGAAGCTCAACACGAAGGGCAAGCAGGGAACGCAGGAGCAGCGCGTGCACATCGACGTCCGGGGTCACGAGCTCCCGACATCGTTCACGCTCAAGGCCGAGATCGTCACGTTCTTCGTGTTCGAACCGCCGTCGCTCCAGGTGAAGAACGCGTCGGTGCTGACCGGCGCCGGTGGCGCGTTCGTGGTGACGAGCCGGAAAGAGGAGAAGTTCGGCGTCGACGTGCGCCGCGAGATCCTCCCGCCCGAGATCGAGGTCGACTTCGATCCGATCGAGCCGGACGCCGAGGGAAGGGCCACGAGCTGGAACATGACGTTCCGGATCCTGCCCGGAGTCCCCAAGGGCCCCTTCAAGCGCAAGCTCATCCTCCTGACCGACGTCGAGAACCCCGAGGCGGATGAGCTCCCCGACGGGTCACGGCCGCAGCACGCGGGCGAGCTCTGGATCCGCGCGGACATCCAGGGCGTCTTCGACGTCCGTCCGGAGCGGCTCAACTTCGGCAGGCTGGCCGCCGGCAAGAACATCGTGAAGAAGATCGTCGTGCGTAGCCGGGACCCGGAGTTCTCCTTCAGCGGCCTCGAGGTCGGCCTGTGGGACAACTCGGGAACGCGTCTCGCCAACACCGACACGTACGAGCTCTCGACTCGCGAGATCGACCCCGGCAAGGCCTGGGAGGTCGAGGTCCGGGTCCTGGGCTCACCCGAGAGCGGAGAGTTCGGCGGCTTGCTCGGAATCCGCACGTTCCACGCCCTCGAGCCCGAGGTCCACATCACGTTCGTCGGGCAGGCCGCGGCGGTGGGCTCGCCGACTCCGAACTGAGACGGGCGGCCGTCCCCGAGAGGAGTCCGGAGAGTCCGGACCCGGCCGGCACTACAATGAGGGGCCGGAGCGCCGCGAGGGCGCTCACCGCGGAGCCCCTCATGCCCATCGATTTCGAGGCCGAGTTCGGCGTCAACGCCGGCTACGTCGAGCTCCTGTACGAGACCTGGCGGAACGAGTCCGAAGGTGTCGACGGAGAGTGGCGCGCCGTCTTCGAGCGCCTGGATCCCGACACCGCCGAGCTTCAGCGAGCTGCGCGCGAAGCCGCATTGGGAGAAGCGACGCCGACCGCCGCCGCCAGCGCCGCCGAACCGCCGCCGGAGGATCCCGAGTACACGTGGGAGCCCCTGCGGGGCGTGGCGTCCAGGATCGCCATCAACATGACGGCGAGCCTCGAGCTCCCCACGGCGACCTCGGTGCGGACCCTTCCGATGAAGGTCCTCGACGAGAACCGGCGCATCCTCAACGACCACATGCGCGTGCGCGCGCTGGGCAAGGCGTCCTACACGCACATCGTCGCGTTCGCTCTGACGCGCGCTCTCGCGGAGATGCCCAACCTCCAGAGCTCCTGCATGGAGCGCGACGGGAAGATCCATCGGCGTACGCCCGTGCACGTCAATCTCGGGCTGGCCATCGACATCCCGACGCCGAACGGACGCCAGCTCGTCGTCCCCAACCTGAAGACCGCGGAGATCCTCGACTTCAAGGGTTTCCGCGAGGCGTACGAGAAGCTGGTGCGGCGCGGGCGCGAGGGCTCGCTCGAGGCAGCGGACTTCCGCGACACGACAGTCACGCTGACGAACCCCGGAGGCTTCGGGACGGAGCTCTCGGTTCCGAGGTTGATGCTGGGGCAGGGGCTGATCATCGCGACCGGTGCGATCGGCGTGCCGCCGGAGTCGCGCAGCATGGCGCGCTCGACGCTGGCCGGTCTCGGTGTCGGGCCCGTCATGACGATGACGAGCACGTACGACCATCGAGTCATTCAGGGCGCGGAGTCCGCCGTGCTCCTCCGCCGCATCGAGGAGCTCTTGGAGGGTGCGGACGAGTTCTACGAGGGTATCTTCCGTGTGATGCGCGTCCCGTGGGCTCCGTGGAAGCCGGCCCCGGACGCCGGCTCGGTCGAACGCCGCGGACCGGACGGCGACGACCTCCGCGCGGGGGTCTGGCAGATGATCAACGCCTATCGCGTGCGGGGGTGCCACCTCGCCGACCTCGACCCCCTCGAGTACCGCCCCGATCCGCTCCCCTCGCTCGACCCGACCTTCTACGGCTTGACCGTCTGGGACCTCGACCGCGAGTTCCAGACCGGCGGCATGGGAGGGAAGCCGGCCACGACGCTGCGCGAGATCCTCGGCGTCCTGCGCGAGTCCTACTGTCGGCGCTGGACCATCGAGTACATGCACATCACGCCGCGCATCCCCAAGCACTGGCTGCGCGAGCGGATCGAGGAACACAGGAATGACGTGGTCTTCGATCACGAGCACAAGATCCGGATCCTCACGCGGCTCTCAAAGGCCGAGAACTTCGAGCGCTTCCTGCACACGCGCTACGTCGGAAACAAGCGCTTCTCCCTCGAGGGCGCCGACGTCCTGATCCCGGCCCTCGCGGAGCTCCTCGACCGGGCCGGTGCGAACGGGATCGAGCGGGCCGTGATCGGGATGGCCCACCGGGGGCGCCTCAACGTGCTCGCCAACATCCTGAACAAGTCCTATGGGCAGGTGTTCCGCGAGTTCGAGGGCGTCGTGCTCCCGCTCTCCTCCGAGGGCTCGGGCGACGTCAAGTATCACCTGGGGCAACGCGGAGTCTTCGAGACCGCGTCCGGCAAACGGATCGAAGTCATCCTCTCCGCGAACCCGAGCCACCTCGAGGCCGTGGATCCGGTCGTTTGCGGAATGGTGCGTGGGTACCAGGACGACCTGGGCGACGTGGACCGCAAGCGCATCCTCGGGATCCTCGTGCACGGCGACGCGGCCTTCTCCGGTCAGGGGGTCGTGGCAGAGACGCTCAACATGAGCGCGCTCGACGCCTTCACGACCGGAGGCACGGTCCACCTCGTGGTCAACAACCAGATCGGGTTCACGGCCGGCCCCAAGGACCTGCGCTCCACTTATTACTGCACCGACATCACGAAGAGCATCCAGGCCCCCGTCCTGCACGCGAACGGGGACTATCCGGAATCCGTGATGAAGGCCGTGCACGTCGCAGCCGACTACCACGCGGAGTTCGGAAAGGACGTTGCGATCGACATCGTCTGCTATCGCCGCTGGGGCCACAACGAGGGCGACGAGCCCGCCTACACGCAGCCCATCCTCTACAAGAAGATCCACGGGCACCCCACGGTGCGCGAGAACTACGTCGAGCTCCTGCTGCGGCGCGGAGACGTGGAGCGCGAAGAAGCGGATGCCATCGGGCAGCGGTTCGACGACGAGCTGCGTCAAGCGCTCTCGACGACACAGGCCGAGCCGCCCAAGGAGCTCCCGCTCGAGGAGCTCCTCGACCTGGACGACGACGACCCGGCGGACTGGTTCGACGGCGAGTCCCCCCCCACCGGCGTCGCGGCCGAGGACCTGGTCGAGATCATCGACCGGACGAACCGCATCCCCGAGGGACACGCGACGCACCCGAACCTCATGCGCCAGTTGCGCCGCCGGGAGCGCATGGTGCGCGGAGAGATGAAGCTCGACTGGGGCTGCGCCGAGGCCGCGGCGTTCGGCGCGATCTTGCTCGACGGCGTCTCGATCCGGCTCGAGGGCCAGGACAGCCGTCGCGGAACGTTCAGCCACCGACACTCGGTCATCCGCGACCAGCTGACGGAAGCCGACTGGGTCCCGCTGGCCGAGCTCGCGCCGGAGGGCACGCGGTTCGAGTCGTGGGACTCGCTCCTGTCGGAAGAGGCGGCTCTGGCCTTCGAGTACGGCTATGCCCTCGCGCGTCCCGAGGCGCTGGTCCTGTGGGAGGCGCAGTTCGGCGACTTCGTCAACGGCGCGCAGGTCGCGGTCGACCAGTTCCTCGCGTCGGGCGAGAGCAAGTGGAAGCAGAAGAGCGGGGTGATCCTGCTCCTGCCCCACGGCTACGACGGTCAGGGCCCCGAGCACTCCAGCGCTCGGCCGGAGCGCTTCCTCGCGCTGTGCTCGGGCGGCAACATGACGGTCGCGAACTGCACCACGGCCGCTCAGTACTTCCACCTGCTGCGGAGGCAAGGACGGCTGGCGGACCGGCGCCCCCTGGTCGTCCTCACGCCGAAGAGCGGTCTGCGCGACAAGCGCGCCGCGAGCCCCGTCGGAGACCTGACGGAGGGCGGCTTCCGCGAGGTCCTCGTCGACCCGCCGACCGGCGCGGCGAAACGGGCGATCCTCTGCTCGGGGAAGGTCTACTTCGACCTCGCCGGGCACAGGGCGGAAGAGGAGCGGAACGACGTCGCGCTCGTCCGGCTCGAGCAGCTCTACCCCTTCCCGCGCAAGGCGCTCGAGGAAGCACTCGCGGGCACGAAGGAGGTCGTGTGGGCTCAGGAGGAGCCGCGCAACATGGGCCCGTGGAGCTATGTCCTCCAGCGGATGCGCGACCTGGGTCGAGACCTGCGGTACGCGGGCCGGCCCGAGTCCCCGAGCCCCGCCGGAGGTTCCTACCAGCGCCACACCGCGGAACAGAAGTGGCTCGTCGCGCGCGCGTTCGCGGAGTAGCGGTCCTTCAGACGGGTGCGGTGCGCGCCTGCAGGATCTCGATGTCGTAGCCGTTGGGATCCTTGACGAAGATGTAGCGCGTCTTGTTCGACGGCTTGCTCTGGCGGAACCACCAGCCCCGGCTCTCCACGTCCTCGATGATCGCGTCCAGGTCGTCGACGGTGAACGCGAGATGGCCGAACTGGTCGCCGATCTCGTAGTCGCGCTCGTCGTGGTTGTAGGTGAGCTCGATGTGATAGCTCTGCGTGTCGTCCGTGAGGAAGACGAGCGTCGCCTCGTCCCCGATCGGATGCCTCCGGACCTCCTGCAGCCCCAGGAAGTCGGTGTAGAACGCGAGCGTCGCGTCGAGGTCCTTCACGCGGATCATGGTGTGCGCAAGCTTCATGGCGGCGAGCCTAGCAGGGTCAGTACCCCGGTGAAGCGGAGCGCCGAGTTCGGTATCGTTCTCGCTCTTTTTTCCATCCAAGTCCCCCCCCACCCATTCGAGGAGAGGCCGATGCTTTCCATCCCTACCTGGCTCCAGGGCGCCGCCGAGACGACGGACAAGAAGCCCCCCGCCATGGACTACACCGACCCCCAGGCCTACATGGACGCGGCCATGCACATGGTCGAGGAGCACGGCCTGAACGTCGTGAAGGCCATCGCCATCTTCGTCATCGGCCGGTGGGTCGTGAAGATCGCGGTCGGGATCATCAAGAAGCTCCTTGCCAAGCAGAACGTCGACGCGGCGCTGACCGGCTTCCTCGCCAACATCCTCCACCTGGCGGGCCTCGCGATGGTGTTGATCGCGGTCCTGGGCACGCTGAACGTCCCGACTGCATCCTTCGTCGCAGTGCTCGGCGCCGCCGTCTTCGCGGTCGGCTTCGCCCTCCAGGGATCTCTCTCCAACTTCGCCGCGGGCGTGATGATCATCTTCTTCAAGCCCTTCAAGATCGGCGACTTCGTCGAGGGCGGCGGCGCTTCCGGCGTGATCCTCGAGATCACGGTCTTCTCGACGATGCTCAGGACCGGCGACAACAAAAAGATCATCGTCCCCAACGCCGGCATGACCGGCGGAAACATCGTCAACTACTCGGCGCGCGACACGCGCCGGGTGGACCTCGTCTTCGGCATCAGTTACGACGACGACATGACGAAGGCCAAGGCGATCATGCAGCGGGTCTGCGACTCGGACGAGCGCATCCTGAAGGACCCCGCGGTGACGATCGGGTTGATCGAGCTCGCCGACAGCAGCGTGAACTTCGTCTGCCGCCCGTGGGTCAAGAGCGCGGACTACTGGGGCGTCTACTTCGACCTCAACGAGAACATGAAGCGCGCCTTCGACGACGCGGGCATCAACATCCCCTACCCGCAGCGGGACGTGCACATGCACGAGGTCAAGGCCGGCTGACTCAATCCTCGTCCTCTGCCCGGGGCCGATCGGCTCCGGGCAGGGTGACGCGCAGGACGACCCTCGGCAGCTTCCCCTTCGGCCCGCCGTTCAGGTGGCCGACGATCTTCTCTTCGGCGAGCGTGCGCACGAGCACCGCCCGTCGCGGGAGCTCGTCGAGCTTCGCCTTGACGGCTCTCGTCCGCGCGAGCCCGAGCCCCTTCCCGCGCTCGACCGGAACGATCTCGGGAGCGAGCTCGACGATCGCCGCGACACCGGCCCGCCAAGCCGACGCGTCGAGCCGCGCGAAGTCGTCCTCGAGGTCGCTCCAGTCCGCGAGGCCGAGGTCGATCTCGACACTCTCGACCGCGAACATGACGAGCTGGCCGTCGAGGCGCTCCTGGAGCTTCCAGCACTCCGAGAGGTCCTCGTCGACGAGCTCCCCGGTGTCGAGCCCCGAGATGCCGGTGACGGAGGAGGCCAGCTCGCGTGCGCGTCGGATCCACGTCGCGGGCGCGCGTCCCTCGAGCGACAGCACACCGCCGGAGAGATCGAGGGCGACGGTCTCCGGCGGGTCGAGCAGCTCGCGCACACGCCCCACGACGAAGGGCTCCTCGAGCGAGTGGTAGGGCTCCCACTCGAACCGCAAGAGCTCGAGGTCGATCCGGTCGCCGAGACCCAGTTCGGCGATCGCCTCCTCCGGGTTCCGCGCGGCCGGATCGCGCAGCCCGCGCACCACGCGCTCCCCCCCGCGCTCATCGATGGCGACGACGACGAGCCCGGGCTCCGCGTCCACCGCCCGGGCGAGGTCGCGCCAGAGCGCCTCGCGCTCCTCGCGCGCGCTTTGCTCGCGGACCACGACGATCGCCACGACGACGAGGAGACCGAGCCCCAGTGCCCAGGGAATCCACGCTGCGGGGCTCGCGATCGCGACGGCGAGAGCGCGCCGCAGTGCGGGGCCCATCACGGGTGCGAAGGCGCGGGCCAGGACGTCGGGGTCGCGCCCCGCAGACCGGGCGATCGCCCCCTCGACGGGAGCGGTCAGCGACGTGGAGAGCTCGCCCTCCTCCGAGAGCTCGACGGCGCGAGCGAGGACGGGCCCCACGTCGCCGGGCTCGAGGTCGCGCAGCAAGGGCTTTCGCTCGAGCTCCTCGAGGCGCGCGCGCTCCGGTCCGATCAGGAGCTCGCGCAGGGCCTCGAGATCGGGACCGTCTTCGGCGGACAGGGACGGGCGCGTGCGACGGGGAGCCCCGCCACCGCGTCCCGAATCGGATACGGGTCCCATGTACGGGGCGGCGCGGGACGACGCGCCGTGACCCTAGCTCTGCGCCTCCGGCGTGTCCGCGTCCGAGCCGAGGCGGGAGCCGAGCTCGCTGAAGAGCGTCGACAGCGCGCGGCGTTCGCGTTCGCGGCCGTTCCTAACTTCCTCGCGCAGCTCCTGCACCGCCTGCTCCGCGACCTGGCGAAGCTCCTCGTGCGCCTGCTCGGCCTCGGTGCGCAGCTCTTCGAGGCGCGCATCGAGTGCGCCGCCCGACTCGTCGATCCGGCGCGAGAGGCTCTCCTGGAGCCGCCCCCGCTCGACCTGTTCCTCGGCCACGGTTCGCGAGAGCGTCGAGAGCTCGCGCGTGACCTCGTCCTTGACGGCGTCCAGTCGTAGCTTGAGGTCGGACCGCATGGCGGCGACCTCGCGCGCGATACGCTCCTCGAGCCGAACCACCCTCCGCTCCTGGCTCCGTATCTGCGGGCCGAAGAGGAGGTCCCGCACCTGCTCGAGCCCCTCTTCTTTCTCCGCGGAGGAGGCGCCGCTCGGGAGCGGGGGAATCGGCGGCAGATCTTCTCGAGTGTCCAAAAGTGGCCCTCCCTGCGGTGTGGATCCCGGTTGCCGTGCTGTGCTAGACCCTCGATCGGGCCCGACGGGTGCGACATCCTACCCGAGACGGCCTCGGACCGTCACTCGTCCCCGACGTAGCCCAGCTCGCGGAGGTCGTCGAGCTCCTCGTCCGTGAAGCTGCGCTCCTCCGCGATGCGTGCGCCCGCGGTCAGCTCCGCGAGGTGCCTCTCGAGGACGGAGGAGAGCTCGGCGGCTCGGGACGGGTCACGGGAGACGAGGTCGGTTCGCTCGTCGGGGTCGTTCTCGAGGTCGTAGAGCTCGATCGCGCCCGTGCGGTCGTCCCGGATGAGCTTGAAGCTCCCCGCGACGACGGCCTTCTTGCGTGTCGTCGCGAGGCCGGGAGCCCCCTCCTCGGCCCCCTCGTAGTCCACTTCGAGAAAGACGTGCGCCGGCGGAGGCGCCAAACCCGAGAGGAGCGGGACGAGCGACCGTCCCTCGAAGCCGCGACCGCTCGGATCGACGCCGGCGAGCTCGAGCAGGGTGGGCGCGAGGTCGACGAGCGAGACCGGGTGTTCGATCGTGTGCGCGGACGGAACGCCCGGACCGCGCAACACGAGCGGGACGTGCATCAGCTCCTCGTAGAGCGTCCGCATGTGGCCCAGCCATCCGCGTTCGCCGAACTCCTCGCCGTGGTCCACGGTGAAGGCCACGATCGTCTCGTCGGCCAGCCCCAGGCGCTCGAGCCGCGTGAGGAGGCGCGCGATCATCGCGTCCGTGAACAGGATCTCCTCGTCGTAGCGGTCGAGCAGGAAACCGCGCTCGGCCTCGGTCATGTCGGAGACCATCTTGCGCAGCGCGCCGATTCCGCGGGACCCGTCGAGCCGACCGGCCGTCGCAGCCGCGTAATCGATCCCCGGGTGGTCGCGATAGTCGTAGTGCGGATCGAAGTAGTGGGCGAAGAGGAAGAACGGACCCGGGCGATCGGCCACGCTCCGCAGGAAAGCGACGGACTTCTTCGTGACCTCCTGGCTCGAGATGTAGCGGTGGCCGCGGGCCGTCTCCTGATCCCACTCGTCGAATCCCTGGTGGAAGCGGAACTTCTTCCCCACGAAGTGATGGCTCACGACGCCCGCGGTCGCGTAGCCGGCGTCCTCCAGGATCTCCGGGAGCGTCAGGACGGACTCGTCGAGGACTGCGCGCGTGTTCGTCACTCCGTGGGAAGTCGGGTGCAGCCCCGTGAGCATCGAGGCGACCGACGGCTTCGTCCACGGAGCCGTGGCGTACGCGCGTTCGAAGGACGTCCCCTCTCGCGCCAGTGCGTCGATGCCCGGGACGGGTCGCCCGTGGCCGAAGAGCGACAGGCGGTCGGCGCGGAGCGAGTCCACGACGATCAGGACGATGTTCTTCCGCTCCTCCTCGCCGGGACCGCATGCGACCAGGAGCGGGAGCGCGATGAGCAGGGTGCGACCGGACATGACGAGCTACGGAACGACGATCTCGGCCAGGAGCAGCCGGGGATTTCCCATCTGGAAGGGGACGGTGGTCGCCCCCGCCGTCAGTGCCTCGCCGAAGCGACCGCGCTCCGTGTAGCCCTCGAGCGCGTGGAGCGCCTTGGCGTAGGCGCGCGAGAGCGGGGTCCCGGGCGCCGGATCGACCAAGACGAGGACGGCCCCCGTGCCGCGGATCCTGGCCAGCTCGCCGCCGAGGAGCTCCTGACTCGTGCGGAGTGCCACGGGATGACGCCGCAAGAGCGGGCGCACGTCGACCTGGAGCTCCGTCGAGATCAGGATCGGTCGACCCGGCTCGATCTCGTCGAGCACCCACTGCACCGCCTTCCGACGCGCGTCGAGAGGAACCGAGTAGCTGTCGCGGACGCGACGCCAGGGAATCAGGGCGGAGAGGAGCCCGACGACCAGCACGCAGGCGATCGCGCCCCGGCGCACGCCGCCGCCAATGCTGCGCGGGCCGCGCGCGGCGATCCGCACGAGGGTCAGGATGCCCACGCCGGCGAGAGCCGGCAGGAGCGCGTGGATCGAGGTCAGGTTGCGCGAGAAGTGCACGCGCTGGCTGCACAGGAACAAGAGGAGCGCGAGCGGGAACGAGAGGAAGAGGAGCGTCCGCCGTGGAGCCGCCCGGAGAGCGGCTGCGGTTCCGACCGCGGCGACCGCGAGGATCGCCGCGCCGAACTCCCCTCGCACCTGACCGGCGTAGTACAGGAGCTGGGGCCACCCCGGATCGCCCGTTCCCCCGCCGCGCCGGTGCCCGCCTCCGTAGTGCGCCAGCTCGAAGCCCACGTCGCCCGCGAACGTCTCGCGATCGAGGAGCGCGTAGGGAGTCGTCAGCAGGAACCCCACGAGAGTGCAAGCAACGATCAGGGCCGCGCGACGGACCAGGTGCTGCCTGTCCGCGAGAAGCGCGATGGCGAACGGCAGCCCGACGAGGCCGAGGTAGTACTTGCTCCCCACGGCAAATCCGGTCAAGAGGCCGGGGAGGACCGCGCGGTGCAACGCGCTCCTCCGCTCGTCGGTTGCGAAGAAATAGGCCAGTGCCCCCGCGCACACGAAGGCCCCCACGATGTCCACGTTGAGGTAGGTCCAGGACTGCAGGAGGAACCTGTTGGAGAGCGACATCAGGAGCGGAACGAGCAGGAGCAGGGCCGGCTCGCCGAAAGCCAACCAGGCCGCCACACCGGCCAGCCCCATCGCCAACACGCCCAGCACGATGAACAGCACGCGAGCGACGCGAACGACGTCCGGCCGGGTGTAGTACGGGACCAGGAGGCCGACGTCGCCCGGGTCGGTCCGCGGCGCGGGATCGTCGAGTGCGAGCCCGACGGCGAACGCTCCGGTGGTCAGGTAGATGGGCAGCGACGGGTACTGGAAGAACTGCGGATTCGCGGTCCCGTCGCGCAGCATGTCCGCTGCGGAACGCCCGAGGCGAGCCTCGTCGAAGTGCAGCGGGTAGGGCAGCGTCCGCTCGAGGAACGAGAGCCGCACGGCGCCGCACGCGATGAGGATGATCGCAAGAGCCGCCCACCAGGCAGGACCCGCTCGGCGCGCCGACATGCGCAGAGAATAACGACCGGACGGAGGGCGACGCACGTCCTCCGTCCGCTTCCGTCCCGGGTTCAGTTGCAGATGGTCATCATGATCCCGGGCGTGATGGAGAACTCCTCCGGCAGGCTTGCGTCCGCCACGAAGCCCTGGACGAAGATGTCGAATCCGACCAGAAGCGGATCGTTCTGGATCGCGATCGCCTGTCGGGCCTGGCCGAACTTGTTGACGAACTTCAGCCAGGTCCAGCTGGGATCCACGAGGAAGGTGCCGCCGAGAGCCGGCACGGCCTGCTGCGCGATACCGGCGAAGAGCCACATGCCGCTCACGGGCTTCCCGTTCTTCATCTGCAGGACGAAGTCGCTGTTCCCGATGCGGAGCGGCTGGCCGCCCGTGTCGATCGTGGGAATTCCCAGGACGCCCGCCAGGCCGGTCCCGTAGGTCGTGAAGAGGCAACCCTGCGGCACGGGATCGTGGGACACGATCGCGACGTCGTCGAGGCTCCAACCGCCGAGCTCGAGGCCGCCGTCCGACACGAGCCGGAACTCGATCTGCGTCGCGGCGTTGTTGTCCGCGAAGGCCGAGATGTCGACCTCGAAGTCGGTCCAGCCCGTGTCGAGGATGTGCTGGTTCTGCGGGTTCTCCCACACGAGGTTGCCGTTCACGTAGATCTGCGACTGGTCGAAGACCCCGCGCTCGACGTTCAGCCAGCGCTTGAAGGCGAGCACGGTGTTCGCCGCACCGGTCAGGTCGATCACGGGCGAGAACAGCGAGTTGTCGACGTTCGCCTGGTGCGACCCGTTGAAACCCGAGAGGCCGAGGTCGTTGCCCCAGCAGAAGGGCGGGCTCGCGGCCGCGGGCGGATCCTGCCACGAGACGTTACCGGAGATACCGACCTGTCCTGTCGGCGTGTCCCGTTGCCAGTCGTCCTGCGTCGCGGTCTGCACGTGTGTCCAGCCGTTGTCGTCGGGACCGTCGAAGCTGTCGGACCAGTAGACGGTGTCCACGCCGACGCGGAACGAGAAGAGCTCGTTCGGCGCATTGCGCGGGAGCGTCTGGGTGTTTCCGAGTGTGTCCTGGACATCGACGTAGTACTCGACGAGCGCCGGACCGGTTTGGCCGGGAAGGAGGGCCGTATGGATGTCGGCGGCGAGGAACGGCATCGGGACGGTCGCGAAGGTTCCCCCATCGACGCGATAGAAGGCCGTTGCGCTGGAGATCGCCCCCCCCATGGCGGAAGTGAGCTCCATGGCCACGCCGTAGGGTCCGTGCTCGTCGCGCGTCGACACGGGGTGCGTCTCGTTCGCGAAGTTGACGAAGGTCCTCTCGTATCCCGGCCAGCCCTGCGCCAGGAAACCACCGTCGATGTCGTCGTAGTTCGGCGTGCCGTTGGCGATGTTCGCGTCGTCGTCGTCGAGGACGAGCAAGTGCTCCTCGACGATCGAGAGCACCTGGCCATCGTCGTAGGCGTTGAACCAGGCGTTCAGAAGGACGTCTGCGGCGAGGTCACCGGCCGCGTCGCCGTAGGTCGCGTTGTAGTTCTCGCGCCACTTCCAGAAGGCGCCCATGAGCGGCTGACCGTCCGCGTGCGTCGCCCCGTAGCAGCCCTGTCCGTCGTCACCGCAGAAGGGGTTCGTGTTCGTGCCCGTGCGAATGAAGGTTCCCGCGCCCTTGAACTCGTCCCCGACGACCGGGTCGTCGGACATGAACTGCGCCCAGATGTCGGCCGCACCCTCTCCGAACCCGTCAGAGCCGTTGCCGCTCCCGTAGAGCTGGTTCAGGAAGTGCCCCATCTCGTGATAGATGATCGTCGAGTACGCCGAGTTCGTGCACTGCCCCACGGTCTCCACGAAGTAGTTCGTCTTCGCGCCGTCGAATGTCGCGTTGCACGTCTTCCAGGTCTGGTTGACGAGCGCGTCGGCCTGGAAGTCGAGGATCGGGTCGGCCGGGTTGACGCTGACGAGCCAGTCTCGGAGCGCGCTGATCTCGCGATAGGCGTTGGCCTGTGCCGTGACGAACTCCGTCGCGGGGGAGTTCATGAGCACGTCGTTCTGGACGTTCGGCTGCAGCGTGAGCTGGAGCTCGTAGTCCACAGCCCCGCTGTCGTCCGCGTTGGCATACAGGCCCTCGAAGCGGAAGGTCGCATCGACGGTCGTGTTCACTCCGGGAATGTCGAAGTTGCCGGATGCGTCCGTCGTGAACGTGCCCAGCGGCGTCTGGATGTCCATGTGCGCCATCGGCAAGGCGACCGGCGGGTTTGCCGCGCTGTCGGGCAAGAGCCCAGGCGAGACGAGCGACTCGACCGTTCCGAACACGTCGAACGAGTGGTAGAGCTCGTAGGCGCTGATCCGCCGCTCCGCGCCGCTCGCCGCCATCACGTACGTTGCGCCGCGATGCTGGAAACCGCGCTCCTCGAAGCGCAGGTCGAGCTCCCAGCCGAGCGCCGGACTGCGGCCGCCCTTCTCGCCCCGCTCCTGCTCCACGACCAGCCGCGGTTCGGTGATCGCGTTCGGGATGACGCCGGTCTCCGCGCGAAAGAGCTCGATCGCGAGCCTCCGGGCGTTCGCCGCGGAGATCGTCGGACTCACGTCGAAGCCGGCCACACGCGGAAGGCCGTTGGAATCCACGGACAGGAGGCCGCCCGAGGTGTCCATCAACACGTTGACGGTGCCGCCGCGAACGGGGACGCCGTCGACCTCCTGGGTGAAGCGCGCGGTCAGCTTGTCCGTGCTGAACGCAGCGGCCAGGGGCAGGAAGACGACGCGGTCGTCCCTCAGGGTCGAGAGCTCGATACCGTGCAGTGGCTCGGTCCCTCGCACGAACTCGCGCGCGACGGTCCGGCACTCCGGGTCGGTGACGGGCCGGAAGACCGGTTCCATCCTGCCGCCGAACAGGAACCGGACGAACCCGGTGTCCCGGTCGAGGCGTGCGTTCCAGGAGAGCCCGGCCTCGGTGCGGAAGGCCCGGATCGCGGCGTCGCCCGGAGCGTCGGAACGCTGGGCGGCCTCGGAGCCGACCTGCGGCAGGGCTCCTGGATGGGTAACGGCGAGGAGGAGGACGGCGAGGACGCCGAGGCGCGAATGGATCGCTCTCATGGAGGGTGATTCGGAGTCGAGGGTGAGGGGCCGAGGCCGAACGGAGGGGACCGAAGACCTCGACGAGATGGGACTCTCCCGCGGCACCGGAGGTTCCGACGACCCGGAGTCTCTGTGCTCCTTTCGCCGGGCTTCCCGCGGTGACGCTGCGGGGCGTGCCATGATAGGGTTGGGCGCTCCGGCGCGCCCGAGGAGCCGAACTTGCGCACCGGATCGATCGTCCCCGCCGTCATCACGGGCCTCGGCCCGCTCAGCGCGATCGGCTGTGGGCGGAACGCCTTCTGGGAGGCGCTCCTGGCCGGGCGGCACGGCTTCGGCCCGATCACGCTCTGCGACGTCAGCGACTCGCCGTCGAAGATAGGCGCAGAAGTCGACGGATTCCGGCTCGAGGACTACGTGGAGAACGGCCGCGTGATGGCCCGACACACGCCGCGGCCGGTGCAGATGGCGCTGGCCGCAGGCGTGCTCGCGCTGCACGACGCCGAGATCGACCTCGACGCCTGCGACACGGACAGGCTCGGGGTCCACGTCGGCTCGTCGATCGGAAACATGGGAGAGATCCTGGAGCTGACGAGCAGGCTCGCCCGCTCCGGAAAGATCCCCCCCCACGCCGCCTTCCATGCCTTCACGGGATCGGCGGCCTGCGTGCTCTCCTCGTTCTTCAACATCCGCGGTCCCCTCCACACGACAAGCCAGGGATGCAACTCCGGGCTCGACGCCCTGGGGACCTCGCTGCGAATGATCCAGTCCGGCGCGGTCGACGCGATGCTGATCGTGGGAACCGACTGCGAGCTCGTCTCCGAGGTGATGGCGGCGCTCAACGCCTCGGGGTCGCTCTCGACTCGTTACAACGACGAGCCGGGCCGCGCATCGCGCCCCTTCGACGCCGGCCGGGACGGCAACGTACTGGGCGAGGGGGCCGCGGGCATCTTCCTCGAGTCCGAGATGCACGCCAACGCGCGAGGGGCGCGGATCTACGCACGCGTCGTGGCCCACCACGTCTGCTCCTCCGGCCAGAACCGGCAGTACAGCCACGACAATCCGGAGTTCGACCTGCGTCCGTGCGTACGCGCGTTCCGGGCCTGCATGCGCGAGGCCGGCTGGCAGCGCGAGGACGTCGATCTCGTGAACGCGAACGGGTCGTCGTCGGTGATCTACGACCGCATCGAGGCCATGGCGCTGGCCCAGGTCTTCGGCGCGCGCCTGCCGGAGGTGCCCATCCACTCGATCAAGTCGATGCTCGGGCAGCACGGCGCGGGCTCCTCCGCGCTCCAGGTCGTGACGAGCTGCCTCTCGATAAGACGCGGAGAGGCCCCGCCCACGATCAACTGCGAGAACCTCGATCCGGCCTGTGGGCCGCTCTTGATCTCGGCCGAGGCCGAGCGCATCGAGCCGGCGCGTGTGCTCGTGCACTCGATCGGTCTCGGCGGTTTCTACTACTCGGTCGCGGCGCTCGAGGCCGTCGACGAGGAGATGCTGACGGGCCAGCTCAAGGTGCGCTGGAGCGACGAGGCTCACCCGCGCTACCGTCCCGCGGAGGAGTTCGATCGCCCCCTGAAGCCGTGGGCCGCCCGCGAGGATTGAGGCGGTCGTTCGCGTTTGGGGTGTCGGGGTGTCACCGCGTACCTCGTACTCCGCGGGCAAGCCGTCGTGTCGCGCGGGCGCGATGCCGCGAGCGGAGCGCCTCATGCGCTCCCGCTCGTGAGCCGACCGCCCTAGGCGATGTCGGCGTGTTTCATGAGGTTTCTTCCGCCCGCCGGAGGCATCGCGCCGGGCACCGGCGCATCCATCGGCGGAGTGCCGTGGTGCCGCGCAGTCGCGCGTCGTACCCGGCGTGACGAGCCCCGGACGCTCGCGGTGAGTCGTGCGCGCCTCTCCCCGCATGCCGTACTCTCCGCGCACGGGCGGATGCCCGCGCGCGCGAGGAAGGCGCCTCAGCGCCGGTCCCTCGTGAGCCGACCGCCCTAGGCGGTGTCGGCGTGTTGTCCATCTGGTTTCTTCCGCCCGCCGGGAGGCATCGCGCCGGGTACCGGCGCATCCTCGGCGGAGTGACGTGGTGCCCGCAGTCGCGTATCGCACCCGGGCTGACGAGCCGCATGCGCTTCGGCCCCCAGCCTCGCGATGCGAGTCGGGCGAAGCCCGCGAGCGAGTGCGCATTGCGACGTCCCCCACCCGCGTCCCCCACGTGTCGACGCCTCCCGACGCCTCGCTTGCGCGCGCTTCGCCGCGCAAGCATCGCGAAGGCATTCCGCCCCCCCGACACCCGCAACCCGTGGAAAGCAACCCGTCCGAGGGCACCCCGACACCAACCGGTGAAGCCGCGGTACCCGCGGCGATGCCTCCGGCGGGCGGAAGAAACCTCATGGCACACGCCGACACCGCCTAGGGCGGTCGGCTCACGAGGG
>JAJDET010000132.1 GCA_029259655.1 Planctomycetota bacterium
TCGACCCGGAGGAGCGAGAGCGGCGCAAGGAGATCGGCTGCGCGCAGAGCCTCGATCGCGAGCTGCGCGTTGCGCCAGGCCGTGTTCTGGACGAGGACCGCCCCGACGACGACCTCGAACGGTGTCTCTGCCGGCCACCAGTTCTGCGGCCCGAAGCCCGCGTAGAGCTCGCCCAGGACGCGCTCGAGGGCCGGATCTGTGGAAAAGCACTCGACGGTTCCCCCGGGCGCTCCGACTCGGGGCGCTCCATCCGCCCCACGCAGGCCGGTAGGTGCGAGGCCCGGGTCGTCTTCGCGCCCGCGCATCTCAGGGCGCGGCGACCCCGAGGCCTTCGAGGGCTTCGCGGGCGTTGTCGGGGAGCGCTGCCCAGTCGTCGTCGCGCATGCGGATGGAGGCGAGCTCCTCCTCGGCCTCGTCGGTTCGATCCGCGAGCTGCAGACTCGCAACGAGCAGGAGCCGTGTCAGCGGATCCCCGTCCCCCGTGTGGATCTTCGAGAAGCGCACGGCCTGGCGAAACTGCGTGATGGCGTGGACCGCGTCCCCGCCCGAGAGGTGCTCGAGGCCCCAGCGCGTGTGAGCTGCACAGGTCAGCGCATCGGCGCGCAGCTCGTCGAGCTCGCGCGCGAGCTTCGCCAGCGTGAGGAGCTCGGACGGGGAGTACGCCTCGAGGTCGATGAGCTCGGGATCCGCGCGTGCGATGAGCTCGAGGCCGAGCGTCGCCCGTCCGGCCAGGATGGCGCGCGCACCGAGCTCGGCGAGGAACTCCTTGCTCGCGTGCGTTCCGAGCGCATCGATGTGCTCCAGGGCGATTCGTGCCGAGCCCTCGAAGAGCTCGAGCCGCGCGAGGTTCTCGCGCACGACCGGGTGTCCGGGGTCGATCCACATGGCCTCCTCCCACAGCGCGCGCCGCTCGGCGGGCGAGTCGCTGTGGAGCCCCGCATTGACCAGCGCGGAGACCTGGAACGGGCGTACGGCGAGGACCGCGCCCCAGGCGTCGCGAGCGTCGCGGCGCCCCCCGCTCGCACCGCGGACCATCGCTCCCCGGCGCAGTGCATGGAGCGTGAGCGCGAGCGGCGAGTCGGGCGCGACGTCGAGCGCCGCGCGCAGGAGTCGCCCTTCCTCGAGCCAGCTGTGATCGCGTTTCGACGCCGCCCTGACCTCGCCCAGGCGCGGGCCGAACTCCGCGGCGAGCCGCTGACGGCGTGCGAGGAGCTCGCCGTGCTCGCGCAGCGCGAGCGCCGATGGCACCGAGGTCACGAGCGCGATGCCTGCGAGCGCCGCGCTCCACGTCCCGAGGCCGAACCTAACCCCGACCGGTCGCGCACGCGCGAGGAGCACACCGAGGAGCGCCCAGGTCGGGATCGCTGCCGCGGGATTCGCCAGCAGCGGGCAGTGAACCGTCGCGTTGGCGAGGACCGCGATGACAGCAGCTCCCACGGGTAGCGATCCCGAAGAGAGCGAGGTCGCGGAGAAGACGAGCGCCAGGACGAACAGGAGGACCAGGGCTCCGCCGCCGACGAGCCCGTACTCCGCGAAAGCCTCGAGCCAGTCGCTGTGCGCGTGCTCGACCTCGGTCCCCGCGATCGCCGCGCGCCCGTGGGTCGAGAGCTCGATCTCGGCCGGGTCGCGGTGGGGGGGGAAGGCGGCCTGGAACTGCCCCGGACCCGCGCCGAGCCACGGGGTCGCGAACACGAGCGAGGGCACGCGCTGCCAGAGGAGCCGGCGCACGGCGACGCCGCCCGTGTCGCCGACGATCGCGGCGGCGGGTTGGTCCGGGTCCTCGCCCCCGGAGAGCGGGGCCGCGAGCAGGGTCGCGGGACCGACGAGCGCGAGGGACGCGATCGCGAGGCGCGGAGCGCGTGACCCGCGCGGTCCGAGCGCGGCCCAGGCGAGCAGACCGACGGCGAACGCGGCCATGCCCGCGAGGACCGGTGCGAGTCCCGCGTGGACCGCGAACGAGACTGCGGCGAGCGCACCGACCGCCCTGCGTGCCGGTGCAGGCGACAGGAGCTGGGTCGCTCCGAGGATCGCACCCGGCAACGCCGCCTGGGAGAGCGCTCCGGTGTTCCCGAGCGGTCCCGCGGCGCCCTCGGCTCCCGCGAACACGGCGCCCAGGACTCCCTGACCCGTGAAGAGAATCGATGTCCCGACCAGGAGGTCGCCGAAGAGCGTCAGCGCGCGCGTCGAGAGGAGCGTGCCGCCCAGCAAGGCCACGCCCGACACGACGAGCAGCAAGAGCGCTCGGCGCTCCTCGAAACCGTCGGTCCCGCGGTCCGAGACCAGAGCCGCCACCGCGATCAGGCACGGGGCCGCGAAGAGGAGCGCGGGGGCGGGGAGCGAACGCAGCGAGAGGAACGGGAGGAGCACGGCGGCCGGGAAAAGCGCCAGGGCGGCCCAGCCGGCCGAGGTCGACAGCGGGAGCGGGTCGAACGCGAGCGTCCCCGGCAGCGCCAGGATCAGCGCCGGCACGGCCAACGCGAACGCCAGGAGCCGCGTCCGGTCCGGGGTCGAGATGGGGAGAACGCTCGGCATCGCGGACGCCAGTGGACGCGCGGTCGCCGCTCCTATTCCTCTCCGTCGGGTCGGAGCAGGGCGTCGACGAACGCCTCGGGCTCGAACACCTCGAGCAGCTCCATGGTCTCGCCCGTTCCGATGTAGCGCACGGGGATCCCCATGGCCTCGCGGATCCCGAACACGGCGCCGCCCCGGGCCGTGCCGTCGAGCTTGGCGACGATGAGGCCCGTGACCTCGATCGCGGCCGTGAACTCGCGCGCCTGCTGGACGGCGTTCTGGCCGTTGGTGGCGTCGAGGACGAGCCACGCCTCGTGGGGGGCCTCCGGGATCCGGCGCTGGATCACGCGGACGATCTTGGAGAGCTCGTCCATCAGGTTCTTCTGCGTGTGGAGCCGCCCGGCCGTGTCGACGATCAGGACGTCGGCACCTCGCACCACGGCGGCCTCGACGGCGTCGAAGGCCACGGCCGCGGGATCGGCCCCATCGCCCCCTCGGACCACCTCGACGCCGCTCCGCTCTGCCCAGATCTCGAGCTGGTCGGAAGCGGCGGCGCGGAACGTGTCGCACGCCGCTACGAGGACGCGGCGCCCTTGCTCGCGAAAGCGATGCGCGAGCTTCGCGATGCTCGTCGTCTTGCCCGATCCGTTCACGCCCGCGATCAGGATCACGGTGGGGTGGTGGTCGAGCGACACTTCGCCGCCCGGTTGGTCCAGCCGCTGGAGGAGCTCGCCCTTCAGCGCGGCGCGGACGTCCTCCTCGCCGTGGATCTCGCCCCGCCGGTGAGCACGGGCGAGCTCCCCGGTGACCTCGGCCGCGACCTTGCCGAGGTCGGCCGTGTACAGGAGCTCCTCGAGCTCCGCGAAGAGCGCGTCGTCGATCGGGCGCCCACCCTTGAACAGCCCCGAGATCCCGTCGGAGATCGCCCTGCGCGTGCGCGTCAGGCGCTCCTTGAGTCGACTGAGGACGCCCACCCCTAACTCTCGCTCGCGTCCTGCGCGTCGCCGGCTCCACCCGCTCCGGCCGGTTGACGGTCCTTGATCCTGTCGAGGATGCCGTTGATGAACCCGCCCGAGTTCTGCGTGGAGTAGCGCTTGCCGAGCTCGATCGCCTCGTTGATGGAGACCTTGGGCGGGATGCTCGCGCACCACAGGAGCTCGTAGGTCGCGAGACGCAGGACGTTGCGGTCGATCACCGCCATCCGCTCGAGGTCCCAGTTCTGTGCGACCTCGCGGATGATCTCGTCGATCTCCGTCCCGTGCTCCTTCGTGCCCTCGATCAGCTCGACGGCGAACTCGCGGGCGGAGCCCTCGGCGTCCTCCGTGCGCACGAACTCCTCGGCCGAGGTCTCCAGTCCTTCGCGCAGGAGGTCTCGTTGATAGAGGTACTGGAGCGCGAGCTCCCGGGCGCGGGTTCGTTTCTTCACGATCGTCCTCGGTCGCCTTCGGTGCGGATCTCGCGGGCCGCGCGCAGGGTCTCGATCGCCGCGCGTGCGACTTCCCGGCCCTTGTCCAGCTCTCCGCCGCGCTCGCGTGGCAGCGCGCGCGCCTTCGCTTGCTCCAGGGTGGCACAGGTCAGGACGCCGAAGTGTATCGGCGTGCCCGTCTCGAGCGAGGCTCGAACCAGGCCGTCGGCGGTGGCCTGCGCGATGTAGCGGTCGTGCTCCGTCTCGCCCTTGAGGACCAGGCCGAAGCAGAGGACGGAGTCGATGTCGTCGCGCGCGGCGAGCTCGCGGGCCAGGAAGGGGAGCTCGAAGGTGCCGGGTGCGTGGAAGACGACGAGGTCCTCCTCGCTCAGCCCGGCCGAGAGGAGCTCTGCGCGCGCGGAGTCGAGCATCCAGCCCGTGATCTCGGAGTGGTAGCTCGAGACCACGGCGCCGATCCGAGTCCCCGCGGGGAGGCGGGAGTCGGCCGGTGTGCTGTGCGTGTCGCGGGACATGAGAGCCGATCAGTGTATCGCCGACGGAGGGGGGTCGGAATGCTCGCGCCCACATGGAGTCGTGCGTGTACCTTGCCGCAGGGTCGCGCTCTCCGCGCACCGGCGGACGCCGGCGCGCGCGAAGTAGGCGCCTTGGCGCCGGTCCTTCGTGAGCCGACCGCCCTAGGCGGTGTCGGCGTGTCCCATGGGGTTGTTCCGCCCGCCGGAGGCATGGCCGCGGGTACCGCGGCTTCATTTGGTGGGGGTCGGGGTGCCTGGCGGACGGGTCGCTTTCCAAGGGTGACGAGCCGCATGCGG
>JAJDET010000133.1 GCA_029259655.1 Planctomycetota bacterium
CAGCGCCGCGCGCTTGTCGAAGCCGAACAGCGGTGCCTGCGGGTCCGGATCGTTCACGTGGTCGACCGCAGCCGTGACCGCCGCGTCCCAGTCGGCCGCGGAGAGGCAACCGGGGTCCGTGCAACCCACGTCGTCGATCAACGGACGCACGTAGCGGATGGCGGCATCCCCCTCGTCGATCTGGATCTGACTCCCCCCGACGAACTCCCAGCCCGTCACGGGCGAGACTGCCGGGAGGGCCACGTCGAGATCGATGGTCTGCGAGACGTCGGAGGCGTTGGCGGCCGTCACGAGGAAACCCAGGCCGTCCGAGGCGACGGTGAGGTCGATGTCGTCGCGCAACGCGCCGCCGCTACGCGCCTCGATCGGTCGGAGATCGGCAGCACCGATGTCGGGCTCGATCTGGAGGTCGAGAATGGCCTCGACGAAGAGGTCCAGAGTCGCCCCGTGGGTCGGCCCGTCGGGCAGCCCCAGGACCCAGATCTCCCGCCGCAAGCCGGGAGGGTTGGTTCCACCGACCAGCTGGAAGCCGAAGAGCTCCTGGGTTCCGAAGAAGGCACCGATCGCGATCTGATCCGCGGGATCCAGCGCGAGCTGCTCGTTCAACTTGTCGAAGTCGATCAAGACGAGCAGGTCCATCTCATGCTCGTCCGCCACCGCGATGTACTTGTCGACCATCGCCTTGTCGAGGTCGGGCACGAAGGTCGAGAAGAGGAACTCCCTCTGCGACGGCAACCACAGATCGTCGAGACCCTCGACCAGCGAGAAGGGCGCGAACTGCCACTGCCGCTCGCTCATGAACTCGAACGTCCGGGCGTTCAGCGAGCCGTCGTTGTACTGGTCCACCTTGCCGTTGGGCGTGCTGAGCTCGAGCCCCGTGTGCACCAGGAGCGGCGACCGCCACGGGCTGGTGAAGGCGCGCGGAGAGCGGAGCCCCTCGATCTCGTTGGACATGACCTCCATCATCGTCTGGCCGGGGAACGAGGCCGCGTCGAAGACACCGTCGATGATGTTCCAGTTCGTGGACACCTCGTAGTAGCCGACGCCGATGGAGTCGACGCCCAGGGCCACCATCTCGCGCAGGGTCCGATAGCAGAAGGGAATGTCCCACCCGGGAGAGTCGAACGTGCTCGGACCCGCCGTCGTGTCGTGAACCACGAGCGGGTTGAGCCTGGGCATGCCGAAGATCGAGAAGTTGACG
Organism: Planctomycetota bacterium; assembly: GCA_029259655.1. Classification (GTDB taxonomy): domain Bacteria; phylum Planctomycetota; class UBA1135; order UBA1135; genus OFTM220. The sequence goes on from JAJDET010000133.1 coordinate 1,202, forward strand.
GACTCGCCGTAGGTCACGCCGTGAACGGCCGACTGCTTGACGTCCGTCGTCTGCTGCCGCCCGTAGATCGTGCTCGGGTCCGGTCCCAGGAACTGATACCAGTCACCCACGGCCACGCCGTCCGAGTAGAGCGCGCCCAGCTCCTGCCCGAGCGAGTAACCGCGCAGGTCGTACATGAGCTGGTCGGGATTCGCCTCCTTGGCCGCCCCGTACTGGAACGCGAGCGAGTCGATGTGGGTCTGCTCGGCCTGGAACTCGATCCAGTCGGCGAGGACGGCGTCGTAGTCGCCGACCGTTCCGCAGTAGGGCCAGAGCTCGAGGGCCGCCGTGATGGACGCGCAGTCCTCGATGGCGACGGTCAGCGGATCGCAACAGGAAACGACCGCTCCCGGATCGCAAGGGAAACCGACCTGCGGACAGGGGAACTCGGCTACGCCCCAGGCCGCCATCAGCGTGGCGAGATCGGGGTAGCGAGCCTGCCTCGAGAGCCACTTCCGGAACTGCTCGAGCGTCTCGTCGGAATAGTCCGCCAGCGGCAAGCACTCGAAGAACGCGGCTCCGTCGCTGATCCCCGTGCAGTCGACCGGATTCGCGGTCGGCAGGCTGTTGAAGAACGTGTTCGGCGGGCCGTCGAGGGAGTGCTCGCCCGAGATCAGGTTGTAGTCGACGAAGGCGTCGGGGAACGCGGTCACGCGATCGACGAGGCTGTCGACCACGAGCTGCGCGACCGTCGGGTGCGTCATCCGGAGCCGGATCGTGACGGTGCCCACGGTCACGTTCGGCGTCAGGGACGGGCTGGGGTTCACCAGGAGAGGCGGGAAGAACCCGCCGCCGCCCGGCACGAGGTACTTCGACACCATCGGGAACTGGACGTTGAAGTCGTAGTCGTTCGCCACGTTGTTCGGCGCGTTCACGAACCCGATGTTCTGGACGAGCTTGACGTCCTGGACGGCCGGGAGCGCTTGAACCGCCGGGAAGAACGCGTTCGTGAAGTAGGGAAAGTCGTAGAAGACGTAGTGGTCGAACGGAGGCCCGGGAACACCGAGCACGGGCGGCACGGGCGTGCAGAGCGCGCTCTGAAAGGTGAAGGAGTTGACGTTAGGGAGCTGGTCGAACGCGCGCGGGAAGTCGACGGTCAGCGAGAACTTGCTCCAGTCCTCGAGGAAGAACGCCTGATAGAGATCGTCGATCTCGTCCCACGGCGTCGACAGCGGATTGAGCGGGTCGACGAGGAGCGCGTCGTACGCGGAGAGAGCCTGGTTGCCGGCCAGAACGATGTCGTTCAGGCCCGCGATCGCGTTGCCGTAGCCCCCACGCTCCTCACCCACGTCCCACAGAGCCCAGCCGATCCGGAACTCGTCGAGGTTGTCGAAGGTGTCCTTCTCTCCCGGCGGCGGCGCCACGGGAATCAGCTGGGACAGGAGCCCATCGACCGTCGTCATGGGCCGAGGACCGACGAAGGACGGCACCGTCAGCACGAGCGTCGCGAGCAGGACCACCGGAATCCCGGCACGACGAGTGAGCGTGAGCTTCATACCTGTCTCCCTTGATTCTCCGCGCCTTGCGAGAGCGCGGAGGTTCGACATGAATGCCTGGACGCGTGTGTGGAACTCTGATCAGTAGACTCGCCAGAGCCGGAAACCGAAACCCCGGTTCCGGCGGCGCCCTGTATGAATGGTGCGATGTTCGTAGTCCAGTCGTACACGAGTCTTGATTCAGGGAATCCGCGGTCGGATCTGCGGACCACCGGTGAAACGCCTCGGCGCGTCGCGCGGGCCCGCCCCGCTCCGTTTGACCGCCAAACGGCCTTCTGCTAGAAGCCACGGCACGTGAAGTCCTTCAAGAACATCGCAGCGGCCGTGCTCCTGGTGCTCGTCATCATCGTCGTGTTCCAGAACACGCAGGAGGTGGAGACGAAGCTCCTGTTCGCGACGATCGCCATGCCGCGGGCGCTGCTGCTCTTCCTGACCCTGCTCACCGGTGTCGTCATCGGGCTCGTCTTCGCGACGAAGATGCCCGGGCTCCCGAAGGGCGAGAAGTAGGGGACCGGACCTCGCCTTGCCCCAGCGGCTGATCGAGGTCCTGGTCCCGGCCGCGGACACCGAGCGCGTCCAGGCGATCATCGAGCGGAGCGACCTCGCGTGGTCCTGGAACCAGTCCGGGGACGGGACGACCGTCTTCAAGCTGCTCGCGCCCGCCGAGCAGGTCGAGTCCATCCTCGATCCGCTCGCGCCGATCGTCGAGGGCTCGGAGGGAGCGCGCGTGCTCGTCCTGCCCGTGGAGGCGGTCTCGCCGCGAACGGACGAGCCCGAGGAGAGTGACGGACTGCCCCTCGACAAGGCGGCCGTCCAGACACCCGCGAAGCTCTCGGGCCGCATCAGCCGCGCCGAGCTGTACGAGGACCTGAACGACTTCGCCCGGGTCACGCCGGCGTTCCTCGTGATGGCCGTGCTCGCGACCGTCGTCGCCGCCGTCGGACTCGCGCGCAACAGCCCCGCGGTCGTCATCGGGGCGATGGTCATCGCGCCGCTCCTCGGACCGAACATGGCCCTGGCGCTGGCCACGACACTCGGCGACCTCGAGCTCGCCGCGCGCGCACTGCGCGCCAACGTCGCCGGATTCGCGACCGCGCTGGCCGTGTCGCTCCTCGCCGGAGCCGTCTGGACCGTGGATCTCGGCGCCTCGGAGATCCTGTCGCGCACCGTCGTCTCCTTCGAGGAGATCCTCCTCGCGCTCGCCACCGGCACGGCCGGCGCACTCGCCGTGACGACCGGCGTGTCGAGCTCGCTGGTCGGCGTCATGGTCGCCGTGGCCCTGCTCCCGCCGCTCGTCATCGCGTCGATGCTGCTCGTGCAGGGGAACGGGGTGCAAGCCGCGAACGCGTTCCTGATGCTCGCCGTCAACGTCGTCTGCGTGAACCTCTCCGGCGTCGTGACCTTCTACGTGCAGGGCA
>JAJDET010000134.1 GCA_029259655.1 Planctomycetota bacterium
CCGCGCTGCGCTCGAGCTTCGCATGGCTCAGCTCCGCGCGGCTCCCCCGATCCAGTCGGATGGCGCTTCGCGCCCCGATCGAATTGTCACCCTAAGTCCGGTGTCCACCGAAACGGGGGAGGGTCAATCCGCCGGTGCGCGGAGAGCACGGCACTGCGGGGAGAACCCGCACGACTCACCGCAAGCGTCCGTCCCACGTCCCACGACCCACGACGCGCGTCCGCGAGGCACCCCGACCCCCTCGGTGCAATCCGCTCCCTCCTTTTCCCAATGGAGATTCCGTAGCGCCCCGAACGCCGCCCCCCACGAGGACCCCTCCATGGATGCCCACGTCCCGCCCATCCCCGCCGCACCCTTCTCCGTCGACCAGGACTCCCCCGCCCCGGCCCACGAGCTCCCGCGCACCGAGACCGGCCTGCGCGTGCTCTACAGCCTGGTCTTCGCGGCCATCCTCCACATCGTGGTCGCGATGCTCACGGTCCTGGTCACCATCCAGGTCGTCTACTCCCTGATCACGCGCAAGCGACCGCACATCCGCCTGGGCGACTTCGGCGCCGGCCTCTCGCGCTACTGCACGAACGTCTTCGGCTACCTCACGCACAACGAGGACAGGCCCCCCTTCCCCTTCGACGACCTCCCGGACGACACGGCCTAGGAAGCTGACCGGACCCGGGGCAGCCGCTACGATCCCCGCGTGGCGATCGATCCCGACGAGTTTCGCGACACGCAGCGCGCCGCGTGGTCGTCGGTAGCCGCGGGGTGGCGGAGCTGGTGGCACGTCTTCGAGAACGGCGCGAAGGAGCTCAACGCGCGCCTCGTCGAGGCTGCGGGAATCGAGCGCGGAGAGCGGGTGCTCGACGTCGCGACGGGGATCGGCGAGCCCGCGCTGACGGCCGCGGCTCGGGTGGGTGCCGAGGGCTCCGTGCTCGGAGTCGACCTGTCGCCGGGCATGCTGGAGCTCGCCCGGGTGCGCGCCTCGGAAGCCGGCTTCACGAACGCCGAGTTCATCGAGCGGGACGCCGAGCAACTCGACCTCGAGCCCGGGAGCTTCGACGCCGCGCTGTCGCGCTGGGGCCTGATGCTGATGCTCCACCCCGAACGTTCCGCGGCCGGCATCCGGGCAGCGCTCCGGCCCGGCGCGCGTCTCGCCGCCTCGGTCTGGGCGGAACAAGAAGAGGTCCCCTTCCTCGCCACGCCCGGGCGCGTCGCGCGCGAGGTGCTCGGCCTCGAAGCACCGGACCCCGACGCTCCCGGCCCCTTCCGCTTCGCCCGGGAGGGTGCACTCGACGCGCTCCTTCGCTCCGCCGGCTTCGCCGACCTCGAGAACGCCAAGGTCCCGGTGACGATGGAGTTCGAGTCCGACGGCCGCTACGCGGACTTCGTGCTCGAGCTCTCGAGCTCGATGAAGAAGACGCTGGCCGATCGGACGGACGCCGAGTGCTCCGAGGTCCGGCGCGCCATCGAACGCGCCGCCGAGCCGTACACCGATACGAACGGACGCGTCGTCTTCGAGAACCAGGCCTGGCTCGTCCGCGGAACGCGCTGAGCTAGCGAGCGCCTTCCTTGCTCCGAGCCGCTTTTCGCGCGAGCAGGCTGGCGGGAACCACGGCATCTCCGCCGAACTTCTTCTTCAGGCGGTCGATCCCCGCGACGGCGCGGCCGAGGCGCACGTCGTCGGCCGGTACGTTCAGGTCGCCGTCGCCGAAGAGCTGGTTCTGGTTCGGGGTCCGGACGTCCTCCAGGCTGCTGGCCTGGACGCCCAGGAGCCGCAGGGGCCCCGGGGGAACGCGCTCGAGCAGCTCGCAGGCCGTGGCGTAGATGCGCGCGCCGAGGTTCGTCGGGTAGTCCAGGGTCTTCGTGCGCGTGACGGTCTTGAAGTTCCAGAAGCGCGCCTTGACCGCGATCGTCCGCCCTCGGAGCCCGCGGCTGCGCAGATCGAAGGAGACCTCCTCGCAGAACTCGTAGAGCATGAGCCGTAGGCGCTCGCGATCGTCGATGTCCGTGGGGAACGTGCGCTCCATGCCGTGCGACTTCTCCTCGCGGCGCGGGTTCACGCGGCGCGGGTCGATTCCGTGCGCGAGGTCGTAGATCCAGGCACCGCTGGCACCGAACTCACGCATCACGTCCTCGCGATCGCGGCGCGCGAGGTCGCCGACGGTCGTCACGCCCAGCGCTTCCAGGCGGCGCGCCGTCCGAGCCCCCACTCCGAAGATCTTCGAGACCGGGAGCGGGTCCAGCACGTCGCGGATCTCGCCTGCGCGAAGGATTCGGAAGCCGTCCGGCTTGTCGAGATCCGAGGCCAGCTTCGCCAGGAACTTCGAGGGCGCGATCCCGATCGAGGCGACGAGACCGGTCTCGCGCAGGATGTCGCGCTTGATCGCGTGCCCGATCTCCTCGGCGCCGCCGAAGAGCCGTTCACACCCTTCGACGTCGAGGAAGGCCTCGTCGAGCGAGAGCGGCTCCACCAACGGCGTGTAGCGCCGGAAGATCTCCATGATCAGTCGGCTGGCGCGCGTGTAGCGCTCGAAGTCCGGCCGGACCAGTACCAGGTCCGGGCACAGCTCGAGTGCGCGCGCGGTCGGCTGCGCGGAGTGAACGCCGTACTTGCGAGCCTCGTAGCTCGCGGCCGAGATCACACCGCGATCCTCCGCGCGTCCGCCGACCGCGACGGGGAGCCCCGCTAGTTTCGGGTCGTCCCGGATCTCCACGGACGCGAAGAACGCATCCATGTCGACGTGGAGGATCTTGGGGTCGGAGGCGTTCATCGTGAACGAGGGCATCGCAGAGGGTGCCAGGGCGGTCGGGCATCCGTCAACCGGAGGGCCCCCTGCACCACTGTTCGGGTCGCAGGACCCGCGCTAACCTGTTGCGCCCTTCCTGCCGGGCCGCCCACACCTTGCGCTACGAGAACGTCCGTATCGATGCCATCGCACACGCGCTGCCCGAGCGCGTCGTCACCTCCGTCTCGCTCGAGGAGCGCCTCGCGCCGCTGTACGAGCGCCTGCGCCTGCGCGTCGGTCGGTTCGAGCTCATGAGCGGCATTCGCGAGCGGCGGCACTGGGATGCGGGAACACGTCCGAGCACGGTCGCCGCGCAGGCCGGCAACCTCGCGTTGGCGAAGTGCGGCATCGCGCGCGAGCGCATCGGGGTCTTGATCCACGCGTCGGTGTGCCGTGATTTCCTGGAACCGTCGACGGCGTCGGTCGTGCACAGCCGACTCGAGCTCGGCGAGCACTGCACGGCGTTCGATCTCTCCAACGCGTGTCTCGGTGTCGCGAACGGCATGACGCTCGTCGCGAACATGATCGAGCTCGGTCAGGTCGAGGCCGGCATGGTCGTGGCGGGCGAGGACGGAGCACCGCTCGTCGAGCAGACGATCCGGACGCTCCTCGCGGACGAGCGCGCCGGGAAGGAAGAGCTGAAGGCGGCGTTCGCATCGCTCACGATCGGCTCGGGCGCGGCGGCGGTCGTCCTCTCGCGCACCGACGCCCGGGAGGGACGGCGACTCGTCGGCGCGACGGTCGGCGCCGCCTCCGAGCACCACGAGCTGTGTCACGGCGATCGGACCGACGGGGGCGGACCGCTCATGGACACGGACTCCGAAGCACTCCTGCACGCGGGCAACGCGCTCGCGACGCGTGTCTGGGGCGCGTTCCTCTCGGAGCTCGGGTGGACGACGGCGGATATCGATCGGATCGTCACGCACCAGGTCGGGGTCGCGCACCGCCGGCTCCTGTTCGAGACGCTCGGGCTCGACCTCGACCGGGACTTCCCCACCGTCGAGACGCTCGGGAACATCGGCTCGGTCTCGCTCCCGCTCTCCTTCAGCCTGGCGGAGGACGAGGGCTTCGTGGCCCCGGGGCAGCGCATCGCGATGCTGGGCATCGGGAGCGGGCTGCACTGCCTGATGCTCGCCCTCGAGGGCTGACAACCCGCTCCGGGGCGCCGCCCGGGGCCTCCACCTTTCCGAGGCGTGACGGTGGACAGCCGAGCCCCCGTTTGGCATCTAATGCGCCCCCTCGGGATTTCAGATTTCTCAGATATCCGGGACACCGTTGCCCCTGCCATGACCTCCAAGCTGACCGCCGACCGCGCCGAGCTCGAGGTCGAGCCCCGATCCGATGCGCCCGCGACCCCCGCGGTGGACACGGCGCTGATCGAGGAGCTCCCGACCTTCGAGCTGTTCTTCAAGACCTTCGGCTTCAAGCGCATCCACGGACGCGTGTGGGGTCTGCTCGTCCTTTCACGAGGACCGCTCTCGTCGCGCGAGATCACCGAGCAGCTCTCGATCTCGCAGGGCTCGACCAGCACGGCGCTCACCGAGCTCACCGAATGGGGCGCGATTCGCTCCGAGTTCGACAGCTCCCGGCGCTGCCACCTGCACTCGCCGGTCGGGAACGCGCTGTCGATCGTCGCCACCGTCTTCAGGCGGCGCGAGCAGGTCGCCTTCCAGCAGTTCAAGCAGGCGACCACACGGTCGCTCGAGTTCGTGACCAAGCGCTACGGTCCCAGGGACCCGCGCGTCGTCACGCTGCGCTCGATCATCTCCACCTGCGAGATCGGCGACGCGCTGATGGAGCTCGTGTTCTCGGCCGTGAACGGCGCGCTCGGCGATCCCGAGAGCATCCTCTCCAAGGCCATCAACACGGCGCTCAAGCTCGGTGTCGGCCTCCCCGCGCGCGTGCTGCTCGGTGACGAGCGGAGACGACTCGCGGACCTCCTCGACGGTTCGGCTCAGGAGACCACGGAGAAGGAGTGATCGAGCTCCCCCGCATCGCCATCACCGGCGTGGGCCTGACGAGCCCCAACGGAGACGACCTCGCCGAGTACCGGGCGAACCTCCTGAAGGGAGTCTCGGGGGTCGAGCCCTACGAGATTCGCCACGTCGGGAAGACGCTGGCGGGCGTCTGCCACTTCGACGCGCTCCGCTATCAGAAGAAGAAGGAGCTCCGGCGCGGGACCCGCGCGGGATCGGTCGCGATCTGGTGCGCGAACGAGTCCGTTCGCGATGCCGACCTGGATCTCGCGCGCTACGACTCCGCGCGGATCGGCGTCTACACCGGGATCACGGAGCACGGCAACGTCGAGACCGAGAACCAGATCCACGAGGTCAGCCAGTACGACTTCGATCTCTCCTTCTGGTCCCACCACCACAACCCGCGCACGGTCGCGAACAACCCCGCCGGGGAGATCACGCTGAACCTCGGCATCTCGGGCCCTGCCTACAGCCTGGGCGGTGCCTGTGCAGCGGGGAACCTGGGACTGATCCACGGGATGCACATGCTCCAGCTGGGTGAGGTCGACGTCGCGCTCGCGGGCGGCGTCTCCGAGTCCATCCGGACCTTCGGCATCTTCGCCAGCTTCAAGGCCCAGGGAGCGCTCGCGCACCACGACGACCCGGCGAAGGCGTCGCGCCCCTTCGACCGCTCGCGCAACGGGATCGTGGTCAGCGAGGGCGGCTGTCTCTTCACCCTCGAGCGCCTGGAGGACGCGCGCGCGCGCGGCGCGAGGATCTACGCGGAGATCGCGGGTCACGGCATCAACTCCGACGCAACGGACTTCGTGCTCCCCGACGCGTCCGGCCAGAACGCCTGCATGCGCCAGGTCCTCGCGCGCGCCGGTATCGGACCCGAGCAGGTCGATCTCATCAGCACGCACGCCACGTCCACGCCGTCCGGAGACTCCGTCGAGTGCGAGGCACTGCGCCAGGTCTTCGGCGACTGCGCGACGACCCACGTCAACAACACGAAGAGCTACATCGGCCACGCGATGGGTGCGGCAGCGGCACTCGAGCTCGCCGGGAACCTCGGAAGCCTCGAGGACGGCGTCATCCACCCCACCATCAACGTCGACGACCTGGACCCGGACTGCGAGGTGAGGAACCTCGTCGTCAACGAGCCCCTGGAGGTCGGCGGCGTGGAGACCATCTTGAACCTCTCCTTCGGAATGCTGGGCATCAACTCGGCCGTCCTCGTGAGGGCGCCCCGCGCTTGATCGCTCCACCGACCCACAGAACGGATCATGACCCCCGAAGAAACCAAGCACGCCGTCCTCGACATCATCCAGACGATCGTCCCGGACGAAGACGTCTCGAACCTCTCGGACACCGAGCTCCTGCGCGAGCAGATCGACCTCGACTCGATGGACTTCCTGGACATCGTCATGGAGCTCCGGAAGCTCTACGGCGTCCAGGTCCCCGAGGAGGAATACTCGCGGCTCGCGACGCTCGCGAGCTGTGTCGACTATCTCGCGCCGCGGCTCGCCGAGAAGGCGTCCCACTGCGCGACGGCGTAGCCCCGAGGGAGCTTGGAAGACGTGCGCTATGACGCGATCGTCATCGGCGCCGGCATGGGCGGACTGGGCGCGGGGATCCGCCTCGCCATGTTCGACCGGCGCGTCGCGATCCTCGAGCGCCACTACGTCTGGGGCGGCCTGAACTCGTTCTATGGTAAGGACGGGTACGCGTTCGACGTCGGCCTTCACGCGCTGACGAACTACGTCCCCCCCGGCGTGCGCGGGGCGCCGCTGACGCGCGTCCTGAAGCAGCTCCGCCTCCGGCACGCCGACCTCGCGCTCGGCGAACAGGGACACAGCGAGGTCCTCTTCCCCGGCAGGCGGCTCGCCTTCTCCAACGAGCCGAGCCTGCTCCAGGAAGAGGTGGCAAGGGCCTTCCCCCACGACGCCGACCGGTTTCGCGCTCTCTGGCGCGAGCTGGAGGCGAGCGAGTGGGACCTGCCGCAGAGGGAGACGATCTCGGCGCGCGCGGTCCTCGCGGAGCGCCTCACCGACGCCGACCTGGCCGAGATGCTGCTCCTGCCGATCTGCTACTACGGCAGCGCGACCGAGGACGACATCGACTGGGGCGCCTTCAAGATCCTCTTCAAGAGCATCTTCATCGAGGGTCTCGCGCGTCCCGAGGGCGGCGTCCGGCGCATCCTGAACCTGCTCGTGAAGCGCTATCGCGGGCTCGGCGGCGAGCTCCGGCTGCGCACGGGTGTGAGGGAGATCGTCGTCGACGGCGGTGCCGCACGCGGAGTCGTGCTCGACGACGGCACCGAGCTCGAGTGCGACGTCCTCCTCTCGAGCGCGGGCTACGCGGAGACCATGGGTCTCCTCTCCGGCGACGCGCCGCAGCCGCCCGTCGACGAGAAGGAGCGCGGTCGCATGACGTTCCTGGAGTCGATCTCGGTCCTGGACCGCACGCCGGCCGAGCTCGGGCACCATGCGACCACCTGCTTCTACTCCACCCGCGACCGGTTCGCGTACCGGAGCCCCGAGAGCCTCCTCGACTTCACGTCGGGCCTGACCTGCGCTCCGAACAACTACCGCTCGGAGAAGCCGCTCCCGCAGGGGCTCCTGCGGCTCACCGTGATCGCGAACGGCGCCGCGTGGTGTGCGCTCCCCGAGGGAGAGTACGCCGAGCGAAAGGCCGAGCTCGCGGACCGCGCGATCGCCTCCTTCGGGGAGTTCACCGCTCGCGAGAGCTTCCCCGGCGGGAGTCGCGACGACTGGCGCGAGCACACCGTCTATCGCGACACGTTCACGCCTCGTACGATTCGCCACTTCACCGGTCATCCGGACGGTGTCGTCTACGGGTCGCCGGCCAAGCGCGGCGACGGCGCGACGGGCGTCGACGGGCTCTACCTCGTGGGCACGGACCAGGGGTACCTGGGAATCGTCGGCGCGCTCAGCTCGGGAATCATCATGGCCAACCGTCACGCCCTCGTCTCCGCCTGAACCCATGCCCCGCGAGACCAAGTACTACCGCGGGAGCAGTGACGGCAAGAAGCCGCTCACGAGCGATCCCCTTGCGAACGCCGCTTCATCCTACGACGTGGTCGTCATCGGCAGCGGCCTGGCAGGCCTCACGGCGGCGAACATCCTGGGCCGCAACGGACACAAGGTCTGCCTCCTCGAGCAGCACTACAACTTCGGGGGGCTCGCGACGTGGTTCAAGCGACGCGGAGGCCACCTCTTCGACATCTCCCTGCACGGCTTTCCGATCGGCATGGTCAAGACCTGCCGCAAGTACTGGAGCCGCGAGATCGCGGATCGCATCGTCCAGCTCGACAGCGTGCGCTTCGACAATCCGCAGTTCTCGTTCGAGACGACCTTCACGCGCGAGGACTTCACGGACAAGCTCGTGGACGTGTTCGGGCTCTCGCGCGATGAAGTCGTCGCGTTCTACGACCACCTTGGTCGGATGAACTACTACGACGACTCCGGCGAGACGACCGCGGAGATGTTCGAGCGCTTCTTCCCCGACCGGAACGACGTCCACCGGCTGCTCCTGGAGCCCATCTCCTACGCGAACGGATCGACGCTCGCGGACCCGGCGATCGCGTACGGGATCGTGTTCTCGAACTTCATGAAGAAGGGCGTGTACACGTTCTCCGGGGGCACGGACGAGCTGATCCGCGCCATGCGAGGGGAGCTCGTGAAGAACGGCGTCGAGATCTTCAACAACGTCCAGGTCGACAAGATCCACGTCGACCGCGGGCGCGTGACGGGGATCGAGGCCTGCGGCCGCACGATCTCCGCACGGTCGGTGGTCTCGAACGCCAACGTCAAGACGACGGTCGAGAAGCTCGTCGGTCCCGACCACTTCGACGACGCGTTCCTGGAGGAGGCCCGCGCCGTCCGGCTCAACAACTCGAGCTGTCAGGTCTATCTCGGCATCGCCAGGGGCGAGTCGATCCCCTGGGTCACGGATCTGCTCTTCACGTCGACGCGCGAGACTTTCACCTCCGATGCCCTGTGCGACATCCACGGGGAGAGCCGGACCTTCTCCTTCTACTATCCCAAGGTCCGCCCGGGCTCGGACCGCTACACGGTCGTGAGCTCGACGAACGCGAACTGGGAGGACTGGGCACACTTCGACGACGAGCAGTACGCGCGAGAGAAGGCGCGGATGATCGAGGACACGATCGAGTCGCTCGAACGCTACGTACCCGGCGTACGCGAGAAGATCGACCACTCCGAGGCCTCGACGCCGCGCTCCTTCGCGTTCTACGCGCAACAGCCGACGGGGACCTCGTTCGGAACCAAGTTCGAGGGGCTGCGCGTGAGCATGGACCTCTCGAAGGAGATCGAGGGGCTCTACCACACGGGCAGCGTGGGGATCATCATGTCCGGCTGGCTGGGAGCCGCGAACTACGGCGCGATCACGGCCAACAAGGTGGACGCGCACCTCCTGCCGATCGAGGTGACCCCGTGACCGCCCGCGACGAGCTGGTTCCGGTCCCGCGCCGGGATGCCGGGCGCTCCGAGGTCGAGGCACTCCTCCCCCACCGCGAGCCGTTTCTGTTCGTCGACGCGATCGTCTCGCGCGACGTCACGCCCGACGGAGGCAGGATCACGGTCGCGTGGCGCGTTCCGCCGGACGCCGACTTCTTCCGCGGCCACTACCCGGAGCAGCCGGTGACCCCCGGGGTGCTGCTCGCCGAGCACGCGTTTCAGGGCGGAGCGCTCCTCGTCGCGCTCGCGCTCGGCGGCTTCTCGAACGAGGACGGCGTCCCGGTGCTGACGCGCATTCGCGACGCGCGCTTCAAGCGCATGGTCGAACCGGGCGACCGGCTCGAGACCGAGGTCGTCGTGCACGACAGGGTCGGTCCGGCCTGGTCCCTGAAGGCCACCGTCCGGTGCGAGGGAGCCCTCGTCCTCAAGATCGCCTTCGCCCTGTCGGCGACGGCCGCCATGGCGCGGGTCACGGGCGAGGGGGGAACCGCATGAGCGACTACCTCGGCCTCCAGGGGAAGACCGTGCTCGTCACGGGAGTCGCCAACAAGAAGAGCGTGGCCTGGCACGTCGGCCGGGCGCTCGAGGATTGCGGCGCGACGCCGGTCTACGCGGTTCGCAGCGACGTCCGGCGCGAGGAGCTCCAGGCCAAGCTCGAGCCGAGAGACGTGTTCGTCTGCGACGTGGAACGCGAGGACGAGATCGAGCGCCTGCGCGAGAGCCTCGCGGAGCGCCACCCGCGCATCGACGGCGTGGTCCACTCCATTGCCTTCGCCGACTACCGCCCCGGTGAGGACGGAAAGCTCCTGCCCTTCCACGAGACACCGCGCGAGGACTTCCTGCGCGCGGCGGACGTCTCGTGCTACTCGCTCGTGCGGCTCGCGAACGCGTGCCGCGAGCTCCTCGCCGGGGATGCCTCCGTCGTCGCCGTCTCGATCTCCGACACCCACATGGCGGCGGCCAACTACGGGTACATGGCGCCGATCAAGGCGGCGCTCGACTCCGCCGTCGTCTTCCTCGCGAAGAGCTTCAGCGCGTTCTCCGAGGTGCGCTTCAACGCGGTCAAGGCCGGCCCCCTCAAGACCTCGGCCTCGGCCGGGATCCCCGGGTATCTCGAGAGCTACCTCTACGCCGAGGCCTGCACGCTGCGGAAGCGCGGCCTCTCGACGCGCGAGGTCGCCGACGCCTGCCTCTTCCTCCTCTCGCCGCGGTCGGCCGGGATCAACGCACAGGGCGTCGTGGTCGACGCGGGCATGGGCGTGAACTATTTCGACCGCGAAGTGGTCGAGCGAGCCACGCGGGCCGAACCGTGACCACCGTTACCGTCTCTCCGGTCAGCGACCTCCCGGGCGGACAGGGTCGCGAGCGTCTGGCCCGGACGCGCGACGCAGCGGAGCGTTGCCTCTCCCACGCCGCGCGCCGCGCGGGTATCGAGGTCACCCTCGAGCGGGACGCCTCCGGTCTCCCGCGCGCCGCCGTCCCGGGCCGGTTCGGACTGCACCGGGTCTGCGTCTCGTTCTCCGGGACGCGCGGCCTCGCCGCCGCCGCCCTGTCGCCCCACCCCGTCGGCGTGGACGTCGAGTGGCTCGGGAGGACGCGCCTGCGCCCCGTGCGCGAGAGCGCCGCGGACGACGAGCTGCTCGTGGCCGGGACGGACACGACCTCCCTGATCCGGCTCTGGACGGCGAAGGAAGCGCTCCTGAAGAAGCTCGGCATCGGGCTCGCGGGGCTGTCGCGCTGCAGACTCGTCGACCGCGAGCTCGACCGCGACGGGACACACCGGCTCGCGCTCCTGTTCGACACCGAGCTCCACCGGGTCGTCAGCCGGGAGCTCGACCGCTTCGGCGGCCACTCGGTCAGCGTGGCGGCCGCCGACGGTGCCGTCGAGTTCCTCGAGCTCGTCGCCGAGGCCGTGCCGTGAGCTCGAACGACCCGCTCTCGCGCCTTGCACGGGCTCGGAGCGTAGTGGCCACCTTCCGCACGGAGTTCCCCTACTCGCTGCGCTTCCACGAGCTCGAGAACGGGGTGCACATCCACTACGTCGACGAGGGGCCGCGCGACGGCGACCCCGTCCTCTGTGTGCACGGGAACCCGACATGGTCGTTCTACTTCCGCCACCTCGTGCGCGATCTCTCGCGAGAACACCGCGTCGTCGCGCTGGACCACGTCGGGTGCGGCCTCTCGGACAAGCCCCAGCACTATCCCTACGTCCTCGAACAGCATGCCGAGAACCTGTCCGAGCTCGTTGGGGCCCTCGACCTCAGGAACATCACGCTGGTGCTGCACGACTGGGGTGGCGCGATCGGGATGGCCTTCGCACGCCGCCATCCGGATCGGATCGCGCGTCTCGTCGTCACGAACACCGCCGCGTTTCGCGCGCGGGAGATCCCGCTGCGAATCGCCGCATGCCGCGTCCCGATCCTGGGCTCCCTCGCGGTCCGCGGGCTGGGCCTCTTCTCGCGCGCAGCGCTCGAGATGGCAACGGAGCGGCGCGATCTCATGCGCGGTCCGGTCCGGCGGGGCTATCTCGCGCCCTACTCCGACTGGAACGACCGGGTCGCGACGCTCGCGTTCGTGCGCGACATACCCATGACGGCGGGACACCCGTCGTGGAACGAGCTCGTCGCGACCGAGGAGGCGCTGGGCCAGTTCGTGAACAGACCGATGCTGATCGTCTGGGGCGAGCGCGACTGGTGCTTCACGCCGCGCTTCCGCGAGGAGTGGCAGGCGCGGTTCCCCGACGCGGAGGTGAAGATTGCACCGGACGCCGGGCACCTCGTGCTCGAGGATGCGGGAGAGCGGGCGCGCGAGTGGATCGGGAAGTTCCTGGAGGCGAGCGCGTGACCGCAGTCCGGGATCCGTTCGAGGAGCTCGGACCGCTCGTCGGAAGCGGCGGCGAGCTCAACGTCGCGCACGAGCTGGCGCGCTGGGCGGAGCGAACCCCGGACGCGCCCGCGGTCCGGACAGCGTCGGGGTCGGAGTGGCGGACCCGCTCCTACGCCGACCTCGAGCAAGAGAGCGATCGGTGGGCGCACGAGCTCGCCGCGCGCGGCCTGCGTCCCGGAGATCGCACCTGCGTCTTCGTGCGCGCGGGCTACGAGCTCATCTGCGTCACCTACGCCCTGTTCAAGGTCGGCGCCGTCCCGGTCCTGATCGACCCCGGAATGGGCCT
Organism: Planctomycetota bacterium; assembly: GCA_029259655.1. Taxonomy (GTDB): domain Bacteria; phylum Planctomycetota; class UBA1135; order UBA1135; genus OFTM220. The sequence goes on from JAJDET010000134.1 coordinate 12,410, forward strand.
GCGACGGCTGCTCTCCTGCGTCCAGCGCATGCATCCGCGCGGGTTCGTCGGGATCCCGGCCGCGCAAGGCGTGCGCCGCGTCTTCCGCCGCGCCTTCCGCTCGGTCGAGGTGGCGTGGACCGTACCCCGTGCCGGAGTGAGACTCGGGCCTCCTCGCGGCGCGTTCCCGATCGAGGAATGCTCGCGGGACGCCGAAGCCGCGGTGCTCTTCACATCCGGCTCGACGGGTCCGGCCAAGGGCGCCGTCTACACCCACGAGACCTTCCGCGCGCAGCTCGCGGCCCTGCGCGCGCTCTACGACCTCGAACCGGGTGAGGTCGACGTCGCGTGCTTCCCGCTCTTCGCGCTCTTCGACACGGCCCTGGGGCTCACGAGCGTATTCCCGAATCTCGACCCGTCGCGGCCCGGACGCTGCGATCCGGAGAGCATCGTTCGCGCCCTCGAGGAGAACGGTGCCTCGCTGACCTTCGGCTCACCGGCGATCTGGAAGCGGGGGGTGCCGGGGGTCGAAACGTAGGGGCGACCCCGCCCCCCCCAGCCCCGCC
>JAJDET010000135.1 GCA_029259655.1 Planctomycetota bacterium
ATCCGCGAGCTCGCCGACCGTCTCGACACCGTCGGCTGCCCGGTCCGCCGGCTCGATCACGTGCTCGTCACGCACGGGCACCTGGATCACGCTCGGAGTGCGGGGATCCTGTCGCGCAGGAACAAGGAGCTCACCGTCCACTGCTGCGAGCGGCTGATGCGGAACCGCTCCATCGCGCGCGCGCGGCGCCTCGCGAGGCTCGGTGTGGGGCGGACGACGGAGCTCGTGTGCCGCCGCGGTGTCGACACGGCACACGTGACGCCGGTCAAGATCCCCCACGACGCCGATCCGACGGTCGCGTTCCGGATCGAGGCGGGAGGACGTCGCGCCGTGGTGATCACGGACATGGGCCACGCGACCGCGGAGTCGGCCCGGGCACTCCACGACCCCGACCTCCTCGTGCTCGAGTTCAACCACGACACGAAAATGCTCGCGGAGGGCCCCTACGCCGAGAAGCTCAAGCGCCGCATCGCCGGCCCCCTGGGACACCTCTCCAACGACCAGGCCAGCGAGATGCTGGCACTGGTGGCCGGCCCGCGCCTCCACACGCTCGTCCTGGCCCACCTCTCGCGGACGAACAACCGACCGGACCTCGCCCGGGAGGCCGCCGAGAAGACGCTGGCGGAGCTCTCCGCGTCCCACGTGCGCGTCCTGGTGGCGGATCAGGACGAAGTAGGCCCCAACCTGCAGGTCTAGGGAACTGACTGGGTTGAGGGTGGATCTCGGGCGGCCCCCCCGGCTCGTGGCTGAGATTCGGCCCGGACTTGCGACCACAGGGCCGGTCGCGCATGCCCTCGATCCTCGCAAGTCGAACGGGCCCGGGGCCTTGCGGCCGGGAATCCACACGGAACCCAGTCAGTCCGGAATCGCTTTCGCGGTCCCAGGGGGTCGGGAAAGGCCGATAGAATCCCGACCGCCGCCGATCGCGTGTGGGTTTCCGCGCGCACTGTGGACCCCATGAGCCAAAGCGATACCGACGGACCGGTCGAGAGCGAGGAGTCGGCCGACGAAGAGCGGTCCGGCTCGCTCCTGCGGCAGGACCTGGGCCTCTTCGCCGTGTCCACGGCGGTGCTGACGCTGGAGGTCCTGCAGTTCAAGATCTTCGCGTACAGCCTCGACCCTCTGCACATCTACCTCGCCGTAGGTGTCTGCCTCCTGGGGCTCGGCGCGAGCGCGACGCTCCTGTCCGTGCTGCCGCGGATCGGGGTCGGCAGGGTCGCGCCGCTCGCTGCCTTCTTCGCCGCACTGGGTGGCCTGCTCCTGCTCCCGGTGCACGCGGTCTTCGCGCGACTCGCGCCCGCCTTCATCCAGCCCGAGAGCTCGGCGGAGATCGTGACCCTGGTCGCGCTCACCGTGCCCTACTTCTGCTTCGGGATGACCATCTCGCTCTTGCTCGTGTCACGAGCCGCGAGCATCGGGCGCGCCTACGCGGTCAACCTCGGCGGTTCGGCGCTGGGGTGCATGATCGTCTTCCCGATCCTCGACCTCGTCGGCGCGGAGCGCGCGATTCCGGTCGTAGCCCTCCTCGCGCTCGCGAGCGCGCTCGTCCTGCACTTCCCCGCGGGGCGCTCCTGGCGGATCGCCGCAGCCGGCGCGGCCGTCCTGCTCTTCGTGGCGATTCCCTTCGCGGGGTCGATCTCTCCCTTCCCGCCCGACCCCACCGGCCAGCTGGCCGTGATCCAGCGGCGCGTCGAGAAGCTTCGAGAGGAGAACCCGGGCGCCGAGATCGAGATCCACCACGACTACGGCCCGAAGTGGGACCGCACGGCGCGCGTCGACGTGTACCGGCTCGAGACGTCGATTCCCGAGCTCCAGAGCAACGTCGGCGGGCCGGTCGAGACGAGGTTCTTCGTCCAGGACTCGAGCGCCGGCTCCTTCCTGCTAGGTGTCGGAGACGATCTCGCCCGGGGTCGCGAGTTCTACGAGGGCACGGTCTACGGCGCCGGGTTCCAGTTCGGATCGCGCGAGAAGGTGCTCGTGATCGGTCTGGGCGGGGCCGGAGACGTCCTGACGGCGCTCCACTTCGGCGCGACGCAGGTGGACGGAGTCGACATCAACGGTTCGACGATCGACATCATCGAAGGCGAGCCCTACCGCGACTTCCTCGGCGATCCGTACGGCAAGCCGGGCGTGAAGGTCCACCAGCTCGACGGGCGCACGTTCCTGCGCAAGAGCGAGGAGAAGTACGACCTGATCCAGATGAGCGGCGTGGACACCAAGTCCATCCTCGCCTCGGGGTCCCTGTCGGTTAACGAGAACTACATCTACACGCGCGAGGCGATGAGCGAGATGCTCGCGCGCATCGAGGACGACGGCGTCATCTGCTTCCTGCGCTTCACCGACGCGGACGCCCACATCCTGTCGTCGCTCGCGATCGCCGGCTTGAAGGACAACGGCATCGAGGACGCGGCCCGGCACCTGTTCGTCCTGCGCCAGGGTGTGATGCGGTCCGTGATGATCAAGCGCACGCCGTTCACGGACGCGGAGGTCGAGCGCCTGCACGCGTGGCTCGACGAGCGCGGCGGCACGGCTCCGCAGGTGACCATCCCGACCTACGACTGGATCGAGTTCGGCTTCGGGTTCCCGCTCGAGGTGATGTACAGCCCCGAGCCGCGACTCGTGGCCGACAGCCCCTACTTCGAGGCGCTGGTCGCCGGGCGGCTCGACGATTATCTCGAGCTGCACGAGCGCGACCTCTCGGCGCCGACCGACGACCGCCCTTTCTTCTTCTTCCGCGACAAGCTGTGGCAGGTGATCCCGGAGCCGCACCGGGCCTGGATCGTCCTCAATCGCCCGTCGCTCATCTTCAAGCTCTTGCTGAAGATGGTGCGCAACCTCGCGCTGATCTCCGCCGTTCTCATCCTGGTGCCGCTCGTGATCCTGCGCGGGCGGGGGCTCCGCACACAGCGTGCGGGGCGCTCGATCGTCTACTTCACGTGCCTCGGCATGGGCTTCATGCTGTTCGAGATCGGGCTGATGCACCGATTCGTGCTCCTGCTCGGCCACCAGAGCTACGCGATCACGGTGGTACTGCTCGGACTCCTCGTGGGCGCGAGCCTGGGGAGCGCCGTCTCCAGTCGGATGCCGGTCGACTCGCCGGGACCGGTCAAGGCAGCGCTCCTGGTACTCGCCGCTGTGATCGTCGTGGCCGCCTTTGCGCTGGGTGACGTCTTCGCGGCGGCAGCGACGACGAGCTTCACGGCGCGGCTCGGCCTGGCCCTGGCGATCCTGATCGGCATGGGGTTCCTGCTCGGGATCCCTTTCCCCGTCGCGCTGCGCTCGCTCGAGCGGGTGAGCCCGCGCGTGGTTCCCTGGGGAATCGGCATCAACGGCTTCGCCTCGGTCGTGGGGTCCACCCTGGCCGTGCCGACGGCCATGGTGACGGGGCTCTCGTCCCTCCTGTTCTTCGCGGCGGGGATGTACCTCCTGGCGATGGTGACGGTGCCCGTGGGCGGCGGCGAGCCTCCCTCGGGCGACGAGTAGCCGGAAATCTTCCGCAACCAGGCCTGAGGCCGGACGTCTTCGTCCGCGGAGCGCGGGAACCTCCCGCGCCTATCTCTGGACACCTGCGAAAGGTGGTGACTCGTGAGGATCTACGAAGCCTTCGGTGTGGCCGTCCTGGCCCTGCTCCCGCTCGCACAACTCCGCGGTCAGGGCGGAGCTCTGGCACCTCCCAAGCTAGCGCCCGCGAGCCTGGGGACCTGTCACGAGCTCCAGCCGCGTGTCGCCTGCGAAGACTGCTGTCTGCAGGGGCATCAGGATGAGCTGCGCGAGTGCAAGTCCTCGTGCACGTACTGCGTGACGTTCCTGGGCTTCATTCACATCGGATGCCGTGTGGACGAGAGGTGCTTTCGGGGGTGCGTGGACCGGGTATCGCTCGTCTCCGCGGAGTGCCACGACAGCTGCGAGCCCGAAGAAGAGGAAGAGGACGAGATCCCCTCTCCTTGAACCGGGAGTGCAATCGTGAAGCGCATCGCAACTGTTCTCGTCGTCGCCGCGACTCTGGTCATGGTCGGAATCCTCGCAGGCGAGGCGATCTCGCCGGAGCGCGAGGCCGACGAGCTCCGCCCTCCCGAATCGGTCCGACGCGTCGCGCCGGGGCCGACCAGGCTGCTGCCTCCGCCCGCCTCCGCGCGGGCG
>JAJDET010000136.1 GCA_029259655.1 Planctomycetota bacterium
CTCGAGCTCGAACGCTGTCGGCAGGCGCGGCGAGTCCTCGCAGCCCGCGGCTGTTCGGAGGAGCGCGTCTCCGTCCTGGAGCGCGAGCTCGGTCTCTGGGCCGAGCGCCATCCCACTCGCCGCGTGAGGGCGAGCCACGCCGAGTGGCGCGGTCTCCTGGCGTACCGGCGAGACCGCTACGCCGAGGCAGCGGAGTACCAGGCTCACGCCGCGTCCCTCTGTGTTCCTCTCGGCGCGCGTCTCTCGACGATGCTCAACGGCGCTTCCGCCCTGCTGGAGGCGTCGCGCTTCGACGAGGTCATCGAGACCGCAAGCCACGCCCGCGACCTCGCCGCGGCGTGCCGCCACACCCTGTACGAAACACGCGCCGAGTGGCTGCTCCGCGCCGCGGCCTACCGGCGCGCCGATCCGCTCGCGCCCGACATGGAGCTGGTCGAAGCCACGGCGTTCGTCGGTGCGCGCAACATGGAGGCTCTGGTAGGCCTCAACGAGGCGGCTGTCGCCTGGCGCAGGGGCGAGCTTCCTCGCGCGCGGGAGCTCGCCAACCACGCTGCCCAGTGCTGGTCGGCGGCGGGCAAGGTCTGGGCCGGCCTGCTCGCTCGCTCCCTCGCCCTGGCGAGCGGGGAAACGCCCGATCCCGACGAGCTGGAGGACATCGCGCAGCGCGCGTGGCACTGTCCGAACGACGACATCGCGGGCCAGACGATCGCGCTGCTGCGAGGCGCGGGCGCGCAGCAGGGGAGCCACAGGGCGGAGCTCGCCGACAGGCTGAGGCGCGCGTTCCCGAGCGAGACGCGCTCCGATCGTCGCGAGGTCCTGAGCATCGCGGAGGTCCTCGACGCGCTCCGGGCGGACTGAAGCTCGCGCTGGAATGGTCTCGGACGCCAGTCATGTTCGCGACGCTCGGCCTGCCTCATCGGCGAGCGTGAACGACTGAAGCGCAAGGGTCCGACGCCTGGGATCGCCGCTGGAGACGAGCTCGGCCCACTCCTCGGGCCGCTTGGGAAGAGAGGTCGACGTTTCCATGAAACGCTCGCTCCGGAGGGGCATCCAAAGGCCGGCATCCCGAACCCGGAGATGCGACCGCCTGACGGCAAGACCCACCGAGGAGAATCACGATGTCGGACACGAAGAGAGATGCGGAGCTCCTGAACCAGTCCCTCGGAGGCGAGTACTTCGGGATCGCGGCCTACGAGGCCGCACTTGGCACCGGCCTGCTGGAGGAAGGGGTCAGCGCCGTGGCGGCCAAGTTCCAGGACGATCACAGGCAACACGCGGAGCGCATCCGGCAGGCCATCACCGGTCTCGGAGGAGATCCGATCGAGGCCAAGACCTGGGAGGCGTACGCATCCGAGTTCCCTCCGCCGTCGCTGGAGACGCAGGCTGACGTGCTCCGTTACGCCGTCTCGCTCGAGAAGAGCGCGGCCAGCGCCTCGGTCGCATCGGTCGCCCAGTTCTCCTCCCCGGAGCTGGCCATGTTGGCGGCCAGCATCGCCGGCGTGGAAGCCATGCACTGGTCGGCTCTGCTCGGAGCACTGGGCGAGAATCCGGTCCCCGTCAGCATCATTCCTCCGCCCGAAGAGTGAGAGACGGGGCTCGAGGAATGCCGGCCGAGGCCGCGACGACCGTTGGTTCTGCGGGCGGCGCGGAATCGGTTATTCTCCCCCGGTGGGAGAGAGCGAGAGCCTGCTGGTCAAGCTGCGGGGCGGAGGGGCGGACGCCTTCGAGGAGCTCGTGCGGACCTACGGCGGCGAGATGCGCGCGGTCGCGCTGCGCATCCTCATGGACGACGCCGAGGCCGACGATGCGGTCCAGGACGCGTTCCTCTCCGCGTTTCGGTCGCTGGACGAGTTCGAGGGTCGGGCGGAGCTCGGCACGTGGCTGCACAGGATCGCGATCAACGCCTCGCTGGCAAGGCTGCGCAAGAGCGGCAGGAGCCCGGAGACCGAGCTCGACGGCCTGCTCCCCGAAATTCCACGAGAGCGGCGTGTTCGCGACCGCCCAGTCCTCCTGGGACGGGCCGGCCGACGAGCCCGCCATCCGCCGGGAGCTCCACGAGCACGTCCACGCGCAAATCGAACGACTGCCGGACAACTACCGCGTCCCCCTGCTCCTCCGCGACATGGAGGGACTGGACAACCAGGAGATCGCGGATGCGCTCGGCATGACCGCCAGCGCAGCGAGGGTGCGGATTCACCGGGCCCGTCAGGCCCTCCGCACGCTTCTCGTGCCGCGAATGTCGGAGCTCGGATGAACTGCGACAGCTTTCGAAACCGGATCCACGAGCACCTTCGCGGGGGTCTGTCGAAAGAAGAGCGCGACGAGGTCGAACGGCACGCCGAGGAGTGCTCGGACTGCGGAGACCACCGGACCTCCTGCCAGGAGCTCACCTGTCGGGAGTTCGTCAACTTCCTCCACGCCTACATCGATCAGGACCTGTCCGCCGAGCGCCTGGCCGTCTTCGACCGACACCTGTCGGTCTGCCCCGACTGCACCGGCTACCTCGACGGCTACCGCAAGACGATGGGGCTCAGCGTGGCTGCGCTGTCCGAGCTCTCCGAGCGCGAGATCCCGGAGGATCTCGTCAAGGCGATCCTCGAGGCGAGAAAGAGAAGTTGACTCTTTCCTGAAGCGCACGCGCCGGATCGGCATCCAAGGGTCGGCAACCCGAACCAAGGAGATCCGGAGATGCACTTCCTACCTCGTCGCTTCGTACGACTCTCGGCCGTTCTCGGCGGCCTGATCGTTGCTGCCTGCGTGTCGATGTCCAGCACCATGAACCGGGGCAGCATGCCTGCCGCGGCCTTCGACGCGAGCGGACGGCTGGTCAAGCCCGAGGGCTACCGGGAGTGGATCTACGTCGGAACCCCGGTGACCCCGAACGACATGAACGGCGGAGAGGCTCCGTTCCCGGAGTTCCACAACGTGTACGTCCACCCGGCGGCCTGGGAGCACTACAAGGCCAACGGCACGTTCATGGACGGGACGATCCTGGTGAAGGAGCTGGTGAGCGTCGGCAGCAAGAAGGCCGTCAGCGGCAACGGCTACTTCACGGGCGAGTTCATCGGCCTGGAAGCGACCGTCAAGGACGCGGCGCGTTTCCCGGACGAGCCGGGTAACTGGGCGTACTTCAGCTACGGGCACTCGTATCCCCTCGCGAGCGCGGCAGTCGCCCAACCGGCGGAGAGCTGCAATACGTGCCACGAGGTCTCGGCGGCGGACGACTTCGTGTTCAGTCAGTACTACCCCGTGCTGGCCGCGGCCAAGAACAGCGGGACGGGCGGCCAGATAGACGAAGGCGCGCGCTTCAACGGCTCCGGCGAGCTGATCCGGCCCGTCGGCTACCGCGAGTGGATCTACGTCGGAACGCCGTTGACGCCGAACGACATGAACAACGGGAACGCGGCGTTCCCCGAGTTCCACAACGTCTACATCACCCCCGACGCGTGGGCGCACTACGAGTCTACCGGCGAGTGGAAGGACGGCACGATCCTCGTCAAGGAGCTGGTCGACGTCGGCGGCAAGCGGGCGACCAGCGGCAAGGGCTACTTCATGGGCGATTTCGTGGGGCTCGAGGCCACGGTCAAGGACTCGAGGCGGTTCCCGGACGAGCCGGGCTACTGGGCCTACTTCAGCTTCGGACACAGCTATCCCCTGGCCGAGACCACGGCCGCGCTGCCGACGACCGCTTGCAACACGTGCCACGAGACGAGCGCGGACACGGACTTCGTGTTCACCCAGTACTACCCCGTCATCGAGGCAGCCCGCGTTCCCGTGCCGGCGACGACCATGCCCGCCGCCCGCAGTGCGAAGTTCCGGCCGACGGCACCGACGCCGAAAACCAACCCGGGCCCCGTCCCGACCGAGATGGAGGAGCTGTTCGCGTACCTGACCGCCGGAACCTACAAGAGCTTCGCTGCCCAGGAGACGGGACTGCACCCCAGCATCGGGCCGCACACCAAGAGCGGCTTGCCGGTGAAGGTCTTCCTGGACGACAGTCTCGACGCTTCGTTGAAGGCGGGGAGCTCGGAGCATCCGGTGGGAGCGTCCGTGGTCAAGGAGATGTTCACCGAGGACGGTGTGCTCCAGGGTTGGGCGGTCATGGTCAAGACCAGTGCGGAGAGCGACGGCGGGAAGGGCTGGTTCTGGATGGAAGTGACCAGCACCACCGATCCGTCCGAGCCCGTCGCGGTCGGCAACGGCGTCCCCCTCTGCACCAGCTGCCACTCGATCGGGAACGACTACGTGCTGACGGACTACCCGCTCAGGTAGGACGGTCCGTCATGGAGCTCGCCGGCCTCCTGAGGGACATTCGGGGTTGCGACGCCTGCGCGGAGCATCTTCCGCGCGGGCCGCGCCCCGTGCTGAGCGCTCATCGGGACGCGCGCATCCTGATCATCGGTCAGGCTCCCGGCAGGCGCGTCCACCAGAGCGGCGTGCCGTGGGACGACCCGAGCGGCAATCGCCTTCGCGAATGGCTGGGGGTCGACAAGAAGCGTTTCTACGGCAGACACATCGCCCTCGTGCCGATGGGGTTCTGCTATCCGGGGACGGGGACTTCCGGGGATCTGCCCCCGCGCAAGGAGTGCGCCGAGCTGTGGCACGAGAAGGTCCTCGACAGGCTCCCGAACGTGCAACTCACGCTCCTGTTGAGCCGGTACGCGCAGGCGTACTACCTCGGGGACCGAATGAAGGGATCCCTCACGAAGACCGTCGAGTCCTGGAGGGAGTACGTCCCCTATCTGCTTCCCCTGCCGCACCCGAGCCCCCGCAACAACCTCTGGCTCGAGAAGAACCCGTGGTTGGAACGGGAGGTCATTCCCTATCTCCGGCGGAGGGTCCGTCGGCTCCTGCGCTAAGACACCCCGTGTCCATCACCCGATGCGTCAGGCCGCGTAGCGTTCCGACTCGTGCCGCCGCGTCGCGGCTGCGAGGGCTATTAACCGCTCGCGCGACGGCACCGCGGCCTTCGCGCGGGCCAGGAGCTCGCGGGGAGTCTCCCCCGGCAGGCAGCCGAGTCCTGCTCGCCGAACCGCGCGGCGGTAGGCGCGGACGGGAGACGGTGTGCGTGAGAGCCTTCTCCGCACGACGAGCACGACGGCGGCGATGACCAGGAGCGTTGCCAGCGCGGCCTCGAGCGGGCGCTCCCGGAACGCGGCCGCGATGCGCGCGGGAGCACTCTTCATCCAGGACACGAAGGCAGCGCGCCGTTCGGAGTCGAAACCGGTGACCGAGGCCCACGCAGCCTGCGCACCGGAGCTCAGTCGGGCCCACAGGCTCGTGCTCGCGCTCTGCAGGGCCAGTGGCGGACTCGGGTCGACCGCGTACCAGCCGGCGTTCGGGTCGTGGACCTCGACCCACGCGTGCGCGTCGCGCATCGCGAACGAGAGCACGCGACCGCCGTCCTCCCAGCGCGTGCTGCGGTAGCCGGTCACCACGCGGCAAGGGATGCCGAGCGTGCGGAGCATCGTGGCCATGGCGGAGGCGAAGAACTCGCAGTGCCCGCCGCCGTCGCCCGCCAGGAACTCGTCGAGCGAACGCGCGCTCTCTTCGCTCCCGGGAGCCAGGTAGGCATAGCTCTCGGACAGGTGATCGCTCAACCGGGACACCAGGGCGTGCTGCTCGGAATCGGGCGGCAGCGGAGCCACCAGGCCGGCGGCGAGATCGCGCGCCCGGTCGAGGCGACCGGTAGCCGGCAATGCGACGTACGGAACGAGCCCTGCCGGGAGCTCGTCGACACGTTGTCCGCCGAGCTCGACCGTCGAAGCCCGCGCGAGGACGAGCTCGTAGTGCACGTCACCCGTCTCGTCCGTGTCCACCGTGCCGTCGAGCCGCGGCCTCAGGAGGGCGCCGGCACTCTCCGCACCGAGCACCAGCCCGCGCGCCGGCAGAGGAGCGAACAATCGCTCGGTCTCCTGTTCGAACCGCAGGACCGCGACGCGGGAGATCTCGGAGCCCTGCGACCCCGGGCGTAGCAGGCGCCCGGGTTGCCGCTCCCAGGGTTCGTCCGAAGGTCCCGCGGTGCGCGAGACGATGGGCCCGATGGGAGACCACGCGCCGTCGTTCGTGGCGCCCAGCGTCGCGCCTCGCCACAGGGGCGAAACGTCGGACGTCTGTCCCTCGAGCAACGTCACGCGCAACGCCTCCCGGTCGGATGCGCCGACCGGTCCCCGGCGATCGAGCTCGAGCTTCTCGTTGAAACCGACCTCCATCCGCTCCGGTCGACTCGCCATCAGCTGGAGCCTGCCGTGGAAGAACGCCTTCCGCTGGAAGTCACGCGGCCAGAAGAGGAACACGAGGAGGCTCAGGCCGAGCACGAGTGCCGCGCGCTTCCCGCCGTCCATCGCGAGCCGCCGGGTCGCGCCGGTCGAGAGTGCTCCGCTGCGCGAGGCGTTCAGGAGCTCGAGGCCGACGACGAAGCACGGCGCGAAGAAGAGGAAGGCGATCGGGAAGCCGAGCCCCTCGGTCATGAAGCCCGTGATGATCGCGATCAGGAAGGCGTTGAAGAAGAGGAGGTCGGGCCGCTGGCTCGAGCGGAGGTTGTTCAGGAGGTGGACCTGGCAGAAGACGGCCATGACCAGACCGTCCTCGAGGACGTAGGCCAGGTCGGCGCGCAGCGCGTGCCGCAGGAGGACTCCGGAGAAGCAGATCAAGCCGGCGTTCCACGCCATGCGATAGGCGAGCCGGTTCCTGAACCGCTCGAGCAGCGGGGCGGCGAGCGCGAACACGTACAGGGGAACGAGCCAGTGCATCCCGGCCGACCCCGTCATCTGAACGAAGACGAGGTCCAGGAGGACGAGGGCCTGCATGCAGGTCCGGAGTGCGCGCTGGCTTCCCATGGGGTCAGGCATGCGCCAGTGCGCGCGGCAGGCGCGCGACGTTCGGGGAGGTCGCGGGCGGAGCGAGGCCGTGTTCGGGCACGAGCTCGGCGCAGGCCAGGAAGCGCAGCGCCTCCGACCAGGGGCGCTGGCCGTCGCCGAAGGTCGCCGACAGATCCTGGCTGTAAATGCGGAGCGTTTCCTTGTTGATGCGAGCGAGGGCGACCATTGCGCTGACCGTGGCCAGGGCCTTCTCGAGAACGTCCGGCTCGCAGCGCCGATCGAGCACGACCTCGAGTCCCTGTCCGCTGCCGCCTTCCCATTCCTGGACGACGAGGCGACCGCGACGCGCGCTCGCCCGCCAGTGGATTCCGCGCACACCGTCGCCCTCGCGGTGATCGCGCAGGCTCGCGGGTTGCAGGTCGCCCGCGCCCGGATCGCCCCTGCCCAGGAGCTCGTCGAGCGCGTCGGCGGCACTGCGTCCCTCGATCGAGGAGCGAGGCGACGGATAGACGATCAGCTCGCCTTCGGTTTGCGAGACGCGTCTCGCCCGCACGAGGCCGAAAGGATGGCTCGACTCCACGATCGCGCGCGCGACGGTGTAGCAGCCGCGCGGGAGAGGAGGGCATCGAAGCGCGAGCGTCCCGCGCCCTTCCAGCACGTCGAGCGTGCCCGAGATCCTCCGTCCCCCCTCGAGCTCGACGTGCGCCGCGACCTGGAACCGTACACCGCCGGATGCGAAGAGCTCGACCGGCAGCACGACGCTCGCATCCGAAGGAACGGGTGCGAGCTCGTCGAAGGCGGCGGACACGCCGCGCAGGTTGCGGTGCGCGGCCACGGCGCCCAACAGACCCAGGAGCGTCAGGAAACCGAGTAGCAGGAAGAACAGGTTCGAGTAGGGCGTGGCGTAGAACGCCACGAGCGTGGTCGCGTAGAACACGACACCCTTGAGACCGAACCCGGTGAGTCGCACTGCGAGTGCCGGGCTAGAGCTCGACGGGAACGGCGGCGATGGTCTCCTCGACGAGCGAGCGAGCGTCGCCGCCGCCCTTGAGGAAGACCCGATGACCGAGGATCGGGACGGCCAGGGCCTTCAGGTCGTCGGGGAGTACGTAGTCCCGTCCCTGAAGGAGCGCGCGTGCGCGCGCAGCATGGACCCAGGAGATGGCCGCGCGGGGGCTCACTCCCAGGAGGACCGCATCGTGCCGCCGGGTCGCGTCGACGATCCGGAACGTGTAGCCCGTGAGCGGCTCCGAGATCTGCACGTCGTTGACTGCCCGGATCAACCCGATGAGCTGGCCCCGTGAGAGGACCGGCTGGAGCTCGTCCAGGCTGACCTCCGCCTTGCGCCCGCTGTACAGCGCGCGCTCGCTCTCCGGATCAGGATACGAGAGCTCGACCCGCACGAGGAACCGGTCCATGGCCGCCTCGGGAATCGGGAAGGTACCGTGGAATTCGATCGGGTTGCGCGTGGCGAGGATCGCGAAGGGTTCGCCGAGGGACCGGGCTTCTCCGTCCACCGACACGCTGCCTTCCTCCATCGCCTCGAGCAGGCAGGAGAGAGTGCGCGAGCTCGTGCGGTTCACCTCGTCGGCCAGGACGATGTTCGCGAAGAGCGGCCCAGGCACGAACTCGAAGCGCTGCTCGTGGGCGCGCCACACCGAGGAACCGACGATGTCCGACGGCATGAGGTCGTTGGTGAACTGGATGCGCTTGAACTCGCAGTCGAGCGAGCGTGCAAAGGCTCGCGACAGGAGCGTCTTGCCCGTCCCGGGAATGCCCTCGACGAGCACGTGGCCCCCGGCGACGAGCGCGACGAGGATCGGTTCGATCACGGAGTCGGGAACCGCGACGACCTCGCGCACGTTGCGCTTCAGGACGTGCACGGCCATCGGGGCCAGGTCGGGGGAACTCGGTTCGTGGGTCGTGCTCGTCGCGACGGTCAAGGGTGCGTACCTCCGGATACGGTGTCTCCGGCCCATCGGATTCCCGGCGCGTCGAGCCTTCGCCTATCTCCAGAATCGGGTGTCTCGGGCCCGGAAGCCTCGTTCTTCGTCCCCGTGGCTGGATCGACGCGACTGCGCTACGATCGGCTCGAGGGAGATCGCTCGACCCCCGATTCGCCATGTTGCGACTGTTCGCCGAGTCTTTGCTGTTCGCCGTCGTTCTCTCGACGACGGCCGCCGCCCAGAGCGTCCTCGACTCCAGGGTCCGGAAGGCGGAGCGGATCGTGCTCGGCCGCGTGGAGCGGGTCGTCGAGCTGAGCAACAGATCGGATGGCGGCGAGCGGTCGCAGATGAGCATTGCGACCGTTCGCGTCGAGCGCAAGTTCCTGGGGCCAGAAGGCGGAGTGGTCGTGAGCGTCCTTCTTGCGTTCCCCCGACATGCCCCCCGGCACGGCGAGCGAGCGCTCTTCTTCCTCGACTCCCTGGATGATGCGGCACTCCCTCCCGCCGCTCGGAGTCAGATGGAAGCTGCGATGAAGGGGCCTTTCGGGCTCTCTCGGGATCTCTGGGACAGGAGGTTGGAGGCGTCGAGAGTGCTCCTCCCCCAGTGGCTGGTTGCCGAGCACGAGGGAGAGGACCAATCACTGGACGAGGTCCTGGCTTCGCTCGAGGCGGCGCTCGCTCGCTGCCTGCCCGCGATACACGCGGAGTACGTCGTCCTCGGTCCCCGTCCGTGGGACCTTCGCCTCGAGCCGGACCGCACGATCGTGGAGAGAGGGCAGTCCCCAGGAACCCTCTCACCCGAACGCTGGGCGGAGATCCTGAGTGTGTTCGAGAGCAACCGATTCCGCGATCTTCCCGCGCACGTCGGCGTCAGTATCGGCCCTGAAGAACCGGTTGCCGTGATCGAGCTCCGCACGCGCAGTGGGACGTACACGGTCGGCATCTTGTGGGGAGCACCAGCAGCGGCCGCGGACCTGGATGCCTGGCGGCGAGCACGAAGCGTGTGGAGAGCCCTCCCGGGAGTGGAGAAGCCGGAGCTATCGGGCGAGTGAGGATCACCGGCCCGCGCCGGCTACCTCGTCGATGCGTCGTCGGATCGCATCGAGCGCATGGCGGAGCTCGTCCGAGCGGTCCGGATCGGACTCGGTCTCGAGCAGGACCTCGAGCGCGAGCATCTGCGCCATCGGCAACGACACATCGACCGGAACCTCGACGTCGGGCTCGACTCCCGTGCCTTCCCAGTTCTTGCCCGTGATCGGGTTCACGGCGCGGCCCATCGGGACCCAGACGCCGAAGCCGCCTTCCACGGGAAGGGGTCCGCCGGGGTGGGCGCCGCCGCCCGTGCGCTGACCCACGATCGTCGCGCGGCCGAGACACTTCAGGTTGTAGGTGAACTCCTCGGCTGCCGAGAAGGTCCGCCCGCTCGTCAGGACGTAGACCGGTTTCGATGGAGTGTGCGTTCCCGGGACCGAAGGGTCGGTCCAGAACTCCTCCGTCCGGTCCCCGTCGCGCCAGTAGAGGCTGTTGAGGTGCACCGGCTCGTCTCCGAAGAGATAGCTCGAGAGGAACGCGACCGTTTCCGGGCTGCCACCGCCGTTGTTGCGCACGTCGACGATCAGCGCGTCGGTGCTCGCGAGGAACCCCATGGCACCGGAGGCTGTCTCCCGCGCCCACTCGAGCGCCTGGAAGGCCCGCAGGTCGAGGTAGCCCACGTTGCCCGGCAGTCGCTCGACCTTCTCGAAGCCGTAGTTGAGCGCACGCGCCTGAGCGCGCATCCGCTTGGGCTCCTCGGGTGTCGGCTCTCCGGCCTCGTCGGGCATGGGGCGCTCGCTGTCGAACAGGACGCGCAAGTGCAGATCGTTGCTGATGGCCTGGAGGTCCTGTGTGAGCCCGCCGGCCAGGGCGCTCCCGGTCGAGAGGCGGTCGTACTCGCCCCGCTCCAGCTTGCCTCGAACCACGGCCGTCATCTCGTCGGCCACGTCCGCGAACACGTACTTCTCGCGCAGGAGCTCGAGCGTGCGTTCGATGACGCGCGTGCGCGTCTCCGCGTCGAGCTCGGCGGTAGGCGTGAACGACGCGCTCGGTGACGACAGAGCAAGGGAGGTGAAAAGGACGCAGAAGAGGCTCATGGCGGATCCTCCGTGGCAGTCGAGACGACCAGGATCCTAACCGAGACAAGCGCGAGTGTGCCCGGACGGACGCTTCAACTCGACGAGCCGACCAGGATCATCGCCGCCTGGACGGCATTCGCGATCTCCTGTGCGGCGGCGTCCTCTCCGGGCGGAGCCCAGACGTCCATTCCCACCTCGAAGAGATCGTTCCGCACGCCGAAGTCCGGGAGCCGCAGTTCGATGCCGGGGAACACGATCGGACCGTCCCATCCGAGGTCGTGGCCGCGGATGTTGTGGCAGCGGAAGCAGGAGCCCTGCATCTGGGCGAACCCCGCGAGGGCCTCCTCGTCGCGTCCCGCCGCCGCGTCCTCCGCCATCGTCGCGACGAGTTGCAGCAGGCCGGCCGCGGACTCGCCGAACTCCGCCGCAGCCGAATCCCCCAGGTACGGAGTCAGCTCGGCCCCGATCTCGCCCAGCCGGTCGAACGAGGCCAGGTAGGACTCGAGCCACTCCTTCTCGGGTACCTCGTCGCGAGCGGCACCGCGGTCGATCCGCTGGTAGAAGTCCGAGTTGTTCAGCATGAGGACACGCGTCTCGTACAGGATGCGCGTCAGCCCTGCGCCTTCGCTCGTGTCCTTCGAGAGGTCCTTCCAGTAGGACGACGGATCGAAGGTGAGGTCGACGTCCTCGAGACGTCTGCTCCCAACCTCCGCCCAGGCGAACTGCTCGATGACGCGGCGCCACGTGCGGTTCTCGTCCTCCTCGACGTCGGGTCGTCCCCACAGGACGCCATCCACCAGCTGGCCCTCCCCGTCCACTGCCAGCGCGATCGATACGCCCTCGAGGTCACCGCCGAGCGGTAGCGTCACGACCCGCATGCTCACGGACTCCGCCGTGCGTCCCTCGTAGAGCTGCACCTGTTCGAGCTGGGCGCGGTCGGCGCCGCTGTGTCGCGCGATCCGGCGCAGGTCTCCCCGGTTCGGCGACAGCTCCTGTGGCCCGAGCTCGGTCAAGGCGGGCTTCAGGCGGGCGCCTGCGACCTCGACATCCGTGGCGGCGACCCGAGCGCCGAGGAGAAGCAGTGCGAGTGCGACGGAGATCGATCCGCCGGCGAGCTGCGTGCGATGTCTCTTCATCGAGGAGTCCTCTTCGAATCCCGTGATGTGGGCCGCAACGTCGGGCTCCGATCGCACGAGCTCGGAGCCAAGGTCACTGGACCGCGCGGGCGGCTCATCTGTCCGCTCGTTCGGCAGCCTAGCCGAGAACTTCGCTGGTCGGTGGAGTCGTAACCTCGTTTTGCCAGCGTTGGTGCTTTGTTGGCGCTCATCGCGATGGACCTCTCCCGGCTCTGGGCGAGGCGGGGGGGAGTGGCCGTTTCGTCGAGACGGAACCAGTTCAGTACGATGTCCGCCGGTTTCCGGGAGAGGCTCGAAGGGAGGAGGATCGATATGAAGTGTGACAACTGCGGAGCCGGGCTCACGCTCGACGCCTACGCCGACTGTCTCGACTGCCCCTACTGCGGAACGTTCCACCTCCCGGTCCTCTCTCTGGTGAGCCGCCGGAGCTCGGAAGACACCGAGACGGCTTGCCCCGTCTGCGACGTTCCGCTGACCCTGGCGGAGATCGAGTCCTGGGTGGTGCGTCAGTGCACACGCTGCGGGGGGATGCTCACCACCGGTGACACGTTCTGGAGAATCCTCGAGTACAAGCGGGCGCGTCGCGAGACCTTCGTCTCACCTCCGCCGCTGCGGGAGCACGACCTCGAACGCGCGATCGACTGCCCGGGTTGCAAGACCGCCATGAGCGCTCATCCCTACTACGGTCCCGGCAACATCGTCATCGACTCTTGCGCGGAGTGCCGCTACGTCTGGCTCGACCACGGCGAGCTCTCCGAGGCCGAGCGGGCCGCCGACGATCGTCGACCCTGGGGCGGGTAGTCGCGCGGTCCGAGGACCCGCCCGCGGAACGGGGTTCCGGGTCAGTCCCTGATGACCCTCGCGCGTGCTAGGATTCTTTCGAGGCCACATCGGCCGCGGGAGACGGTATTGCGAGCCCGTCCCCCGCACACAAAGGCTGGAGTGGCTGTCCTCTCTCCCTCGGGCGAGTGGTCCTCACGGGCTGCTCGCCCGTTTTCGTCGGCTAGCGCGAGAGGTGCGCGGCCGTGATCTCGGGCCCCAGCGGGAACAGGGTCACGGTCCCGGATTGAATCGACGCCTGCGCGGCGTGAAGGCGACGTTCGCGTGCGCGGTCCGCAGATTCACAGCTGCTCGACAAGGCCGAGCAAATACCCACAAGGTCGTAGTATTTCGTAGGCCGATCGGACCTCAAGGAACGCGTGGGCACACGACCGGTCCGGGAACCAAGGTCCGCCTGTCCTGAACGGCGGCAATGACAGCGATGTCACCGCCGCTTCCTGAAGGTGGCCCTACCCTCACATCGCGAAGAGCGGGGCTTCGAGGCATGGACCACTCCGCAACACTCGTCGCACGAGGAGACACCATGCGAATCGGCCTCAGCTTTCTCTCCCTCTCGATCCTGGCTTCGGCGGCGGCGGGTCAGTTCGCGCCGGGCACGAGCGTCGGCCGTCTCCTTTCCAAGAAGCCCTCGTCGCCCCGTGCTGCCGACACCGGAGCCGTGGGCGGAAGATGGGTTCCGGCGGACCGGGTCTACGTGGACAGGGATGCGGGAGGTGCGAACGACGGTACGAGCTGGGCGAACGCCTTCACGGATCTCCAGGCTGCGCTGTCAGCAACGAGTGGCGGTGAGATCTGGGTTTCCGAGGGGACGTATCATCCCGGCCCCGCAGGCGACCAGTACGCGACCTTCCAGCTGGCGACGGGAGTCGAGTTGCTCGGCGGCTTCGCGGGTGGCGAGACGAACCGCTCGCAGCGCGACGCCGCAGTCAACGCCACCGTGCTCAGCGGTGACATCGACGAGAACGACACGTACGGCTCGGGGCTCAACTGGTGGCAGTTCGCGTGGACCGGAAGCGCGGGCAACAGCTTCCACGTCGTGACCGGGTCGGGAACGGATCCGACCGCGGTCCTCGATGGCTTCACGATCCTGGCCGGCCTCGCGGCCGATCCCGCACTCCGGGGCGGTGGTGGACTCGTCGTCGACGGCGGCAGTCCGAGCATCCGGAACTGCACGTTTCGGTACAACGCCCTCGGCTACGGTTCGTCTGCCTGGTTGAACGACTGCAACTCGGTGTTCGAGGACTGCGTCATTCGCGACGCCTACGCGTGCAACTGCGGGGCCGGAGGTTGGACGAGCGGTATCGTCTGCCAGGGGACCTCCGACGTGATGTTCCTCCGCTGCGACTTCGTCAACCACTACTACGTGTCTTCGCAGTACCAGGGTCGCGGGGCCGCGCTGAATCTCGATTTCAACTGTTCGGGAACTCTGATCGACTGTCGCTTCGAGGGCAATCAAACCGGGAACTTCTATCCCATCGGTGGGGGTACCGCCTACGGGGGCGGCATCTTCTCCTCCGGAGATCTCGTGGTGGACCGTTGCGAGTTCATCGACAACTTCGCGCATGCCGGGGCCGGGATCACCGCATGGGGCAACCTGACGGTGACCAACAGCTCGTTCGCGCGAAACCGAGCCGTCTCCCACCCGAACGGTTCCGGCTTCAACGATGGTGGGTACGGCGGAGGTCTCCTCACGCTCGGTTCGGGAACGAACACGGTGAACGTCACGAACTGCACGTTCGTGGAGAACAACACCGACAAGGGTGCGGGACTCGCTCTCTACGGCGCGGGGACCGCGATCGTCCGGAACAGCATCGCCTACTACAACTTCGCGAACCCTCCGGAGCCCGGCGAGGACACGATCTGGATCTTGAAGCAGCAGATCGTCGGCAGCTACGACATAGCCAACAGCTGCGTCGAAGGTCTGCTGCAGACGGAGCCGGGGGAGGATCCTCCGGAGCCCGCGAACTTCCCCGGTTGCATCGATGCGGCGCCGGGACTGGTCGATCTCGACGGCGACGACTATCTGCTCCAACCCGGGTCACCGTGCATCGACGCAGGTGACAACATGGGAGGGATCCTGGAAACCGCGCTCGACCTGAACGGTAACCCGCGGTTCTACGACGATCCCTCGACGCCCGATACGGGCCTCGGGACCGCGCCCATCGTGGACATGGGCTGCTACGAGTTCACGGGCGCGATCGCGTCCACCCTGCATGCGGAAGGAGATGCGCCGAGGATGACGGTCGACATCGGCAGGGTCTCTCTTTCGAGGGGCGGCGTGGCGACCCTGTCGCTTCGCGCGGGGAGCGAACACGCGGGCATGCCCTACCGCGTTCTCGGGTCGACCGTTCTGCTCTCGTGCGACGCTCCGGCTCCGCTGGGCGCGTTCGATCCCTACCGCGCTCGGACCGTGGCGCGGTCGGGCGGGGGCCCATTGCTCGACGGCGCAGGCATCCTGGACGCGCATGGACGCGCAACCGCTGCCCTGGTGGTTCCCCCCGGTTCGCCCGCCGAGCTGGCGGCCTTCGGCTTCCGTCAGACCTTCGTCGTCTTCACTCCGTCAGGCGACATGGTCACGAGCAACGACTACGTCCTCGTCGAGCTCGTGCGCTAGCTGCTCCCCGTCGAGCGTTCTTCCCGAGAGAGGTTGCAGACCATGTCGAGTCGTACGAAGCCGTTGATGCTGGTGTCCATCGCTCTGGCCGCAGTCTCCATCGCTCCTGGCGCAAGCGGGCTCGGCTCCGGTTCGCGGGCCTCCGTCTTGCAGGCTCGCGCGGACCTGCTCGAGGTCTTCGGCGTTCGTGAGTTCTCCGGCAGGTTGATCGCGCGGCCTCTTCAGTCCGCAGCGCTGCTCGCGGACGGATCCAGCCCGGCCATGGTTGCAGTCCGCAGAGAGGAGGCGAGGCGGGACATCAGCCGGCACGAGATCCTGCGGCGGGTCCGGGAGACGGACGAGTACATCATCGCCGTGCCGGTGGGAGCCACCGAACGCGACGTGATCGGGGCATTGATGGCAACGGGGAACTTCCAGTACGTCGAGCCTGATTGGCTCGTCAGTCCTCTCGGCGACACGCTGCAAGCTCCGCGCACGGGTCAGACGCCGGCCAACCCCAAGAAGCCGAAGAAGACCGGGAAGGACCTGAGGCCACCCAACTGTCCGGACGACCCCTTGTTCGGCCAGCAGTGGCATCACCAGCCGGATCTCATCCAGTCCTGCGCGGCATGGACGACGCACACCGGCACGCCGTCCGTCACCATCGGTCTGTGTGATACGGGGATCCTGACGACACACGAGGACCTCCAGCTCCACCGCCTCGAGGCCTACAACGCCGTCGACATGCTCTGGGAATCCGAGGGCGGGCAGATCGGGCCGAGGAACGCGCACGGAACGAAGACCACCGGCACTGCCGCAGCGAACGGCAACAACGGTCTCGGCGTGGTCGGTGTGGGGTGGAACCTGAGCCACCGCATGATCCGCGTTTCGAACCTCTCGTCGGGCAACGCCTTCCTGTCCGACATCCAGCACGGTGCGCGGACCTCGGCGGAGAGTGGCGACAAGGTCGTGAACGTCAGCTACGCGGGAGTCACGTCTGTCTCCAACCTGACGACGGCGACCTACATCCGGTCGCTCGGCGCGTTGCTCCTGTGGGGTTCCGGCAACTCGGGAGGCTACCTGTCCGGTGACCGCGATGCGGACGACTTGATCGTCGTCGGGGCCACCGATCAATTCGACGCCAGGTGGTCGTCCTCGAACTACGGCCCGTTCGTGGACCTGTTCGCTCCCGGCGTGGACATCATCACGACGGACGCCGGCTTCGACACGGACTACACCACGGGTGTCTCGGGTACCAGCTATGCCTCTCCGATGGCAGCCGGGCTGTGCGCGATGATCTGGTCTGCGCGACCGCACCTCACTCCGAAGGACGTGGAGCTCATCCTGAAAGGGGGAGCCGAGGATCTCGGTTCTCCAGGCGTGGACAGCGTCTTCGGCTACGGCCGCATCAACGTACGTGAGTCGCTGCGGATGTCCGGTGTCACCACGCCCGCGGCAGACATGAGTACCGCGACGACGTCGGGCCTGTCTCCGCTCTCCGTGGAGTTCCTCGATCAGTCGACGGGTGTTCCGGCCTTCTGGCTCTGGAACTTCGGAGATGGAAGCGCGTCGAGGCTGCAGAACCCGACGCACACCTACACGTCGTCGGGGAGCTACACGGTGAGCCTCTCCGTGGTCAACGCGATGGGCTCCGACGCCGTCACCCGGACGGACTACGTCCTGGTCGACGTCATTCCGCCGGTGGCGGGCTTCACCGGGACGCCGACCGCCGGTCTGTCTCCCTTGACGGTGGACTTCACCGACGAGTCCTCGGGCGGCGTGCCGACCACCTGGCTCTGGGACTTCGGTGACGGGACAACGGGCAGCGTCGTCCCGAACCCGAGCCATACCTACACGGTCTCGGGAGCTCACACGGTCTCGTTGACGGTCAGCAACGCCTACGGCTCCGACACGCTGACACGGAGCTCGTACGTAGCCGTGGATGTCATTCCGCCGGTAGCGGAGTTCTCCGGCCAGCCGACCTCGGGAGCCTCGCCGCTGGTCGTCGACTTCTCGGATGAGTCCACCGAAGGTGTGGCGACCTCCTGGCAGTGGAACTTCGGAGACGGGAGCTCCTCGAGCCTGCAAGACCCGACACACATCTACACCGTCGCGGGTACGTACAGCGTCAGCCTGGTGGTGAGCAACGCCTACGGCATGGACACCAGGTCCAGGCCGAGCTACGTCCAGGTCCTGCCGGGCCCGGCGATCGTCGCGGACCTCGCGGCGTCGACCGTCTCGGGTGCCGCGCCGCTTCAGGTGGACTTCACCGACCTGAGTATCGGATACCCGGTGACGTGGACGTGGCAGTTCGGCGACGGCGGTTCTTCCACGCTCCAGAACCCGACGCACGTCTACTCGGCTCCCGGTCTCTATACGGTGATCCTGGAAGTCTTCAACGCTATTGGGGACGACGACTGCTTGGAGCTGGAAGACTACATCCTGGTTCAGTAGTGGTCCGGACTGTGTCGGGCTCCGCAATGGATCTCCGCTGACGATTACGTTGCCGTCATCGCTCGCGTTGCGGGGGCTTGTGACTCACTCGTAATGAGCCTGCGGTTCTCGAGTCGCCGAGTCTGAGTGTGTCGGTCGTTCTCGGTCGACAACGCGTGGCGTCGATGACGCCGTTGTAACGTAGGTCCACTCGTCGTCGCGCGTTAGGGCTCCGGAAAGAAGAACGAGCGATGACGAGATTTGAACCCACCGGTTTCGGAGCGAGCTTCACGAGCACCTGCGGAGAGAACGGTAGAGCCGACCTGGAGGAAGCGGTCAAGCTCCGATACGCCCGCGCGTACGGTGCGCGAATCGAGCACTTCCACGATCGACTGATCGGCTTCCGGGACGAAGACGGCGCGGTCACGGGCGTGATCGGCTGCACACCGGCGCGATCTGCGTGCCACCTCTTCATCGAGAACTACGTCGACGCCCCGATCGAGTCCGTGATCTCGAGAGCACTCGGGTGGCAAGTCGCCAGAGAATCCGTCGCCGAGGTCGGGAACCTGATCTCGGAGCATGGCGGCCTGGGCCGCTACCTCCTCGCGGCCATGATCCGCTGGCTCGATGGCCAGGAGATCTCCTGGGCCGTGTTCGCCGCGACGCGTCGCGTGCGCCTGCTCGTGCGCAGGATGGGTCTCGAGTGCAACGATCTGGGAGAGGCGGACGGCAGTCGCCTCGGTGCGTCGAAGGCCCTCTGGGGTTCCTACTACGACGATTCTCCCCGGCTGGTCGCCGTGCACGTTCCTCGTGCGCTGGAGGCAGTCGAAGCCGTCGCCGGGCCGCCGGGCGGACGAGTCGAGGAGGCTCAGGCCAAGGAAGGCCTCGCACGGCGAGCTTCATGAGCCTCTCTCGCGAACAGGATGTTCCCGGGGTGACCCGGATGCTCGGGCGGACCACACCCGACCGTGTCGCGCTCGAAGACGAGCTCGGCGCAGTTCTCACCTACGGTGAGCTCGGCGAGCGCGTCCGCGCCTGCGGCCAGGCCCTGTCCTCGAGTGGACGTGGTCGATTCGGTCTGTGCGCCAGCAACGGGTTCGACTGGGTCGTCGCCGACCTGGCGGCTCTCGCCGCAGGTGTGACGCTCGTTCCCCTGCCCCACTTCTTCAGCGAGACTCAGGTCGCTGAGGTCATCGAGTCGGCGAGCCTGGACGCGCTCCTGGCGCCGCGACCGACCTCTGCGAACGCGGGAGAGCTCCTCCCCGGTACGGAGCTCGTGCTCCGTCCGCTGGGAGCACCCGGACACCCCGAGCCCGACACGGCGAAGATCACCTTCACTTCCGGGACGACCGGGGCGCCGAAGGGAGCGAAGCTCTCCTCGACGGCGCTGTGTGCAGTGGCGGACTCACTGGGCACGGCGCTCGAGACGACACGCGAGGATCGCCACCTGTGCGTCTTGCCCCTGTCGATCCTGCTAGAAAACGTGGGCGGGCTCTACCGGGTTCTCCTCGCCGGTGGCCGCGCGATCCTGCCGGACGAAGACGCGCGCGGACTGAACGGATCGTGCCGTGTGGACCCGGTCGCGATGGTCGGCGCGATTCGTCGACACCGCCCGACCAGCATGATCCTCATGCCCGGCATGCTCGACGAGCTCGTCGGCGAGCTCGAGCGCAATGGAGCCCTCGGGACCGATTCGCTGCGTTTCGTCGGCGTCGGGGGGGCAGCCGTGCCCACGCGCCTCCTCGAGCGCGCCCACGCGGTCGGCATACCGGCCTTCGAGGGCTATGGACTCTCCGAGTCGGCTTCCGTCGTGAGTCTCAACCGACCTGGCCACCGACGAGTCGGGAGCACGGGCCGCCCCCTCGAGCACGTCCGTGTCCGCATCGCACCGGACGGAGAGGTCCTGGTCGCGGGCGCGGTCTTCGAGGGATACGTGGGGACGACGACCGGACCGGACAGCGACGGATACTGGCCGACCGGCGATCTGGGACACCTCGACGAGGATGGGTTCCTCTTTCTCCGGGGTCGCAAGCGCAACATGCTCGTGACCTCCTTCGGGCGCAACGTCAGTCCGGAGTGGGTCGAGCGCGAGTTCCAGGAGTGCAGCGCCATCCGTCGTGCAGTGGTCTTCGGTGAGGGGCGACCGGGACTCGCCGCCGTACTCGTTCCCAGCTCGGGTGCGGAGACCGCGATCGCGGAACAGGTCGCGAGTGTCCGCGCGGAGCTCCCCGACTACGCCCGCCCGATCGGCTGGATCGTGACGACCGAGGAGCTCCTTCGTTCGAAGGAGCTCTTGACGTCGACCGGAAGGCCGCGTCGCTCACGATTCGAGACCGCCTTCCGAACCGAGCTCGACTCGATCTTCGATGGAGCACTTTTCGTCGTACGGACAACAGGAGACCTTCAGCATGGGCTTCTATCAGACCCTGCTCGCCGAGACTCGGCGTGAGCAGGCGGAGTTGCTCGAGATTCCATTCGTCGCGTCCGCCCTGCGCGGAGAGCTCTCACTAGAGGGCTATCGCGGGTTCCTCGAGCAGGCCTACCACCACGTCAAACACACCGTGCCCCTTCTGATGGCGGCAGGCGCGCGCCTCACGGTCGACTGCCCCTGGCTTGGCATGGCGATCTGCGAGTACATCGAGGAAGAGAAGGGACACGACGAGTGGATCCTGGACGACATCCGTGAGGCCGGTGGTGAGTGCGAAGCCGTGCGCCACGGCGTTCCGGATCTGCCATGCGAGCTCCTCGTCTCTTTCGCCTACGACCAGATTCACCGGGTCAACCCGCTGGGGTTCTTCGGAATGGTCCACGTGCTCGAGGGAACGAGCGTTCGCGCCGCGACCCAGGCGGCTCGCGAGCTTCAGCGAAACCTCGGTTTACCCGGGTGCGCGTTCACTTACCTCACGACGCACGGCGAGCTGGACCAGGAGCACGTGGGGTTCTTCGCGGGCCTGATGGACCGCATCGAGGAGCCCGATGAACGGGCGGTCGTGATTCGCGCGGCCAGGGCGTTCTTCAAGCTGTACGGCGACGTCTTCCGCCGCCTCCCGAACTGAACCAGGAATCAGAATGAAACCGATCGACCAAACGATTCTCCTGACCGGCGCGACCGGTGGGCTCGGGCGCTGCCTGGTGAAAGAGCTCGCGACGAATAGAGTCCGGCTCGCCCTCTCCGGGCGAAATGCCGTCCGTCTCGAGCGGCTCTGCGAGGACGTGGAATCCCAGGGCGGCAGCGCTGTTGCGTTTCCCATGGACCTGTCGCGCCCGGAGGCCGCCTCGGAGCTGGCGGCCGACGTAGTGGCGCGCGTGGGCGTCCCCGACCTCCTGATCAACAACGCCGGCGTGAATGCGTTCCGGTCCTTCGAGCTGGAGACCGCTCTCCAGGCCGAGACGCTCTTCCGGACGAACGTCCTCGCCCCCATGGAGCTCACGCGGGGTCTCCTACCGGGCCTCCTCGAACGCGGTAGCGGGCGCATCGTGAACGTCGGCTCGATCTTCGGCTCGATCGCCTTCGCCTGGTTCGCGACCTACTCGGCCAGCAAGTTCGCGCTGCGCGGCTGGTCGGAGGCCCTGCGCCGCGAGCTCTCGGGGAGTGGCGTCGAGGTCACCTACGTCGCCCCGCGCGCCATCCGCACTCCGATGACCGAGGCGTACCAGTCCCTGGCCGACGCTACGGGAATGAACGTGGACGAGCCCGAGCTGGTCGCAGCGAAGATCGTTCAGGCGATCCGAGGCGGGGTCAAGGACCGCTACCTCGGTTGGCCGGAGAAGCTCTTCGTTCGCATGAACGCCCTCTTGCCGAGGCTCGTGGACCGGAGCCTGCGCAAGCAGAACGAGACGGCCCGAACCCTCGTGCGTGCGGATGATCTTTTCTCCGTGTCACCGAACCAGAACGCCCGGGCTGTTTGAAGGAAGGTCCACCATGCAGAAGCTCTTGTACGCGTCGGCCGACGGTTTCGGCGGAGCAGTCGGTACGGCCCTCGCCGTGGTTCGCGTGCTGATGGCTGCGTTCTTCCTGTTCATGGCGTGGCGAAATCTCAGCGGCGATGCCACCCTCGCCGCGGACTTCGAGCGCTGGGGCTATCCGGATTGGTTTCGGGTCACGACCGGAGTACTTCAGGCTGTGGGAGCGATCGCGTTGATCATCTCACCGGTCAGCTTCCTCGGCGCGCTCGTCCTGGCCGGTGTCTTGCTCGGAGCCATCACCACGCACCTCGTGAACGACCCGCCGGCGACGGCGCTGTCGGCCCTGGTCTTCCTCGTCGTCGCGTTCGGCCTGCTGTTCGCGTACCGACCGCCCTTGCTGCGGTAGGGTGTGAGGCTGCGGCAGCTTCCCGATCAGCTCCGCGATAGGTGCGGTCGCAGCGGGGCCGCGTCGGGTATCTTCCCGTCCCATGTTCCGGTTCGACACGCCGACCGCGCGGCTCCGCGCCGTGGCGGCCATCGAAGGCATCTCCTATCTCGTGTTGTTGTTCATCGCGATGCCGCTGAAGTACCTGGCGGATCTCCCGCTGGCGGTGCGGATCACGGGCTCGGCCCACGGCGCGCTCTTTCTGTGGGGGGGACTGCTGGTCTTCGAGGGCATCCGTCGCCGCGGCAAGCCCTGGAGCTGGGGTTGGGTGATCCTCGCCGCGGCGCTCGTGCCGTTCGGGACGTTCTTCCTCGACCGCGGCTTGCGCGAGGACGACGAGGCCTATCGGCGCGAGGTCGCCGCGCGGTCGACCGGAGCGGACGTCGTGGGCTCGTAGACTCCTCCAGCCGCCACGCGCGGAGTCACTCCTTGCCGAGCAATCGCCTGCGGAGGTCCTGCGCGCTGCCGTCGCCGGCCTGAGTGCGGCGCAGGATCCTGGTCTGGCCCCTGGCTTGCGGTCCGCGACGGTGGAGGACGCAGCGGTTGTCCCAGATCAGGAGGTCGCCGGTTCGCCAGACGTGCCGGTAGATGAACGCTTCGTCCTCCAGGTGCGCGGTCACCTTCTCCAGGAGAGAGCGTCCTTCCGCCGCCGTGACCTCCAGCGGAGGGTCCTTCGCGAACCCGGGAAGGCCGTAGATCGCCTTGCGTCCCGATATCGGGTGGGTCAGCACGAGCGGATGCAGAACAGCCGGCAGCGCGGGAAACACTTCCCTGAAGTCGTGGCGGACGGACAAGCCCGCGACCTTCCGCTTCGTGACTTCGTCGAGAGCGTCGTACGCTCGGAGCTGATTGGAGTACCAGGTCTGATACGCGTCGCCGGCGGCTTCCAGTGCATGGAGGACCGAGTAGGGCAGCGGGTTCTGGAGATACGAGAGATCGGAGTGCCAGTCTTGCAGGTAGCCGTCGTCCGGGCTCTCCCAGTAGCCCGGTCCATTGACGAGGTAGTGGCAGCCCGGGTCGATGCCGGTATACGCCGGTCGTTTGGGCAGCGTGTGGACGCGCGCGAAGCTGTTCCTCTCGTCACTGTGCAGCCAGGGCGAGAGGGGATCGCCGAAGGCCGACGTGAAGGCGATCTGTTGATCCTCCTCGTTAAGCTGCTGATCGCGCAGCACCACCAGCCCGTGTTCGGCAAGGATGCACTTGAGAGTCCGGATCACCCCGGGCTGCGGCGGTGCGGCAGCGTCGAGGCCGCGCACTTCCGCACCCAGTGGGGCGTCCAGGGGCCGTACGTCGAGCTCCGCGGAGCTCGTTTCCCGAGGACTCGAGCGAGAGCGACTCACAGCCGGATTCTACGTCCTGGCCGGAGGGGACGGGGACTCCTCGCGACTCCACCGGAATCGCCTCGAGCCTCACGCTACGTGCGGTCGCGGGCGAACATCCCCGCATCGAGCGTGCAGGCCGGGATCCGGTCGGGATCGGGCGGTCCCCGATAGAATGGATCGACCCGTGGCGCGGCGTCGCAGTGGGGGACGAGCGACGGGCGCCGTTCGTCGATCTCGATGAAGGACATCCTCCTTCCCTTCTCGTTCGTCCTCGTTCTCGCAGGAGCCGCGAGCGTCTCGAGCTGTGGGCCCTCGAGCTCTTCGAGCGCGGCCACGACGACGACCGGGAACGTCGGGGGGCAAGCTCTGTCGGTGATCTTCGATCCCAACAAGGGCGGCGAGGCCTCGACCGTTCGGATCGAGGAGATCCGCTGGGGCAGGCTCGTGGACATCTACGACTCCCACGACGACGACGGCAATCAGGGGACACCGTCGATCCGCACCCTTCAGAATCGCGACTTCCTGATCTCGGACACGATCTTCAGCGACGGGACGACCTACGTTCTCGAGACGAACCCGTTCACCGAACAGGCGGAGCTGACCATCCTCGCGGACGCCGACGGCGAGGACCTCGTCGTCGGGGGTACGGAGACGCAGGCTGGACGGTTCGAGCGCCTGAGGGACGCGGCGACGACCAACCTCGGATTCGTCGAGCCAACGGGACTCGACCCCAGCGTGTTCATCCCGCCGTTCCCGCTCGTGCCGCGCAACGCGGCGCTGTCCATCCGCTGCTCGGACCTGCTGGATCCGTCGACGATCCAGGCGCAGACGGTTCGCGTCTTCACGGGGACGCCGCCGACGCTCGCCTACGACGCGCGCGTCGTCCCGGATCCCAACTACGGCGCTCTCGTGGACGTGGGGGGGGTGCTCCAGTTCCGCCCCACGCGTGTGATCGTCGACTTCGCGGTCTCCGAGGCCGAGGCACAGCTGGGCACCGCACAGGTCAACTCCGTCGGTCTCCCCCCGAGCCAGACGAACCAGCTCACCAACGTCGTCATCCGAATACCCACGAAGGTCGATGGTTCCCTCGGGCAGTTCCAGCTCCTGCGCAACCTGGCCGGGCACACCCTCGATTTCCCTCGGGACGACTCCCACCCGGAGAGCGACCTCTCGGAGAGCACTCCCACGAAGAACATCGTCCGCAGCTTCCGCTCCGGGCGTTCGGATCCTGGGTTGACGAACCCGGATCCGAACAACGGCTTCCTGCTCGACGTCGACGCCCCGAGCATCCTCGGTTCGCAACCGGTCTCCGTGACCTCAGTGCCCGCGAGTGTCCCTCCTGACGCTCTGCAAGGTGACTCACCCAACGATTCTATCTTCCTGACGAACATCGAGTACGGCATCGCGGGCTGCGCGCAGACTCCGCGGCGCGGCGACATCCTGAGCATGAACGGGACGCAGTTCGCCGAGATCTTCACGCAGGTGACACGCCAGGCGGCTCCTCCTCAGAACGGTCTGGCCTCCGACGTGCGCGTCCGCTTGCTTCCGATTCCTTCGGGAGCGGACATCGCCGACCTCCGGACCGATTTCCTCGCTGCGACGACCGGCAACTTCCAGTCCGTGTTCGCGCCGGGCCCCGGCGCCATCCCGGAGTGCTTCCTCCAGATCTCGCCTACTCCCGGGAGTCCTCCGGTGGAAGGCATCGACTTGCAGCCGCAGATCACGGTCCGGTTCAGCGAACCGATGGATCCGGACTCGGTCACGCCCCACGACACGTTTCGGCTCGCACGCGAGAGGTCCGGGTTTCCAGGACCCGCGCCGCGCGAAATGGTGGTTGCCGAGGTGACGGCTTCGCCCGACCTGCGCGAGTTCCGGTTCTCACCCGTGACGGATCTCCGCCACCTCGGGACTCCGCCGGGCAACATCGGCGACGAGTACTTCTTCAACCTGGTGGGCGGATCCAACGGTGTCACGGATCTGGCCGGCAACGGTCTGAACCAACCGCTGCCCAAGGACCTCCGCTTGGTCGTGGACAGCGGCCTTCCCGACAGCGAGACCGGTGGGTTCGTCCTGAACTTCGACGAGGTGGACGAGGACCACAACTCGTCCGACGCGCTGGACCTCTTCCCGGAGATTCGCGGGCAGTTCAGCTACGACCTGGCACGAGGACGGATCCTCCCACGGCCAGTGACTCGCGAGGCGCGGCCGGTCGACCGCTCCGGACCTCTGTTCAGCATCATGACGCCGACATCGGCGCCGATCATCACGCCCCTGTCACCGCGTGGGAGCCGGATGCAGACCGTCTGGCGCTACGCGGACGTCGGATTCTCCGTTCTCGAGGAGGGCACGGCGAACATCGACGTCGAGGGCCTCAGCTGGGTCCCCTTCAGTGGCTCCATAGCCACGGACTTCTTCTCGAACTTCGAGATCCAGCTGACGCATTCCCGACGGATGCCGGAGGAGTGGGTGTTTCCGGTCCTCCAAGGCGGAACGGGCTACGCGTCTTACCCGAACTCCGGGCTTGGCACCTCGTTCAGCTTCAACAACCTCAAGCACCCTTCCAACACCACGGCGATCGTCCATTCCCGCGAGAAGGGATACTTCGTCACACCGACCAAGCTCTTCACCAGCTCGTCGACCCTCGGTCTCAAGCTGATGCCCTACCCGCTGAACCAGGACATTCCGCCGGAGGACTTCGAGTACTACACGTGGCGGGACACGGCTGTCACGGGGAAGGGGGGGAGCAGCGGCTTCGGCGTCGAGCTCAAGGCGTTCGTGACGGTCGGGTCTCTCTGCGACGTGGGCATCCCGACCATTTACGACCCCGGAGGCGTCCGGTCGCTCGGCCTTCCGCTCCTGATGGACTTCAAGTGCTTCCGGGACGACGCCGCCATCGGGCTCAACGGTCTGATGACGTCTTTTGCGGTGGCGACCACGCGCAAGCCGGTCTTCCGGGTCTTCTCGACGGGCGGCAACAGCCCGACGGGCGCTCCGATCTTCGTCAACGCCGACTTGTCGGGACAGGCGCAAGGCGGGATCACGCCGGGGGGGGTGGCGACGCCCGGCGACGACAACACGGTGATGTTCGGTCAGCTCGACTTCGTCATCCGCGTCAGTCGCGTCCACTCGATCTGGCACGACACGAGGACCAGGGGGCCCGGATTCGCCGACTTTCTCGATCCCATCATCGAGCCGCGGCCCGATCAGCTCCCGACCGGCACGAGGATCCAGCTGGCCTTCCGCGGTGCGACCACCGTGACGGGGGCGGACGTCGGTGACGCGCGGAAGTACGACGCCTACGGGGATCCCTTGATGACGAGGCTGGTCGCGGGTCCCAACTGTCCCAGCCCGCTCGTCCTCGGCAGCGATATCAACTCGGCGAAGTTCGAGACTCAGTCCAAGATCAATGTCACGTTCTTCCAGACGGCGGAGTGGCGGCCCATCCACTCCAATGACGGCGCGAAGTTCCTCCAGACGCGCATCACGTTCGTCTCGAACGCCGCAACCGGACTGACTCCGGAACTCTCCACGCTGGCGATCGCTTATCAGCAGAGGTAGAGAGAACATGAGCGTCACGAACCGCCGCAAGTTTCTCGGACTTACAGGGGCCGGCGTGCTCGGTGTTGTTTCGGGGGGTGAGACCCTCGGGGCTTCTCGAGGGCGGGCGGTCGCCGCGGCCGCCGAGCACGTGCTTCCGGAGCTGCCCTACGACTACGACGCCCTGGAGCCACACGTGGACGAGCGGACGATGCGTCTTCACCACCAGAACCACCACGGAGGAGCCGTGCGTGGTCTCAACCGGACGGAGAAAGCGTTCGCGGCCATGTCGAAGTCGGGTGACTTCTCCGGCGCGCGCAAGCTTTGCAGGGATCTCGCCTACTACGGCTCGAGCCACATTCTCCACAGCACCTTCTGGACGAACATGAAGCCGGCCACTGAAGGCGAGCCCGCGGGTGAGCTCGCGGATTTCCTCGAGCGGGACTTCGGGAGCATCGAGGCGTTCCGGGAGCTTTTCCTCGCCGCGACCGACTCGGCACCGGCCTCTGGCTGGGGGATGCTCGCCTACCACGCGGAATTCGATCGGCTGATGGTGCTGCAGGTGGAAGACCACGAGAACCGATTCCTCTGCGGCGTGGTCCCGCTCCTCGTGTGTGACGTGTGGGAGCACGCTTACTACCTCGAGTACCAGAACCGGCGTTCGGAGTGGACGGCGGCGTTCATGGGGCACCTCATCGACTGGGACAACGTGGCCGGGCGGTTCTCCGCCGCTCGCGGCGGCTGACCGCGGGAGATCGGGGCGAGCCGCAGCGCAGGCTTCAGCCTCGCGGGTCGGTGGCCGACGAAGGAGTATGGGTTCCGAGCACCCGACCGCGTCGCGGCCTGCGGGGACCGAGCGCGCGCGAGCCCAGGCGCTGTGCGCAGGCTGCTGCGCCGCATTCGCGCGGGATGAGCTGCAGGTCGTGGGCGAGGAGTGTCTCTGCCCGCGCTGCGCGGCGCGGACCGACGAGAGGGAACCGCGCCCGCCCGATCCGCACCCGGATCCTCGATTCGCGAAGGTCGCTGCGAGCGTGGCCACGGCCACCGTCGATGCCCGCGGTCCATTCGGGTTCCTCCGGGACGACATGCGCGCCTGGTGCGCCGAAGCCTCGTGGTTGCCGCGAGTCCCGCTGCTCGGGCTGATGGCCTACTGGACCGTGCGGCACCTGGGTGACGCCGAATACTCGAGCGTGATCGGCGCGCTGAACTTCGGAGTTCACGAGCTCGGGCACGTGGTGTTCGGTGTTCTCGGCAAGTTCCTCGGAATCGCCGGGGGGACGTTGCTGCAGTGCATGGCCCCGGTCGTGGGAGCGGCGATGTTCCTCCGCCAGCGTGACTACTTCGCAGTAGCGTTCGCGCTCGCGTGGTTCGCGACCAACCTCTACAACGTCGCCGTCTACGTGGCCGACGCGCGTTCACAGTCGCTGCCGCTCGTGGGTCTGGGAGCCGGCGAACCGATTCACGACTGGGGCTATCTCCTGAGCGAGCTCGGGCTACTGAGCTCCGACCAGACCCTCGCCGTGATCCTGCGTGGATGCGGAGCCCTGTTCTTCGTGGCCGCGCTGGGCCTCGGGGGGTGGCTCTTGTGGGGCATGTGGTCGCGGCGGAGAGTCACTCCCTGAGCGGAGTGCGGCTCGGAGAGGCGGACCCCCGAAGCGAAGGTGCGCTACACGTCGAACAGGGGGCCATCGAGTCGCTGAACGTCCGCGCCGACGACAACCTCCTGCAGCATCTGACCGCCGTCGTGCACGGCGACACGCTCCAGCTGCCCACGGGGAGCAACGTGGACCGGAGGCCCACCCAGATGACCGAGTAGTTTCTCACGCTGACGTCCCTCGAGGGCCCAAGCGGACGCCACGCGTGAGCGTCAGCGACCAGCTCTTCGTCACCATCACCATCACCATCACCAGCAGCGGTTCCGTGTACTACGTCGGCAACCCGACGATCACCCCCACGATCACCGGCACCGGCGAGGTGATTCAGCTTCCCCCCAGCTCCCCGCCGATTCTGCTGTGTCTCGCCGGCCCACAGCCACTCGTGCCGCCCGTGATCTTGGAGCTTGGGAGCCGCTGGACCCCCTAGCTGCGCAGCAACCTCCGTCACACCGCCTCCCCTGCCCTGGCAGCGCGCCCTTCGCAGCGGTTCGCTCAACCTGTTCTTGACTCACCTTTCCGTTCGTTTCGGTCGTGTCGGACGGCGGCGCCAACGATACGTCGCCACTTGTCGTCGAGCCCACCAGTGCCCGTCTCCCGCACTATCGAAAAACGGGCCGGCCTCGTACCCTCCGATAATGAACACGACGACCAGGTTTGCAGCTGCGGTGCTGATTCTCGTGCTGACTGTCCAGATTGCGGAGGCACAGTTCTCGGCGCCGACCTCGGCCCCGATCTCGCAAGCGAACTGCAACAACATCGGGGGCATCCCGTCCATCGGGACGACAGCGGACGACGGGACGACCTGGGCCACGAGCTCCAAGCCCATGCAGACCGGGCAGGGCAGCTTCGGCTTGGCCGTGGTCCGCGGCTCTGACCGGATCCTGGCGGAGTACCAGAGCAAGATCTACGTGTCCCAGAACGGCGGCTGCAACTGGCGACCGGTCGGCACGATCTCGGGCTCGACCCTTCGGCTCGTAGGGTCGGGAAGCAGGGCCTACGCGTGGACCTTCGTGGAGTCTCAGAGCGTTTGGCGCATCGACCTCGACGCCTCCGGGCGTAACAAGGTCGTGCCGGTCAAGGGTCTCTTCGAGGGCGTTGTCGCTCTGGGCGTCGATCCGCTGGACGACCTGCACGTGCGTGGGCTGGATGGAAACGGTGGGTTCTTCGAATCATTCGATGGCGGCGAGACCTGGAACCCGCTGGGCACGGGTGCGCCGACGACCGTGATCGTGTACTTCGCCGCCTTCGATCCCGCGGACATCGATCACGTCGTCGTGGGCATGGTGTCGGACGGCGTCGTCACGACCTTCGACGGCGGAGCGAGCTGGACCTTCGCCTCGGGTCTCACGCAGACCGGCGGCGCGACCAACTCGTTCAACGGAGTCGTCTCGGAGGCGGACCCGTCCGTGGTCTGGGTCGAGTCGATCGACATCGACGAGAGCGTCGGAGGCGCTCCGTCGGGAGGCAAGCACATCTACCGTTCGGGCGACGGAGGCCTCTCCTTCACGCCAGTCGTGGACGCCGGAAACGGAGTCACGCTGACGAACGGCGCCGCCATCGCAGCCGACCCGACCAACCGCGATCTGGTCTACGTCCCGTTCGGCTCTTCGGTGTTCGGGAACCTCCTGGAGCTCTACCGCTACGATCATGCGACGGGCACGCTCACGTGGACGACGACCACCACGACCCCGCACGCGAAGATCCGTTCGATGGTGTTCGCCCCGCAGCAACCAGGTCGACTGGTGGCGGGGTTCGAGGGGAGCTGAGCGGTCCCCGAGAATCACTTCGGGGTCAGGGCTTGCCGCCTCACCGCGTGTACAACCGCACTTCGAATCCGGCCGTGGTGCGGTGCGCGGCGAGCGTGAGCTGGGAATCGAACGGGTCCTTCTCATCCGGTGAAGGCTTCCCCTCATGCAGGAGAGCCAGCGTTCGGAGGTGGGAGAGCTCGGCGTAGGCGAATGCGAAGGCGCCGGCGTTTTCGTCGAATGCCGCCTGGAGCTGCGAGCTCGGTTTCAGCCCGGCTCCTTCCACCCGCCCCAGCGCGCGGAGACCGCGCACCAGGGTCTCCCGGCTGAAGCTCACCAGCAGGCGGTGGGGCAGGATGGACAATCCGCCGTCAGTCTCTTTCACCGCGATGTCGTCGCCGCCCGTGTAAGTGTCGCGGCCCCCCAGGTAGGTCTTGGCCCCTTCCAGCTCGATGGGGTCGACGCCTATTCCGCCTACACCGAGCACAGCCTCGAAGGCATCCAGGAACCGGTTGCCGTCGACCAGGCCGGCGAGGAAACCGAACCCTTCCTCTCCCTCCAGCGGCAATTCGTCCGGGTCCAGGACGTGGTACAGCGCGAACAAACCCTCGAGCTGTTCGAGGACGTCTTCGACAGGGTCTACACCCGAGAGAGCTTTCGCAGCCGCCAATCCCTGATCGACGATTATCAAGCCGCCCTCTTCCTCTCGCTCGAAAGCGGCACGCGCCGTCGCGTAGAAACGACTCACGTTCCAGTCGATCGCGCACGCGTACCAGGTACCGCGCGGCAGATCGGGAGGAAGCATGATCGGAAGGGGCTCGAGGCTGTCCGCCAGTTCCGCGGCGAGCGTTCCCTCGGGGATTCGCAGCCGCGCGTTCACCTCGACGTGCGTCCCGGGAGAGACGTCCGCGGTGGCGAAGAGCCACGTTCCGCCCTCGAGGCCCAGGAGACCCGTCGGATCGGGAAGCACACTCTCCACGGCCTCGCGAAGCGCCTTCTCCGCCATGCCCACGAAAGGCGTGAAGTCGACGAAGGCCGCGATCCCGCGAGTCGTTCCACCCCCGGCGGCGAGGAACCCCGCGACCACCGGTGCGCGGCGCTCTCCTCCCAACAGACCCCCGAGGCTGTCTTCCAACGCCTCCAGCACCGCCTCCGCACTGTCGCCCGAGTAGAGCCCCAGGGCGAGGGGGTGATCGAGGAAAGCCAGGAAGTGCCCGGTGCGTTCGATCGAAGTGCCGGGAGTATCCGGCCAGGCGGCGAGCTCGACCCGCCCGCCCGCGATCTCGACCGTGCGTCGCGGCTGGTCCGTCAGCCATCCGTTCAACACATCAGCAAGTGCTGCGCGGTTCGGCGGTGGTTCCGCAAGGAAGCCCGCCACTTCACCGGTGAAGAAGAGCAGGGCTTCGCCGTGCAGCTCGAGAGCCAGCTCGAACAGGCCGTCGAAGTCGGTCCCCGTGGCCTCCTCGTACTCTTGCGCCAGGGCGTGGAGCCCTGGCTCTCCGTCAGGAGAACCGTACAGCGCCACCCAGTCGTTGAGCTCGGCCCGGGAGCGCAGAGCGTTCGGGTCGGCGACGTGCAGAAGAGCGAAGGCCTCTTCAGGCACTGCGGCGAGAAGCGATCCCTCCTCCGAGAGCTGAGGTGAGGCGAGCGAGCCGATGAGAAGTGCCGGGATAAGGTGCATGGGGAGGTCTCTCCTCGCCTTGGCGCGAGTTCGGTTGGGTGCAGTACGCTCACCCCTGGAGCACGACCTGTGCCAGGGCCGCGGCGATTCGCCCAACTCGTCCTTGATTCACCTCTTAGGGCGATCAGGCGGAGTCGCGCAGGCGCCGCCGCACTCGATGCCCCATGCACCGAATGTACGGCACATGCACGTTTTGTCCCCGGCGGGTCCGCAGCAGAGAGATTCCTGCCGGTCCGATTCACCGCGACCACCCCGACGGCACGGTCCGGACAAACGTCGAAGGCGAGCGGACTCGAAGATCCCTTCCATGGTGTTCGCCCCGCAGCAACCGGGTCGACTCGTGGCGGGGTTCGA
The DNA here is from genome assembly GCA_029259655.1 of Planctomycetota bacterium. GTDB lineage: Bacteria > Planctomycetota > UBA1135 > UBA1135 > OFTM220. Next base: position 32,526 of record JAJDET010000136.1, read on the forward strand.
GGGGAGCTGAGCGGTTCGGAGGAGTGGACCTTACCGCGATCGCTCGACCTGTGGTGGGGCGCGCCGATCGAGACGCTCCGGTCTTCGCGAGGGCGACCTGCTGCGGTACGTCCTGTCCCCTGGGAGCTCGCACGCAGAGAGCCCGATACAACCCTCGAGTTCGCCTCGAGTGTTGTCATGCGATTGGAGCTGTTCGGAGCCTGAGTGCCCGCGGCAGCGCCCCACGCGAGCGGCCTGCCGTCACCGCATCAGGTCGATCGGAACCGCGTTGCTCGCGAAGAGTGTGATCCCGGTCGTCGAGAAGAAGCTCTGGCTGGGCGGGTTCTGCACGACCAGGTAGGCGTAGTGCGTGGTGATCCCGGCCAGGCTGGGATCGGGGGGGACGACGAGCTGGTAATTCGTCGTGCCCTCGGCGTCGAGCCCGCCGACTGCGATCAGAGTCGCGACCGTGCTCGATTCGATGAGCATCCTCCGGAAGAAGCGCGGCTTGGGAGCGTTGCCGCTCACCTTCGGAACGGTGTTCTGCGCGGCGACGGCACCGGAGCTCGGGCTCGGGATTCCTGCCAGGTTGAAGGGCAGGACGATCCCGTCGCTGATGTAGGCGGGCGTCGTTCCCGCCGTGGTGGCCAGGAGGATGAACGTGCGACCCGCGTGCTCGGTTCCGGCCCGCAGCCTGAAGCTCACGACCCCGCCGACCGAAGCGAAGAGCTCGTTCACGTCCGCGATCAGGGGAAGGCCTCCGAGGACGTTGAAGGACTGGACTTCGCCCGTGCCGGTGTTGCCGGCGAAGTCGGTGGCGCTGATCCAGTAGTCGATGGCCGATCCGGCGGGTTGCTCGGGTACTTCGCCTCGGTAGATCTGGCCGCCGCTGTGAGTCATCGGGGCGACCTTGGCAGCACCGCCGTTCACCGAGTAGTTCAGCTCGACACCCTTGTCGAAGAAGTTGCGATCCGAGGTCATCTGGTCGAGCACCGCGGCGCGGACGACGTGGGGGCCTTCGGATTCCGTGTTGCGGACCTGCTCCGTGGCGACGATCGAGGGCGGAATCGTGTCCGCGGGGCCCGTGGTGTTGACGTAGATCCGGTTCTGGAAGTTCCCGGACTCACCCTGGCCCGTGACGATGTCCAGGCGTCCGTTGCCCGTCAGGTCGGCGACCATGACGTCCAGGGTCGAATCCGATTGGGCGCTGATCACGCCGGAGGTGAGCGTGAACACTCCGCTCGAGTTGTTGTAGATCCGCTCCGCGCTCCCACCCAGGGCCCCGATCAGAAGGTCGAGGTCACCGTCGTTGTCGTAGTCGAAGAACTTGCTGTCGTTGTCGTCGATGTTGGGGTTGGAGAGGAGTTGCGACGTGGCGTCCGTGAAGAGGCCGGTTCCATCGTTCACGAGCAGTCGTTCCGTGTTGGAGCTGCCGGCGTTGGTACCGAGCAGGTCCAGGTCCCCGTCCCCGTCGATGTCACCGAAGTCGTATGAATAGGCCGTGCTGTCTGCGGGCGGGCTCGAATCGAGTGTGAACGCACCGGCTCCATCGTTGCGGTAGAGCCGGCTGTTGGCTGTTCCCGTGCTGGCCGTGCGAATGTCCAGGTCGAAGTCCCCGTCGATGTCGCCGAAGATGCAATCCATGTTCTCGCACTCGTTTCCGAGCGGAAACTGCGCACCGGTGACATCGGAGAAGAAGCCTGCACCGTCGTTGAGGTAGAGGCGGTACTGGCCGCAATCGAAACGGCTGTTCGTGCCGCTCACGATGAAGAGGTCGAGGTCCCCGTCGTTGTCCACATCGCCGAACTGGGCGCGCGAGCTGCTGAGGTTGATCGCGGGAAGGCGCGCGGCGCCTTCGTTGGTGAAACTCCCGCTCCCGTCGTTGATCAGGAGCGCGGCGGGCCGTGCGAAGTCCTGAACCAGGATCATGTCCAGGTCCCCGTCGCCCTCGACATCACCTAGCTCGACCCCGCGATGGAGCCCGGTGATTCCGCCCGTTGCGCCAACGGATCCGTCGCTGAAGAAACCGGCACCGTCGTTGAAGTAGACGCGGACCAGCTGGTCGGTGCCGGGGGAGCTGAAGTTGCCGCCGTTGGCGAAGACGATGTCGAGATCGTCGTCCCCATCGAGATCACCGATCGTGATCTGGTTCGTCCACTCCGCCGGGTTCGGGCTCGGGAAGCGCGTGGCCGTCTGCTGAACGAACTGTTGAGCGTCGGACACGTGGGCGATACCGATTCCGCACAGGAGCGCCAGTGCGGGCAGGGATACAGATCGAGCGGGTGAGAGAGTCATGAATGGAGGGTCTCGAGAGCGCCGGAGGTGAGGCAAGCGCCGGAGGTGAGGCAAGCGCCGGAGGTGAGGCAAGCGCCGGAGGTGAGGCAAGCGCCGGAGGTGAGGCAAGCGCCGGAGGTGAGGCAAGCGCCGGAGGTGAGGCAAGCGCCGGAGAGCC
>JAJDET010000137.1 GCA_029259655.1 Planctomycetota bacterium
GCGCCGATCCCCTCCTCGGCCCGGGAAGCCGCGCGATCCCCCACGTCTCGATGGGCTGGCCCATCTACTCCCCGCGCTTCTACGACCAGCTCGAGCGCGCCGGCCTCGAGCGCGCCCGCGAGCTCTTCCCCCACCTGGTCGACCGCAATGCGTACCTGGTCGCCACGCCCCCGCTCCAGCGCATCGTCGTCCGCTACCTCCTCGAGACGCACGGGATCGACTGCACCGGTGTGATCGTCGAGTCGCACGCCCAGCGGGGTGCCCAGCGGCCGTCGGGCGAGCGCGGGGAGCTCACGGGACCCGAGCGCTGGCGGACGCAACGCGCGCCCAACACCTACCGGCTCGTGACGCGCGAGTAGCTCAGAGTCCCTCGTACTCCGACACCTCGTCGAGCGAGAGCGTGATGCCGGTCTTGCCCATCTGGACCTTGATCTCGCCCTTGTCGCGCCACACGCGCTGGACCTGGAGGCGGCGTTTCAGGCGCGGCACCCACACGAGCTGGCCCTTCTTGAGCCCGTCGACGAAGGCCTTGCGCCGATCGCCGAGCGCGGCGCCCTCGAGCGTCGAGTCGAGGGCGTCGATCAGCTCCTCGAGCGCGTCGCGCGCTGCGCGCGGGAGCTGGGGCAGGATCGCTCGAGCTCGGACGAGGAGCGGGCGCGAGCCCGCGATGCGCTCCTCGAGCCCACGCTGCGCCTCGGCCTCGAGCAGGCGGCCGCGCTCGTCGACGGCGTCCTTGGCGTCCGAGAGCTCGCGCTCGTCGCGCGCGAGAGCGGACAGGCGATCCTCTGCCTCGCCGCGCAGGACCTCGGCCCGCTCGCGCGAGCGACGCACGTGGTCGAGCAGCTCCAGCACCTCCTCCGACCGTCGCTCGACGCGCTCCTCGGCGCGGGCGAGCACGCCCGGATCGAGCCCGAGCCGGCGTGCGATGTAGAGCGCGCGCGACTCGCCCGGAGTCCCCACGAGGAGGCGGTAGCGCGGCGCGAGCGTCTCGAGGTCGAACTCGACCGACGCGTTCTCCGCCCGCGCGTGGCGGAACGCGAACTCCTGGAGCTTCCCGAGGTGCGTGGAGACGAGCGTCGGCACGCCGCGCTCGAGCAGCGTCTCCATGATCGCGTCGCCGAGCGCGGCGCCCTCGTCGGGATCCGTTCCGCCGCCGAGCTCGTCGAGCAGGACGAGGGTCTTCGGTCCCGCACGCTCCAGGCCCGCCTTGATCCGCACCAGGTGCGAGGAGAAGGTCGAGAGGCTCTGGGCGACCTCCTGCTCGTCGCCGATGTCGGCGGCGATGCCGTCGAGGAGCGGGACCGTCGTCCGCTCCGCCGCCGGAACCGGCAGACCGAGCCGCGTGAGGAGGCACGCCAGCCCGGCGCTCTTCAGTGCGAGCGTCTTGCCGCCCGTGTTCGGGCCAGTGATCACCAGCATGTCGAACTCCCCGCCCAGCCGGAGGTCGAGCGGCACGACCTCGTCGATCGCGCCCGCGCGCAGCGCCTCCGAGAGCAGCGGGTGGAGCATCGCCCGCAAGACGAGGCCCGGGCCGGCGCCGGTGTCGCCGGGCTGGAGCGCACACACGCCGCCCTCGCTCGCTGCCCAGTCGGCTGCGAGGCGCACGAGCTCGAACTCGGCGACGCGCCCGGCGACGTCGCGGATCGCAGGCTCGGCCTCGGCGATCTCGCGCGACAGCTCGAGGAACACGCGCGACTCCTCGCGCGACTCGTCGGAGCGGCACTCCGCGAGGCGGTTCCCGGACTCGACCACCTCGCGCGGCTCGACGAACAGGGTCTCGCCGCTCTGCGAGCGGTCGTGAACCAGCCCCGGGACCTGCCCGCGCGAGCGCGCCTTCACGGCCAGGACCGGACGCCCGCCGCGTCGGTGCACCTGGCCGGCGTGCCCCTCGGCCAGGACGTTCTTGAGCTCGCGGCGCGACGCGATCTTCCGGACGGCCTCTTCGATGCGGCGCGAGAGCGCGGCGATCTCGCGCCGCACGACACCGAGCGCCGGGGATGCGTCGTCGACGAGCACGCCGCGCTCGTCGAGCGCACCGTCGAGCAGCTTCTCCAGGGACGAGAGATCCGGAACGCGGAAGACCAGCATGGCGCACGTGGGCAGCGACTCGACCTGGGCCCGCAGGAAGGCGACGTTCGAGCGCGCGCCGCGCAGGAACCGCAGGACGCCCAGGAGCTCCTCGCCCGTGAGGGCCCGCCCGAACTCTCGCGCGGCCGTCAGCATGGGGTCGGGGTCCTCGGTCGCGCCGAGGGGAAGCCCGCTCTCCTTGCGCGCCAGGAGCTCCCGCACTCGATCCAGCGAGAGCCGCGCGTCGGCGTCGCTCCGCGGCTCCAGCGCCTGGAGCGCGCGCCGCCCGAGCGGGCCGGGTGCGAACCGGCTCAGGACCTCCCGGACCCGGGGCCACTCGAGCGCGTCGGGCGCGAAGCTCGAGAGCGGTACGCGGAGGTTGTCCATGGCCGACGCATTGTTCCCCTGCAAGTAGCTCGATCAAAGGCGCCGCGGCCGGGAATCCGCCCGCGCGAACCGGCGTGCTTCCGGGAGCGTCCTCGCTGAGCAATGATGGCGACGATGGAGTCCACTCCCACCGCCACTCTCCTGGTGCTCGCGTGCGCGCTCGCCGGCTGCGGGTCCGAGGCGTCCGCCACGGGCGAGGTCGTGCCGCAGCGGAACGTGCTCCTGATCTTGCTGGACGACATGGGCGTGGACGGGCCGGGCTGCTACGCCGTGGGTGGCGATCCGGCTCCGACGCCGAACATCGACGCCCTCGCCGCCGAGGGGGTCCGCTTCGCGAACGCCTGGGCGATGCCGATCTGCTCCCCCACGCGTGCCGCGATCCAGAGCGGGCGCTACGGGTTCCGGACCGGGATCGGAGACCTGGTGCGCATTCCCGAGGACGGCTTCTACTTCTCGGAAGCGGAGACCACGCTGCCGGAGATGCTCGACCTCGGCACGAACGGTCGCTACGCGCACGCGGCGTTCGGCAAGTGGCACCTCGGGAACGTCGGGGCCGACGGCAAGGCGGCCGCCAACGTGAACGGCTACGGACATTTCTCGGGGGGGCTCCTGAGGAGCCCGGGCGGGTACTTTCAGTGGCGCCACAACGAGAACGGAGTGGAGCGCGAACGCGAGGGCTACCTGACGCAGGCCACGGTCGAGGACGCGATCGCGTGGCTCGATTCGGCGCCCGAGCCGTGGTTCTGCTACCTGGCGCTCCACGCCCCGCACACCGAACACCACGTCCCGCCGGCGGACCTCTGCTCGCTGGAGGTGGCGGAGGGCGAGGAGCCCGGTCATCGCGAGAAGTACAAGGCCATGCTGGAGGCCGCGGACACGATGATCGGGCGGCTCCTCGAGAGCCTCGGCGACGCGCGCGAGCGCACCGCGATCGTGCTCACGTCCGACAACGGCACGGCCACGGCGGCAGAACCGCCGCACGCCGACACCCGGCGCGGGAAGGGCTCGGTGCACGAGGGCGGCGTCCACGTGCCCCTGATCGTGGCCGGTCCCGACGTCGGCCGGTCAGGCAGCGTCTGCGAGGCGCTCGTGCACGTCCTGGATCTGTTCGCGACCGTGGCCGATCTCGCCGGTGTGGACCTCGATGCGACGTTGCCGGAGGTGGAGCTCGACTCTCAGAGCCTCCTCCCGCTCGTCGCGGACCCGGACGCCCCCTCGCGGCGGAGCTTCCTCTACACCGAGCTCTTCAGCCCGAACGGCTTCAAGCCCCGGGCCCGCGACCGGCGCGCCATCCGAGACGCTCGCTACAAGCTGATCCAGACCCGTACCGGGGAGGAGTTCTTCGACCTCCGGGACGACCCGTTCGAGCGCGAGAACCTCATGACGGCGGGGCTCCCCGACGAGCTGCGCTCGAGGTACGAGGCGCTCTCCGAGGCGATGAACGAGTTCGGTACGGGGTCCGGTCCGCTACCATCGGGGCAGAGGAACGCCTCCCGAGGAGACAGATGAAACACAAGACCCGGATCGAGACGCGCGCCATTCACGCCGGCCAGGAGCCCAACCCCGAGACGGGGGCCCTGATGACGCCGGTCCACTTCAACAGCACCTACGAACAGGACGCCCCGGGCGAGCCGCGCCTCGGCTTCGAGTACTCGCGGACGACGAACCCGACGCGGACCGCGCTCGAAGAGAACCTGGCCTCGCTCGAGAGCGCGCGCTGGGGGCTCGGCTTCGCCTCCGGACTCGCTGCGACGAACGCGCTGATGGACCGCCTGGTCCCCGGCGACCACGTCGTCTGCGGGAACGACCTGTACGGCGGCACCTACCGCATCTTCCAGCAGGTCTTCGCTCGCTACGGAATCGAGTACACGTTCGTCGACTCGACCGACGCCGGCGCGGTGAAGGACGCGTTCAAGGACAGCACGCGCTACCTGTACCTCGAGACGCCGACCAATCCGCTGCTCGCGCTGTGCGACATCGAGGAGCTGTCGAAGATGGCGAGGAGCCGCGGCGCGCTGACGATCGTCGACAACACGTTCGCGACCCCGTACCTCCAGCGACCGCTGGAGCACGGGGCCGATCTCGTCCTACACTCGCTGACGAAGTACCTGGGCGGGCACTCCGACGTCGTCGCCGGCTGCATCTGCGGGAACGACGACAAGCTGCGCGAGGAGCTCGCCTTCTACCAGAACGCCGTGGGCGGACAGCTCGGGCCGATGGACGCCTTTCTCGTGTTGCGCGGGACGAAGACTCTCGCGGTGCGGATGGACCGCCACTCTGACAACGCCCTCGCGATCGCGCGCTTCCTCGAGCAGCAAGACGTCGTCGAGAAGGTGATCTACCCCGGTCTCGAGAGCCACCCGCAGCACGCGCTCGCGAACCGCCAGATGTCCGGGTACGGCGGAATGATCTCGTTCGAGCTCGCCGGAGGCGTCGAGTCGGGCAAGACCTTCTCCATGGCGACGCGCATCTTCACGCTGGCCGAGTCGCTCGGCGGCGTCGAGTCGCTGGTCGAGGTCCCGCCGCTGATGACCCACGCGAGCATCCCGCCGGAGGAGCGGCGCGCTGCGGGCCTGCAGGACGGCCTCGTGCGGCTCTCGGTTGGAATCGAGCACGTGGACGATCTCATCGCGGACGTCGAGCGGGCCCTCGCAGCCGTGCGCACGAAGTGCGGCGTGCGAAGCTGATCGCGCTCGCGCTCGCGCTCGCAGCGTGCGGGGCGCAGCCGAACGCTCCCGTACGGCGCGACAACGTCCTCGTCGTCGTCCTCGACGACCTGGGACCGGACGGGCTCTCCTGCTATGCGGGCGAGTCCGCGCGCACGCCGAACATCGACGCCCTCGCACGGCGCGGCGTGCGGTTCGAGAACGCCTGGGCCTATCCGCTCTGCTCGCCGACGCGCGCGGCAATACAGACCGGGCGACTGGGATTCCGGACGGGGATCGGGACGATCGTGAACATGGGCAAGGGCTACGCGCTCCCGAAGGCGGAGACCGTGCTGCCCGAGATGCTCGACCTTGGAACGGACGGCCTCTACGCACACGCCGCGTTCGGCAAGTGGCACCTCGGCAACGTCGACGTCGGCGGCTGGAGAGCGCCCAACGAGGCCGGGTACGGACACTTCGCGGGGGCGCTCTTGCGCGGGGAAGACACCTACTTCCGGTGGCCGTCGATCGTGAACGGACAGCGCACGCACGTGGACGGCTACCTGACCGAGGCGACGGTCGAGAACGCGCTCGAGTGGATCGAGACCCGCGAGGAGCCGTGGTTCTGCTACCTGGCCCTGCACGCCCCGCACGCGCCTCTGCACCGGCCTCCGGTCCACCTCGCGTCGGTCTCCGGCCCGGATCCGACACCCCGCGAGCTCTACCGGGCGATGGTCGAGGCGGCCGACGCGATGATCGGTCGGCTCATCGACGGTCTCGGCGACCAGCGCGAGCGCACGACGATCCTGCTCCTCGGCGACAACGGCCCCCTCGCGAAGTTGCTCCCGAGCTCCTCCCGGCCGCATGGCAAGGGAACACTCTACGAGGACGGCGTCCGCGTCCCCCTGATTGCCGCCGGCCCACGCGTCGCGTCCCCCGGCGCGACGTGCGCCGCGCTCGTGCACGTCACCGACGTGTTCGCGACGGTCGCCGACGTCGCCGGTGTCGACCTCGCGCGAACCCTCCCCGACGTCGAGCTCGACTCGCAGAGCCTCGTCCCCTACCTCGAGGACCCGTCGCGTCCGTCCACGCGCCGCTATCTCTACACCGAGGACTTCCGCCCCAACGGCCCGCCCCCCCACGACACCAGCTCCCGCGCCATCCGCGACGCCCGCCACAAGCTCATCCTCACCCCCGCCGGCGAGGAGCTCTACGACCTCGAGTCCGACCCCGCCGAGCGCAAGAACCTCCTCACCACCCCCACTCCCGAGACCCGCAAGATCCGCGACCGCCTGGTAAGGGCCCTCACCGCGATCTCTCCCTGACCGCCCGATCGGAGGGTCCGGCCACGACGGACGAAAGGGTGTAGACTCGCGTCGTTGGCCGCTGGCATCGCCGCTTGCATTCCTCCGTGACGTCGGGGAGGCCTCTCATGTACCGCATCGCGTCCGCTCTCGCGGTCTCCGTGACACTCGCCGCGGTCCCCACCGCGCAGGCGTCTCGCGGAAAGCCGGGCACGCTGGCCCCTCCCTTGGTCGTCGGCTCGCAACTGAGCGAGGACTGCACGGATACTCCCCTCGTCCAGACGCTCGGGCTCGCAACTCCAGGAAGTCGAGGCCTTCCCAGGCTCGAGATGTTCGGCTCCCCGATCGAAGGCCGTCCCTTCCACCTGTTCGTGTCGAACGCGCGGCCCCTGGCTCCGGCGGTCCTCTACTACGGCACCTTCCCGGCGCCGACGTTCCTGCCCCAGTTCGGCGCCACGCTCTTCCCGGGTCCCCCGATCGTCACGCTGCGATTCACGATCCTGCGCAACGGCCGCTCGGGTCCGTTGCTCGCGTCCGTGCCCGTGACTCCCGACCTGTGCGGTCGGAGAGTCACGGCCCAGGCCGCCGTCCTCGACTCGGCCGCCCAGGGCGACTTCGCCTTCACGAAGGCGGTCGACGTGCGCTTCGGGAGGGATTCCGGGAAGCCCGTCTTCTCCATTCCAACCTACTTCGCGCCCGACGACTTCGCGGACCTGGAGAGCGCGGACCTGGACGGGGACGGGTACCTCGACTGGGTGGCGTCCGCGGACGACCTGCTCCTGTTCTTCGGCCTGCCCGGGTTCGCCTTCGAGGCTCCGACGGTTGTCCCGGGCGGAGGCGGAGCGGACATTGCGACCGGCGACTTCGACGGGAACGGGACCGAGGACCTCGCCCAGGTCGGGTCGGGGATGCTCAATGTCCGTCTCGGTGTGGGCGACGGGACGTTCCTCGCGCCCTCGACCGTGGGCACAGGAACCAGCCCGCGCCGGGTCGGGATCGCAGACATGAACGGTGACCTGATCCCCGATCTCGTCTGGACGCTCGACTCCACCAACTCAAGGCTCGAGGTGCTGCCCGGCAACGGCGACGGGACCTTCGGGGCTGCGCTTTCCACCGTCGTCGGCGGGGACGTCTTGGACTTCGCGCTCGCCGACCTGGACCTGGACGGAAACGTCGACGCCGTCACGGCCTCGACCCAGGCGGCCAGCGTCCTGTGGGGCTCTCCGTCCGGAGCCCTGGGATCACCTCAGTCCCTGACGGGAGCGGACTCCTCCTTCGCCGTGGACGTCGCAGACCTGAACGGCGACACCCAGCCCGACCTCGCCTTCGGCCAGCGGGGCCTCTTCGCACTGGTCTTCAACACCGGCAACCGGACGTTCTCGGCCGCAACGGTGCGGACGGCCGGATCGTCGAGCTCGTTCGGGATGTTCGACGTGAGGGCCGTCGACCTGGACGACGACGGGGTCGTGGACGTGGCCGGCGTCCACAACAACGACAAATCGTTCTACTTCCTCCGCGGTCGGGGAGGCGGCGCGTTCGCGGCCGCGGAGAGCTCGTTCGTCGGGAACAGCCCCAGCCGAATGACGGTCGGCGACTTCGACGAGGACGGGCAGCGCGACGTAGCCGTCGCCGGGCGCCAGTTCGTCAAGCTGCTCCTCGGCCCCAGGGACGACACGTTCGTCGATCTCATCGAGCTGACGGACGCCGGCAATACCGGAGCCGTCGTGGCCCTCGGGGACCTGAACGGGGATCAAGTGCTCGACCTCGTCCGGGACGACAACACGTCCCCTGTCGTCGAGGACGAGCTCACGATCGCGCTGGGCAACGGCAACGGCACCTTCGGACAGCCCCAGTCGTTCCCGGCCTCCGGGGCCAGCTTCGAGCAGATCGAGATCCTCGACGTGGATGGGGACTTCACGCTGGACGTCCTGGCTCTGAGCAAATCGAGTCCGGGCGCGTCTCCGCTCAGTGGTGGGCAGCTCGTCTTCCTCCGTGGCTCCGGCAATGGAAGCCTCGCCGCGCCGGTCGCGACCGAGGTGGAGAACCCCTCCAATCTGGGCCTTGCGCGGCGCTTCGCCGTCGCCGACCTGGATCGCGACGGCACGCTCGACGCGGTCGTCGCCGTCGACTCGTCCGGGAGCACGAACGGAAGCTACGTCGTCCTGCTGGGAACCGGGGGAGGGACCTTCGGGCTGCCCCGGGTCGAGGCAGTGTTCGGGTCGAGACCCTGGGACGTCGCCCTCGCCCGCCTGGACGGCGACAGCGTCCTGGATCTCGTGCTCACGGCCCGAAAGGACCTGACGGGATCCGGACCCGGAGAGATCCGGGTCCATCGCGGCACCGGAGGCGGGTTCTTCGGTGCGCCGGACGTCTATCCGCTCCCAACCGGGGGAGTCGCCATCGCCGTCGACGACGTGGACGACGACGGGGATGCCGACATCGTCGTTTCCGGCGGAGTCGTGATCTCGAACCACGTCACCGTGGTCCTCGGGGTCGGCGACGGGACCTTCGTCGTGCAGCCCAGTGTCCCCGACTCGGGCCTGGGGCGGGTTCACCTGCTCGACATGAACGGAGACGGTCTTCTCGACATCCTCGCCGGTCCGTTCCTGCACACGGGTCGGGGTGACGGGACCTTCGATCCACCGCAGGGTTACCTGGACAACGGGGGCGGCATCAGCAGCATCAGCGGTGGAGCCGGCGCCATCGGCGACATGAACGGCGACTTGCTCCCGGACTTCGTCACGGGAACGTCCGACTTCTTCTCGCCGTGGTACGCCTCGCTCAACCGCCTCCTGCGATAGAGCTCCACACCCCGTAGAACCCGCATCGCCCCCCCGATTCCGAAGGAATCGCCCGGCGCGCGGGGCGCGCCGGGCGCCGCAGGCATCCTTGGCGCGCGCCGATGCGCGCCAAGTCATGGAGTCAGAAAGGAGAGTTCGACGGCGAGGGCGGCGTCGGCGGCGGCTGGGGTGCCGGGGGCGGCGTGGGATCGATCTCCTCCGCTTCCTCCGCCGGCTCGTCGCAGACCCTCTCGCGCATCATGCGTCCGACCTTGAACTTCACGACGCGCTTCTCCGGAACGCTGACCTTCTCCAGGGTCCGCGGGTTCTGGGCGAGGCGCGCGGCGCGCACCTTGACCTCGAAGACCCCGAACTCGCGGAACTCGAGGCGGTTCCCGACCGACAGCTCCTCGATGATCTCGTCCAGGAACTGCTGGAGGATCTCCTTCACCACCACCTTCGTCTGGCTCGTCTGTTCCGCGATGCGGTTCACGAGTTCCTTCTTGGTGATCGTGCGGCCCGTCATGGATCGAAGAAGAGGGTGCTCCTGGGGAGGGGAAAGAGCCCCCGAGGGGGGGCGATCCGCGATGCTCGTTCGGCAATATCCCTATGTCAAGCAAGAACTTGTGACGCCCCGGCCACATGACCCGGAGGCGCCGGGGTCAGGCCTCCTCGAGGACGAAGGTCACCGGGCCGTCCCCCACCAGCTCGACCTCCATCTGCGCCCCGAAGCGCCCCGTCGCCGTGGGGATACCCTGCTCCGCCAGCAGGGCCACGAAGCGCTCGTACAGGGGCTCGGCTTCCGCCGCCGGCGCGGCCTTGTCGAAGGAGGGCCGACGCCCCTTGCGCCCGTCCGCCGCCAGGGTGAACTGGCTCACCACCAGGGCCCCGCCCGCCACCTCGAGCACCGAGCGGTTCATGCGGCCGTCCGCGTCCGCGAAGAAACGAAAGCGGCCGATACGCTGGGCCAGGCGCGCGGCCTGGCCCTCGCCGTCCCCCGCCAGCACCCCGAGCAGGATCAGCATGCCGGCCTCGATGGAGCCGACGACGACTCCGTCCACCCGCACGCAGGCGCGGCTGACCCGCTGCACCACGGCCTTCAGGGCGCGGACTCCGGCGCCGCGCGCTCGAGCATGATGCGCGCGCGCAGACTCTGCAGGATCGCGGACAGATCGGAGGCGGCGCTGCCCTTCTCCGCCACGTCGGCCCACTGCTCGAGGGCCTGGTCGGGCCTGTCGAGGTAGTGCTGGTAGAGCACCGCCTGCTGGACGAGGGCCAGGACCTCGGTCTCCCCGGCCCCCTCCGCGCGACGGGCGCTGTCGAGGGCGCCGGCCTCGTCCCCGAGGGCCTGCTGTGCGCAGGCCAGGATCGCCAGACGCCGGCCGCGGCCGATGGGCTCGCCCTCCATCGAACGCAGGAGCTTCGCCGCGCGCTTGGGGCTGCCCTCCAGCACCCAGGTGCGCGCCAGGTCCAGCTGCGTGTCGACGTATTCCGTGCGCGAGATGCGCGGGTCGCCCTGCGCGGCCTCGAGCCAGGCCTGGAGCGGAGGTGCAGCGTCGCCCCCCTCCTGTGCCAGGATCCAGGCCTCGAGCCGGCGCGCGCGCAGGTGCCCGGGATCGAGGGCCAGGCAAGCGTCGAGGGCCTCGCGCGCCAGGCGCCAGCGCTGGGTCTCGCGGGTCAGGCGCAGGAGGGTGTGGGCGCGCCCGTACCAGGCCCAGGCGCAGCGCGGATCCCGCTCGAGGGCCTCGTCGAGCCCGTTGAGGGCGGCGAGGGCGTCGGGCTCGACCCGCGCGCGCAGCACGGTGCGCGGAATCGAGGGGGCGTCGTCCGCGCGCGCGTCCCAGCGCCGGAACAGGGCCCCGCGGTGGTCCGCGTCGGCCGACCTCAGGGCCAGCTCGCCGTCGACCTCCGTCCCGCGCACCAGGAGCTCGTACTCGATCTCCTGCAGCACCGCGCCGATGTCCAGGTTGTCCTCGTCCGCGCGCCAGGCGGCGTCGAGCACGCGCCAGGCCTCGTCCCAGTCCCCCGCGTCGCTCAGCACCCGGGCGCGCTTCAGGGCCGCGAAGCTCTCGTCGTCGAAGGCCGAGTAGGGCGCGTCGAAGGTCGGCTCCCAGGAGTCGATCGACTTGCCGCAGGCGGCGGCCAGCAGGGCGGCCGCCGAGAGGCTCCAGGGCACCCGGAGGGGGCGCGCAGGCGTGCTCATTGTCGGGTGGCCCCAGGGACCCCAGGGACCTCCGGGGCCTCGATGGTCCCGACGGCCTTCCATTGCTCGCCGCGGAACTTCTCACCGGTCGCCGGGTCGCTCCAGTACACGTCCCCCTGGGCCAGGACGGTGACGTCGACGGGGCCCGGGCGCTCGAGCACGCGCAGCTCGAGGGTGGCCAGGATGTCGAGGCCGTCGAGCTTGGCACGCACGCCGTTGCTGCCGTCGGGCTGGGGTGCGCGCACGCGCGTCTCCTGGAGCAGCCCGTCGGGGGTGGCCTTGGCGACGTACACGTGCAGCGCGGGCTGCTGGGTCGAGGCCATGTGATCGCGCAAGCCCGCAGGGCCTTCGATGGTGACGCTGCGCGCGACGAGCAGGGTGCGCGGGACGAAGGCGTCGGTCCACGGCTCGGGCTCGAGGTCGACCTCGCG